>NZ_JAEUMN010000079.1 GCF_016793225.1 Phenylobacterium sp.
AGGGGCCTCATGGCCCATGCCGCCGAGGGCCAGGACATCGAAGGCTTCGAACGCTGCGGCCGCACGGCCAACGCCTTCGCCCGCACCGTCGGCCAGGTCGTCCTCCTGAAGCAGCGCTTCGACCGCGAGCAGGCCGAGGCCGCCGCCGGCGCCCGCCGCGAGGCCGAGGCCGCCGAGGTCCGCGCCCGCAAGGCCGACGAGGCCGCCCGCGAGCATCACCGCAAGCGCGTCGACAACCGCCTCGCCCGCCTGGTGTGGGGCCGCTTCGGACAGGTCGAGGCGCTGGACGTCTGGGAAGACCTTGAGCCCCGCCTCGCCGAACTCGCCCACGACGACGACTTCCTGGCCACGCCCGTCGAGGCCCTCGTGCAGCGCCTCGCCGACGAGTTCGACCTCCACGATCAGCCCGACGGCGACGACGACGCCGACACACACGACGCCGCCTACCCGGCCGACGTCGGCGACTTCGGCCCCGTTCCCGAGGCCGCGCCCGAACCTCCGCCCCGACCCCCCGATCCCCCGCCGGAGCCCTACATCCCCCCCTGGGAAAAGCTCCGCCCCGGCCAGATCATGCGCGACAGCGGCTGGTAAAGCCCCCAAATCCCCGGCGCCCCCGCGGGACCGCACCCCCGCACGCCCCCGTCATCCCGCGGCTCGTCCGCGGGACCCATGCGTCCGCCGGCTGTGAGCCGGCCGACGTCGCAGGACCCCTGCCGCGCCATCCGACCGCCCCGCAGCCGCCGGCATGGATCCCGCGGACAAGCCGCGGGATGACGGCGTGGGGTGATGGCGGCTGCACGCCTGACCTGTGCAAGTCCCGCCGCTCCCCCTCTCGCTCCGCGAGCTCCCCCAGAGGGGGAGCACCCTCGCCCCCCAAGATCCTCCCCCCTCGGGGGAGGTCCGGCGGCGCATCGCGCCGGCGGGGAGGGGGTGGCGGGCAGGGCCTTCGCCCCAGGACCCCCTCTCGCTCCGCGAGCTCCCCCAGAGGGGGAGCACCCTCCCCCCAAGATCCTCCCCCCCTCGAGGGAGGTCCGGCGGCGCACCGCGCCGGCGGGGAGGGGGTAGCCGGCAGGGCTTCCGCCCAACAGCCCCCCTCCCCCGCGCTACTTCTTCCTGGCGAGCGGGTGGCGGGTCTGGACCACTTCGCGGAGGCGGTCCGAGGCCACGTGGGTGTAGATCTGCGTGGTGGCGATGTCGGCATGGCCGAGCAGCTTCTGGACGATCCGCAGGTCGGCGCCGCCTTCCAGCAGGTGGGTGGCGAAGGCATGCCGCAGCACGTGCGGGCTCACGCGCTCGGGGTCTATTCCGGCGCCCGCCGCCGCCTCGTCCAGCACCTGCGCGAAGCGGCGCGGCGTCAGCCGGCCGGCGCGGCCGCGTGACGGGAACAGCCAGGGGTTGGTCTTCTCCCCCTTGGGCACGAAGCGCCAGCGTTCGCTGAGATAGGCCCGGACCGCCGCGCGCGCCTTGTCGTTCAGCGGCGCCAGCCGCTCCTTGCCGCCCTTGCCCTTCACGATGAGGTAGGAGGGGTCCCGCGCCAGCGCCGCGAGCGGCAGCGCCGTCAGCTCCGAGATCCGCAGCCCCGAGGCGTAGGCGAGCTCCACCATGCAGCCGAACCGCAGCCCCTGGGCGCCGTCGCGGGCGGATGCGGCGGCGATCAGCCGGTCCATCTCCTCGCGCGTGAGCACCTTCGGCAGCGGCCGCCCCTTCTTCGGCGCCTCGACGCGGCGGGACGGATCGTCGTCGCGCCAGCCTTCGCCCAGCACGAAGCGGTAGAACTGGCGCACCGCCGCCCGCCGCCGCGCCGCCGTCGCCGGCGACAGCCCGCGCGCGCCCAGCGCGGCGAAATAGGCCTCCACGTCCTCGGCGGTCGCGGCCGCCAGGCCCGGGCCGCGCGCCGTGAGATAGGCGCCGGCGTCGGCGAGGTCGCGGGCGTAGGCCGAAAGGGTGTTGCGCGCCGCCGCGCGCTCCACGGCCATCATCTCGAGGAAGGCGTCGACCCAGTCGGCCCCTCTGCCGCTCATTTCAGCGCCGCCAGCCCTTCCAGGACGAACAGGCGTGCGTCGTCCGCCAGGCCCGCGCGGGCCAGGGTCCGCACGATGCGGGCGCGGTCGGCCGTCGCGGGCCCCGCGGCGCCGGCGTCCGCGCAGGTCCACAGCGCCAGAAGCGCCGCCTCGCCGGCCCGCCGGGTGTCCGACGCCGCCTCCAGCGCCTGGTTGCGGCCCGCGGGCGCCTTGCCCTCCGGCACGGCGAACCCGGCCAGCTTCGCCCGGTCGGCGCCGGGCAGGTCGTTGGCCAGCGAGGACACCAGCAGCGCCGCCGCCTGCAGGCGCGCGCGGGTCTTGGGGTCCGCGGCCTCGGCCGCCGCGGCGATCAGGGCCGAGACGCCGGCCTCCGGAGGCAGTCCCGCCCGGACCGCGGCGGCCAGGCCGCCGATCTCGGCGTCGATCGTGGTGGTGTCGAAGCCGGGCGTGGGCGGCGCCTCGCCGCCGGCCAGCGCCGCCGCCACCGCCGGCGCGGGCTTGGCGGCGGCCAGGTCGAGGTTCAGCGCCCGCGAGAGCGCCAGGTCGAGCCCGTTCCGCGCCGAGGCCGCGCCCGGCGGCGTGCCCGCGATCCGCGCCGACATCAGCCGGCCGTAGACGGCGTCCCGCGCCTGGGTCTGGGCGAGCTCGAAGGTCAGCTGGGCCTGCGGCGCCTGGCCCGCTTCCAGCTGGCAGAAGGCCCGCAGCCGTATCCAGTAGATGTCGCCGCGGTTCGTCGCGAGGCGCTCGGCGACGCCGCAGGCCCGCGCCGTGTCGCCGGAAAGCAGCGCGGTCTCGGCCGCGGCCCGCGCCAGTTCGGCGTTGCGGTCGACGCCGGGCGCCCGGTCGAGGATCCGCGTGGCGGCGCCCACGTCGCCCAGGGCGATGAGGGCCGTGGCCCTCTGCCCGGCCAGGGCCTCGTCGCCGGCCGAGCCGTCCGGCCCCTTGGCGCCCGTGGCGAGCACGCGGCGGGCGAGATGGGCGGCCGCCGGCGACAGCGGCTTGGCGGCGAGCTGCGGCAGCACGGCGCGCGCGGTGTCGATGGGCGTTCCGGCCCAGAGGTCCGCGGGCAGCCCCGTGTCGCGGCCGGGGGTCGAGAAGGCGTCCGGCGCGGCGAGCTGGACCACCTCCACCTGCGCCGCGGCGGGCCCCGAGAGGGCGGCGGCGAACAGGGCGGGAAGGACGAAGCGCAACATGGACGGCATCCTAGCCACGACCCCGGATTGGCGCGAGCACACAGGCTCGTGTAAAGGCTCTCCCGTTCATGGACCGCTACGAACCTCTGCGCCGCCGGACCATCGCTCTCGTGGGCCTGATGGGCGTGGGCAAGTCGAGTGTCGGGCGCCGGCTCGCCACCGCGCTCGGGCTGCCGTTCCGCGACGCCGACTCCGAGGTCGAGGCCGCCGCCGGCCGCTCGATCCCCGAGATCTTCGCCCAGCTCGGCGAACCCGCCTTCCGCGATGGAGAACGCCGGGTGATCGCCCGCCTGCTCGAAGGGCCGCCGCATGTCCTCGCCACCGGCGGCGGCGCGTTCATGAGCCCCGAGACCCGCGGGCTCATCAAGGAAAAGGCCGTGTCGATCTGGCTCAAGACCGACCTCGAGGTCCTCGCCCGGCGCGTGGGCCGCAAGGACAATCGTCCGCTGATCGCCGGCAAGGATCCGCTGGAGGTCCTGAAGGCCCAGGCCGAGGCGCGGTATCCGGTCTACGCCGAGGCCGACATCACGGTGGAGACCGGCGACGCGGCGCATCACATCACCGTGGGCCAGGTGATCCAGGCGCTGCAGGCGCACCTGGGCGAGACCGCCCGATGAGCCGCACCATCCCCGTCGGCCTGGGCGAGCGCGCGTACGACGTGCTCGTGGGCCAGGGCCTGCTGGACGACGCCGGCCGCCGGATCGCGCCCTTCGCCCGGCGAGGCCGGACCGCGGTGGTCAGCGACGAGACCGTCTGGGCGCTGCACGGGCAAAGGCTCACGGCCGGGCTGGCCGCCGGCGGCGTCGAGGCCCTGCCCGTGGTCGTGCCCCCGGGCGAGCAGACCAAGAGCTTCGAGGGCCTGGCCGACCTCATGGACCGCCTGCTGGCGCTGGAGCTCGACCGGGGCGACATCGTCACCGCCTTCGGCGGCGGCGTGGTGGGCGACCTCGCGGGCTTCGCCGCGGCGATCTACAAGCGCGGCGTCGACTTCGTGCAGATCCCGACCACGCTCCTGGCGCAGGTGGATTCCTCGGTCGGCGGCAAGACCGCCATCGACACGCCCCGCGGCAAGAACCTCGTCGGCGCCTTCCACCAGCCGCGCCTGGTGCTCGCCGACCTCTCCGTCCTGGAGACGCTGCCGGACCGGGAGATGCGGGCCGGCTACGCCGAGGTGATCAAGTACGGCCTCCTGGGCGACCTCGCCTTCTTCGAATGGCTCGAGGCGCACGTCGCCGAGGTGCTCGCCCGCGAACCGTCGGCGCTGTCCCACGCGGTCGCGCGGTCGATCGAGATGAAGGCCGAGATCGTCGCCGCGGACGAGCGCGAACAGGGCTGCCGCGCGCTGCTCAACCTCGGCCACACCTTCGCCCATGCCCTCGAGGCCGAGACCGGCTACGGCGAGGCGCTGCTGCACGGCGAAGCCGTGGGGGTCGGCATGGCGCTGGCCTTCCGCTTCTCCGCCGCCCAGGGCCTGGCGACCGGCCAGGACGCCGGGCGCGCCGCCGCGGCCATCGGCGCCTCCGGCCTGCCGACGACGCTCGACGCCGTCCCGGGGCATCCGTTCGACGCCGGCCGGCTGGTGGCCCACATGGCGCAGGACAAGAAGGCCGAGGCCGGGCGCCTGACCTTCATCCTCGCCCGCGGGCTTGGGGATGCGTTCGTCGCCAAGGACGTGGACGCGGACGCGGTCCGCGCCTTCCTGGCCGCTGAAGGAGCTCTCGCGTGATCTGGGCGGTCCTTGGGGCGCTCGCGCCGTCCCTGCTGATCCTGCTCACCCTGGCGGCGCTGGTGTCGGCGGCGGAAACGTCGATGACCGCCGCCAGCCGCGGCCGGCTGCACCAGCTGGAACGCGAAGGCGACGCCGCCGCGCGGCGGGTCAATCGCCTGATCGGCAACCAGGAGACCATGATCGGGGCGATCCTGCTCTCCAACAACGTCCTGAACATCGGGGCCTCGGCCCTGACCACGGCGGTGCTGACATCGCTGTTCCCGCCCGGCTCGGCCCTCGGCCCGCTGATCTCCACGGCCATCATGACGGTGCTGGTGGTCATCTTCGGCGAGATCCTGCCCAAGACCATCGCCATCGCCCGCGCGGACGACGTCGCGCGGACGCTGTCGATCCCGACCACCTGGCTGGTGCGCATCTTCGGCCCGCTGGCCGACGGCGCGCAGTGGATCGTGCGCCAGACGCTGCGGCCGTTCGGGATCAAGCTCGACGCCGGCGCCGACGTGCTTGCCGCCCACGAGGAGATCCGCGGCGCGGTCGAGTACCACCACTCGGAAGGGCTCGTGGAGACCCGCGACCGCTACATGCTGGGCGGCGTGCTCGACCTGGGCGAGATGGACGTCTCGGAGGTGATGATCCACCGCCGGTCCATGGCCACGCTGGACGGCGCCCTGCCCGCGCGCGACCTCCTGCGCGCCGCCCTCGACGCCAACCACACGCGCCTGCCGGTCTACCGCGACGAGCCGGACAACATCGTGGGCGTCCTGCACCTGAAGGACCTGCTGGCCGCGCTCGCCGACGCCGAGGGCGACATCGGCGCCGTCGACGTGTCGGCCATCCTGCGCGAGCCCTGGTACATCCCCGAGACCACGACGCTGAAGGACCAGCTCGCCGCCTTCCTGAAGCGCCAGGTCCACTTCGCGCTGGTGGTCGACGAGTACGGCGCGCTGCAGGGCCTCGTCACGCTCGAGGACATCCTCGAGGAGATCGTGGGCGAGATCGAGGACGAGCACGACGTCGTGGCGCGCGGCGTGAAGCCGCTGGCGGACGGCGGCGTCCTGGTCGAGGGCGCGGTCACCATCCGCGACCTCAACCGCGCCATGAACTGGAACCTGCCCGACGACGAGGCGGTGACGGTGGCCGGGCTCCTCATCCACGAGGCCGAGGCGATCCCCGAGGTCGGCCAGGCCTTCACGTTCCATCGCCATCGCTTCCGGGTCGAGGCCCGCAAGGGCGCCCGCATCACCTCGCTGAAGGTCGAGCCGCTGCCGCCGCTCGAGGACGACGAGGAGTAGCGCCCCGCCCGGAACGACGAAGACCCCCTTCCCGAGGGAAAGGGGGTCCCGTCTCGGCGGCCGTCCCGGATCGGGGCCTAGAAGTTCAGGTTCGCGCCGACGAAGAAGAACCGGCCGCGGTTGTCGTACTGCGAGGCGCCGAGCCCCGTGCCGTTGTAGGTCTCAGGCAGGCCGGGGGGCTCGCGGTCGAACAGGTTGATGACGCCCGCCCGGAAGACGATGTCGTCGTTCATCCGGTAGGTGGCGCGCAGGTCGTGCCGGAAGTAGTCGCCCGTGTAGTAGGGGTCGAGCTGGTTCGGCTGGAACGCGTTGTTGGCGATCATCGAGTCGATCCAGAGCGTGTTCCAGGTCACCGACACCTTGCCGTAGGTCCAGCGGGCGGTGGCGTTCACCTTCCACTCGGCCAGCGCGTTGTTGATCGAGTTCGCGAGCTGGGTGAACGCCTGGCCCGGCAGGCCCTGCAGGTGGAAGCGGTACATCCAGGTGGCGTCCAGGCGCAGGGCGACGTCGCCGTAGTCCTGCCCCATCAGATCCTCGGTGCGGAAGCCGTACGACACCGCGTAGTCCCAGCCCTCGACCTTCACGCTGGCGACGTTCTGGTTGATGAGGAAGACCTCGGTGACCCCGCCGACCACGCCGGTGTTCACGCCGGTCGGGTCCCGCACGATCTGGGCGCAGAACGGGTTCGAGGCGATCGGCTGCGTCGAGTCGTAGCAGAGGCCCTGGAACAGCGTGTTGATCGGCACCGTGCCCACCTGCTGGGTCACGTTGTACTTGAAGAAGTCCGCCGAGATCTGGAGGTTCGGGACCCAGCGCGGCTGGATCACGACGCCGTACTGGTAGGTGTGCGCCGTCTCCGGACCGAGGTCCGGATTGCCGCCCACGGTGAGCGGCAGCGACGGCCGGCCGGTCCCGAAGTTCGACTGGAAGGTGGCCGAGTTCCACCCGGGGATCGCCGCCGCGCAGGTGACGCGCCGCGCCGCCTGCTGGGCCGCGGTCGCCCCCGCGAACACCGCCGCGTCGCACGGGTCGGTGGCTGCGGTCGTGAAGTTCCGGCTCTGCGGCGCGAAGAGCTCGACGATGTTCGGCGCACGCACCGCGGTGCTCTGCGAGCCGCGCAACCGGATGTCATCGATCGGCGCCCACTCCAGGTGGATGCGGTACTGGTCGGCGCCGCCGATCGTCGAATAGTCCGAGACGCGTCCGGCCAGCTCCAGCGTCAGCTCCTCGGCGAACGGAACGTCCTTCAGGAGCGGGATGCGGATCTCGCCGTAGGCCTCCTTCACGTCGTACTCGCCCTCGCGCGTGCCGATGGCGTTGATGAACAGCGCGGCGGAGGCGCCCAGCGCATCCTGGGCGAAGCGGCTCTTCTCCTTGCGGTACTCGGCGCCGAAAGCCACGCCCACCGGGCCGGCCGGAAGTTCGAACAGGCTGGTGGTGAAGTTCAGGCCGGCGACCGTCTGCGAGACGTCCTGGTCCGTGGCCGAGTTGGCGTTCGACCACAGGATCGCCTCGCGGGACGGGCCGTTGATCAGGTCCCAGGGCGCGCAGCCGGCCGCGCGGGCCGCCGCGTCGCGGCACACCACCTGCCCGTTGAGCAGAACCGCGTCCACCGCCTGCTGGACGCGCGCCAGGTTCGGGACGTTGTACGAGGTCGTCTTGCCGGCCAGGTCGGAATACTGGACGTAGGCGTCCCAGTTCACCTGGCGGCCGAAGGTCTCGAACTCGCCCTCCATGCCGCCGGCGATGCGGATCTGCTCGCGCTCGGTCTTCACGTCGCGCCAGCCGAACTCCTCCCAGATCTTGCCGACGTTGACGGCGCTCGCCTGGGTGAGCGTCAGGCCCGCGCCCCGCTGGGCGAACGGCAGCGGCTGTCCGTTCGGACCGTTCACGGGCCCCGTCCACACGGCGCGCAGCGCCGCGGCCGTGGCGCCGGGACCGTTCAGGTAGGCGTTGTCGCCCCGCATGACGATCGGCATCGTCCCGCCGCCGCTGGCGTTGGAGAACGCCGGCACGAAGTAGCCGTAGCCGGAGACCTTCACGTAGCTCGCGTCGACGAAGGCCTTCCAGGTGTCGGTGATCTGGTAGTCCACATAGGTCCGCAGGACGGCGCGGTTCGCCTTGCCCTGCAGGGCCGTGTACAGCTGGCTGTAGACGAGCGACGCGTCCTGGCAGGTGGGCAGGACCACCCCGGTCGCGCAGGCCGGCGACAGGCGCACCAGCGAGGCGCCGTTGTCGCGCAGGTCACGGCTGACGGCGAGGCCGCCGACCACCGTGTCGGTCGAGGTGACGTTGGAATTGCGCAGCTGGAAGGTGGCGAACGGCGACAGGTTCGTGCGCGAGTTCGGGACGACGTTCTGGGTCGTCACGCCGGCCGCGTTGTTGCGCCGCACGCCCGGGAAGGCGAAGTCGCGGTCGCGGGCCATGATCTTGTCGATGCTGGCGTACTCGCCGCCCACCAGCACGTTGAGCCGGTCCTCGAAGTACTTCGAGCCCCAGTTGAAGCCGACCCGGAGCTCCTCGCCGTCGCCCTCCTGGGCGATGCCGCCCTGGACGTCGAGCTCGAGCCCGCGCTGCTCCTTCTTCATGATGAAGTTCACGACGCCGGCGATGGCCTCCGAGCCGTAGACCGCCGAGGCGCCGCCCGCGATGGTCTCGACCCGCTCGATCATCAGCGAGGGGATCGTGTTCAGGTCGACCGCGGGCGACGAGGCGTCCGAGAACGGCAGGCGGCGGCCGTCCATCAGCACCAGCGTCCGCTGGGCGCCCAGGCCGCGGATGTCGGCGCGGGTCTGGCCGGCCAGGAACAGCGTCGCCGAGGTGGTCTGGGCGTTCTGGTTGGGGTTCAGGCTGGGCTGCTCCATCAGCACGTCGCCCACCGACACCTGCCCGGCCTCTCGGATCGTCTCGGCCGTGACGACCGAGAGCGGCTGCGGCGCGTTGAAGGTGTCGCGCCGGATGCGCGAGCCGGTGACCACGATCTCGCCGACCTCCGTGCCCTCCTCGGCGGTCTGGGCGACGGCCGCGCCGAACGGCGCCGCGGCCGAGAGGGCCCCGGCGATGAGGGTGGTGGCCAGCAGGCGCTGGCGAATGGAATAGGCCATGGAACTCCGGTCCCCTGTTGCCCCGGCGGTCGCGCCGCGGGAGGTGCGTGCTGCTGTCAGCGGACATGTCGGGACGCGCGCGTGCTGCGGCGCCCCATGCCGCTGCCTGCGTTTCCTCTAGGGAGGCCCCGGCCGGGGGATTAGGGAGATCGCCTCACCCATTGCATGAATAACGTTCAGGCAGGGCGCGCCGCCGGACGCTTCAGCCTGCATCTATGCTTCTGTCTTTGCAGGATTTTCGCTGGCCGCCGCGGCTTCGCCATTCGGCGCCGGGATTCCGTTGCGCGACGGTCACGCACCGATGCGACCGGTCGATCCGGCGCGTTGTGTGGCGCCCGCGCCACGACAATGACGCAAGACGCGCGACGAGCGGCGGCGTGGGGACGGTCGGAAGCGCAGGACGTCCCGGATCCAGCCTGCCGGCGCTGCGGACGGCGGGCCGCCGGGGACCGGCTGGCCTCTCAGCCCTCGCGGAAGTAGGGCTCCACCGGCCCCTGGAGCTTGACCGTCAGGGGGTTGCCGTGACGGTCCTTGGACGCGCCCACGGAGAGCCGCACCCAGCCTTCGCTGACGCAGTATTCCTCGACGTTCGTCTTGTCCTGCCCCTTGAAGCGCACGCCCACGTTCCGCTGCAGCACCGCCTCGTCGTAGTAGGGGCTGCGGGGATCGACGCTCAGCCGGTCGGGAAGGGTCGGAGGGGTCTCGTCGCTCATGGCGGCGAGGTAGACCGCCGGAGGTCACAAGTCGAGCCCTCAGCGGGCGGCGGCCGCCTTGGCGAGCGTCGTCTCGAGGGACGCCTTTAGCTTCGCCATCACCTCGGGGGTCAAGGCGCGCCCGTGGTCGGGATCCATCGCCAGTCCCTCGATGCTGACCCCCGCGAAGATGGTCGCCACCTCCGGGTCCCTCATCCGCTCGGAGAGGCCGGGGAAGTGCCGATCGAGCCAGGCCAGGGTGACCGGGTCTTCCATCAACTGCTCGATGGGCGTGTCGAGGGTGTATCTGGCCGGCGTCTGCGCCATGGCCGGTGCGGCGAGCGCCAGCGCCGCGACGGGGCCCAAGAGACGGTGCAGCAATGGCGTCCTCATGCCCCGCACTCTGCCGCAGCCGGCTCGGCCGACGATTGCGCCCTCCGTTTCAGCGGCGCCACGAACCCAGCGCCTGTGACCGCCGACCGTCACGAGCGCCCCGCTTGCCGCGCCATTCCATGGCGATCGCCGCAGGCGGCGCCGGCGCCGGCCGGACGGGAGATTGCCAAGCGGCCGGCTTCCCTGTTCAACCCCGCCATGAAGTTGCTCACCGCCGCCCTCGCGGCCGCCCTCGTCGCCGCCGCGCCCCTCACCCCCGCCATGGCCGAACGCCTTCCCCCGCTCAGGGTCTTCGAAAGTCCCGACATCTCGGGCCCGCGCGCCCGCGGCGTGAAGCTGTCGCCGGACGGCAAGGCGGTCACCTACATCAAGACCCGCGCCGACGACCTCACCATCTCGGACCTGTGGATCGCCGACGTGGCCGGCGGCGAGCCGCGGATGCTGCTCGACGGTCGCAAGCTCGCGCCCCCTGCCCGCGAGCTCTCCGAGGCCGAGAAGGCGCGCCGCGAGCGGGCCGGCGTCGCCACGCGGGGCGTGGTCGACTACGCCTGGGACGACCAGGCCCGGATGATCCTGGCGCCCGTGGAAGGCGACCTCTGGGTCTACGACATCGCCGCGGGCCAGGCCCGCCAGCTCACCCGCTCGGCCGCCGACGAGATCGACGCGAAGGTGTCGCCGAAGGGCGGCTTCGTCTCGTTTGTCCGCGACGACAACCTCTACATCGTCCCGGCCTCGGGCGGTCCGGAACGCGCGGTGACCGAGGGCGGGACGGAGCTCAAGAGCTGGGGCACGGCCGAGTTCATCGCCCAGGAGGAGATGGACCGATCGACCGGCTACTGGTGGAGCCCCGACGATCGGGCCATCGCGGTCGCGTTCGTGGACCAGACGGGCGTCGACGTCGTTCCGCGGCCCGAGGTGAACGCCACCGGCGCCCAGGTCGTCGCCCAACGCTATCCCCGCGCCGGACGGCCGAACGCCCGGGTGGACCTCTTCGTCCAGCCCCTGGCGGGACCCCGGGTGAAGGTGGACCTCGGGCCCAACGCCGACATCTATCTCGCCCGTGTCGCCTGGGCCAAGGACGGCAGGACGCTCTACGTCCAGCGGCAGAGCCGCGACCAGCGCCGCCTCGACATCCTGGCCGTGGACCCGGCCACCGGCGCCTCGAAGGTCATCCTCTCCGAGACGAGCCCCCACTGGGTGGACCTGACCAACGACTTCCGGCCGCTCAAGGACGGGAACTTCCTATGGTCCTCGGAGCGGTCGGGCTGGCTGCACCTCTACCTGTACGGCCCCGACGGCCGCCTGATCCGCCAGGTCACGCAGGGCGACTGGGCGGTCGAGAAGATCGAGGGCGTGGACGAGGCCACGGGCCGGGTGCTTTTCCTCGGCCGGAAGGACAATCCGACCGAGAACCGGCTGTACGCGGTCTCATACCGTACCCCGGGCCCGCCGAAGGCGCTGACGCCCGGCGGCGGCGTGTGGGCCGTGGCCGTCGCCGAGAAGGGCGGCGCCTTCGTCGGGACCTACGAGGATCCGAAGACGCCGCCGCAGACCGCGCTCTACCGCGCCGACGGCGTGCGGGTGCGGTGGATCGAGGAGAACGCCCTGAAGGCGGGCCACCCCTTCTGGCCGTACGCCGAACGCCTGCGTGAACCGCAGTTCGGGACGATCAAGGCCGCCGATGGCCAGGACCTCTGGTGGTCGCTGCGCACGCCGCCGGGGTTCGACCCCTCGAAGCGGCACCCGGTGATCGTGCAGGTCTACGGCGGGCCCGGGTCGGCCCGGGTGCAGAAGACCTGGCACTCGCCCGAGGACCAGATCCTGCTGGACGCCGGCTACATCCTGTTCCGGCTCGACAACCGCGGCACGCCCAACCGTTCGGTGGCCTTCAAGACCGCCATCGACCGGCGACTCGGCCAGCTGGAGGTCGAAGACCAGATCGCGGGCGCCCGCTACCTGCAGTCCCTGCCCTTCGTCGACCCGGACCGGATCGGCGTCACCGGCTGGTCCTACGGCGGCTACATGACGCTGCTGATGCTCACCGCGCCCGACAGCCCCTTCCGGGCCGGAGTGGCGGGCGCCCCGGTCACGGACTGGGCGCTGTACGACACCCACTACACCGAGCGCTTCATGGGAACGCCCGCGGAGAACGCCGCCGGCTACGCGGCCACCGAGCTCACGTCGCGGGCCTCTAAGCTGAAGCCGGGCGCCGTCCTGATCGTCCACGGCATGGCCGACGACAACGTCACGTTCGACCACACGACCCGGCTGCTGTTCGCGCTGCAGGCGGCGGGGACGCCCTTCGAGACCATGGTCTATCCGGGGCTTCGTCACCGCGGCGGGTGGACGCCGATGAACCGGATGCATCGGGCGGTCCAGACGCTCGACTTCTTCGACCGCAAGCTCAGGACGCCCGGCCGGGACTAGCGTTCCGCGAACGATGCTTCGCGGACCGAGCGTTGCGGCGTACCCTGCCGGCCATGGCTGGTGACACGCAGGGCGAGGCGGACGAGGCAGCCCTCGCCGATCTGGCGGCGCTGCTCCGCACGACGGAAGGCGAGGCGTACGACCTGACGCGCCTGGAGCCGGAATCCACGCCGCTGTTCAACCTCGACAGCATCGCGGCGGCGGTGGTGGACAGCCACGGCGAGACCAGCTTCGCGACGCCGGCGTTCATCGGCATGGAGGGCCCGGCGTGCGTGGACGCCGAGATCGTCCGCCGCGTGCTGCACAGCGACGCCACCGTCTCGGCGCCGGTGGCGCTCGCGGGCGCGGAGGAAAGCGCCGTCTTCCTGTACGCGCGAGCCGAGCGGGCCACGGGCTGGCGGCTGCCGCCCGGCGTGCACGAGGCCGCGGTCGCGCGCCCCGGCCAGGTGGTCGTGCTGACCAGCCACGCCGCACACGTGACCCCGCCGCTGGAGGCCGCCTGCCGCGCCCACGGTCTGAACGGCCTGCAGACCCGCGTGGTGACCGAGATCGTCCGGACCGGGGGCGTGCGGCCCGCTGCCGCGGCGGCCGGCGTCTCCTACAACACCGCCCGCGAGGCGCTCGCCGAGGCGCTGGCGCGCGCGGGGGTGCGACGGCTGCCTGCCCTGGTGACGCAGCTGATGTCGCTGGCGTTCGGGGTCCTGCCCGACGCCGACGCCAGCGAGGTGCTGGGCGACCTGTGGGGTCTCACGCCGAGGCAGGCGGCGATCGCCGGGCTGGTGGCGGGCGGTGCGTCGCGCAAGACGGCGGCCGCGGTGCTGTCGGTCAGCGAGGCCGTGGTCCGGAAGGACCTGGAGCGCGTCCACCTGATGCTGCAGGTGTCCACGGCCAGCGCGCT
This sequence comes from Phenylobacterium sp., assembly GCF_016793225.1. GTDB lineage: Bacteria > Pseudomonadota > Alphaproteobacteria > Caulobacterales > Caulobacteraceae > Phenylobacterium. Next base: position 13,750 of record NZ_JAEUMN010000079.1, read on the forward strand.
CTCGCGCAAGGTCGTGGAAGCCCGGGCGCTGCGCTGGCTGACCGAGGCCACGGGTGGCCAGATCGGCTTCGCGGACACCGCCGAGCCGCTGCTGCTGGTTCGCCGTCCCGACGGGCGGCGGATCGCGGTGAGCGACTACGGGCCCTCGTCCGGCCGGCCCGTGCTGGTGGTCCACTCGAGCACCACCACCCGGGTGGTGGCCCGCGGCCTGCTGCGCGCCCTGCACGCCGAGGGCTACCGGCCCATCGCCATCGACCGTCCCGGCTTCGGCCTCACCGACGAGATCGCCGGGCTGGAGGCCGGCGCGCACGACCCCTTCGCGGCGGCGACGGACGATGTCGTCCGGGTGCTCGACCACCTGCGGATCGACCGGACCGACCTGGTCGCCCGGGGCGCCGCGCAGTTCGTCCTGGCCCTGCACCAGGCGGCGCCGGGCCGGCTGGGCCGGGTGGTGCTGGTGAACCCGGACCCGCACATGGCCGCGAGCGGCCGCGGCGTGGGCGGCGTCAACCTCACCAAGCAGGCGTTCCAGCGGAACCCGGCCGTGATCCGCCTCCTGGCCGGACCGCTCACGCGCGGGGTCACGGCCGAGGGGTTCATCCGCCGCCTGCAGCGGGACGTCTGCGGGAGTCCGCCGGACGAGGCCGCCCTGCAGGACCCCGAGCTGACCCGCGACTACTTCCGCGCGGTCCGGACCTTCGCCACGGGCCGCCACGCCGGAATCATCAACGAGCAGGTCGCCTTCGCCCGCGGGACCCGGCCGCCGACCGTTCGGGGCACGAAGGGATGGACGGTCCTGGTGGGGGCTCACGACTTCATGCACGACCCCCAGCGGGTGGCGGTCTACTGGCGCGACGTCCTGCCGGATGCGGAGTTGCGCGTGATCGCCGACGCCGGCCGTTTCCTCGCGCTCAGCCATCCGCACCACGTGCTGGCGGCGCTGCGCCGGGAACCGCCGGCGGGGTCTTGACCTCCTTACCGTCAAGCGGGCCGTGATGGCGCGAACACTCCACGAGGAAGCCCCATGGCCAGCTACGAGACCCTGATCCTGGACGTCGAAGACGGGATCGCCACGATGACGCTGAACCGGCCCGACAAGCTGAACGCCTTCAACACCCAGATGATGAAGGACATGATCGCGGCGTTCGACGAGACCGACGCCAACGACGAGGTGCGCGCGGTGATCGTGACGGGCGCCGGACGGGCGTTCTGCGCCGGCGCCGACCTGTCGGCCGGCGGCGAGACGTTCAACTACGATGCGCGTTCGCCCCAGGACCAGGCGGCGCGCGCGGGCGCTGGCGGCGTGAACCGCGACGGCGGCGGCCTGCTCACCCTGCGGATCTTCGAGAGCCTCAAGCCTGTGATCTCGGCCTGCAACGGCCCGGCCGTGGGCGTGGGCGTCACCATGCAGTGCGCGATGGACATCCGCCTGGCGAGCGAGAACGCCCGCTACGGCTTCGTGTTCGCCCGCCGGGGGCTGAACCCCGAGGCCGCGTCGTCGTGGTTCCTGCCCCATCTGGTGGGCGTCCAGACGGCCCTGGAGTGGTGCTACACCGGCCGCATCTTCCCGGCCTCGGAAGCGCACGAGAAGGGCTTCGTCCGCTCCATCCACGCGCCCGACGATCTGCTGCCCGCCGCCCGCGCCATCGCCCGCGAGATCGCCGACAACACGGCCCCCGTGTCCGTGGCCATCACCCGGCAGCTGATCTGGCGCATGGCCGGCGCCGCGCACCCGATGGACGCGCACCGGGCCGACAGCCGCGGGATCCAGGCGCGGGGCAAGTCGGGCGACGCGCGCGAAGGGGTCACCTCGTTCCTCGAGAAGCGGCCGCCGCAGTATCCGGACAAGGTGTCGAAGGACCTGCCGGACATCTGGGATCACTGGAGCCGGCCCACGTTCAGCTGATCGGGATGTCCCGGCCCGGCGTCGGGGTCCGCGGACCCCGACGGAAGGCTATGTCTCTCCGTCTGCGGGTGTAGGTACAACGCATCCGCTTACTGGACCTGGGGTTACGGTTGTTGGCCCCACGGCGCTCTTCTGTTCTGACGACAGGAGAGTGCGGGTGTTCTCTATTTCACGGTTGTATCGAGCTTTCGATGCCGATAATGACGGCGCAATCATTTGTGAATCACGCGCCGTCGTCTCTTGGCGTGAAAGCAGTGGAATCAAAGAAATGGATGAGAAGACGGACGTCATCGAAATGACGGCGGATATTGTTTCCGCCTACGTGGGCAACAACACTGTCGCCGCGGGCGACCTTCCCGGTCTGATCCAGAGCGTTCACCGCGCGCTGGCCGGCGTGTCCTCGGGCGCCGAGACTGTCGAGGCCGCGCCGAAGGAACCGGCCGTGCCGATCCGCCGCTCGATCACGCCGGACTATCTCGTCTGCCTGGAGGACGGCCGCAAGTTCAAGTCGCTGAAGCGCCACCTGCGGACGAAGTACAACATGAGCCCCGAGGAATACCGGGCGAAGTGGGGGCTGGCGAAGGACTACCCGATGGTGGCCCCGAACTATGCCAAGGCCCGCTCCGACCTGGCCAAGCAGATGGGCCTGGGGCAAGGCGGCCGGCAGGCGCCGAAGCGCAAGCGCTAGACCGCACTGCCCGATCGCAAGATCCGACGCCCGCCGGCCACACCGGCGGGCGTTTTTGCGTGCCGTTAACCACTTTCAGCTTGCCGCCGATTCGCGGGTCAGCGATTGTGATTCGCCATGAATCCAAAAGATTACCGGCGTATCTGAACATGGCGGCGCAGATCGGACCCCCGACGGCGGCGATCCGGGCTCACGAGGAGCTCTTCGCCTACTGGTGCTCGCTGAAGGCCGATGCGCCGGCGCCGCCGCGGCGGAAGATCGACCCGGCGGGGATGAAGCGGCTCCTGCCGACCGTCAGCCTCATCGAGACCCCGCGCGTCACCGGCCAGGACTATCGGGTCCGCCTGGCGGGGACGGGCCTCTACAGCGTCTACGGCCGCGAGATCACCGGGCGGTCGTTCTCCGAGGTCTACAATTCCGCGGCCGCCGACTACTGGCGCAGCGAACTCGACAAGGTGGTCAGCGAGCGCAAGCCCGGCGTGGGCGTCCACAGCCTGTCGTGGCGGGGCGCCTCGCACCTGTCGATCATCTGGATCCGCCTGCCGCTCGCCACCGAGGGCGAGGACGTGGGCATGATCCTGGGCTACGACGCCGTCGTGGGGCTGCCCGCGGGCGCCGCCGCCCCCACGGGGATCCGCCCCGCGGCCTGACCCGAACGCCGCCTCAGGCCACCGTGGCCGTGAGCGGCGAGGGCCGGTTCTCGGCCTTCCAGCGCTTCTCGTCCTCGGTGTCCGGTGCGGGCGGGCGCATACCGTTGATGGACCAGAGCTCGAAGCTGGTCTCGTCGATGTGGAACTCCCAGTCGAAGCCGCGGTCGCCGATGTGCGGCGTGAGGGCCGCGATGACGTGGTTCATCCACCGCGTACGGGCCTCCGCGTTCGGCAGCGTGCGGGCGATGTGGTCGACCCAGATCCGCACGAAGTTCGTGGCCGGCTCGCCGCCCAGGTAGAAGTCGTCGGCGGGGACGGCCTGGAACACCACGCCCACGTAGAAGCGGGGCAGCCGGGGCGCGTAGAGCTCGGTGATGGTCTGCGACAGCGCCCGCTTCTGCTCGGCCGTGAAGGCGTCTTCGGGATGGTAGATCTTCCACAGCGGCACGGTCGTCTCCTGGTGTCGGGGTTGTTATGATGATCATCATCATTATAATTCGCGACCGTCAAGACGGAGGTCGAGGCTTTGAGGATCAGCAAGGCGCAGGCGCAGGCGAACCGCGACCGGGTGCTGGCGGCGGCGGCGGAAATGTTCCGTGCGCACGGTTTCGAAGGCGTCAGCGTCGGCGAGCTGATGAGCGCCGCCGGCTTCACTCACGGCGGCTTCTACAACCACTTCGGCTCCAAGGAGGCGCTGGCCGCCGAGGCGCTCTCGGCAGCGTGGACGCAGATGGAGGCCGAGCGGGCGCGGGCGGCGGACCTGGCGCAGCTGCTGGACGGCTACCTCTCGCCGGCGGCCCGCGGCGCGCCCGGGCGCAGCTGCCCGGCCGCGGCGTTGGCCGGCGAGGTCTCGCGCGGGCCGCCAGCCGTCCGGGCCGCCTTCGCCGAGGGCCTGGAACGGATGATCGCCGAGGTCGAAGGCGGCCTGTCCGGCGAATCAGCCGAGCGCCGCTCGCGGGCCGTGGCGCTGGTTTCCGGCATGGTCGGCGCCCTGATGCTCTCCAGGGCGGTCCCTGAGGCGAGTCCGCTGGCCGACGAACTGCTCGCCGCCACCCGGCGGGAGGCGAAACGGGCTCTCCTGTGACGCGAAGCTGTGGCTCTGCGGCCTCATGACAAAAATGCAGAGCGGCGATGCGAACTCACCGATCCTTAATCGCGTTCGGCGATGCTATCAGAAGCTTGTCCACACGGACGGCCCCGCTCCCCACGGGGTTCCTCCCCAGACTGAAGGCAGACTACGATGAGCGTCGTGCAGATCCGGAGCCTGGTCGATCGGATCGCCCCAGCAGTGCTGCTGACGGCGATGTTCGGCCTGGTGTGCGGGTTCGCCGCGATCGGCATGGTGGGCGTGGCCTGACAGGCCTCGCCAATCCGGCCCCGGCGGGCCTCACTCGCAAGCGGTCAAGGGCTCCATCCGGGGCCCTTTTTCGTTGGCGCCGCCGGCCCCGCTACCTGTCGCGCGGATGAACGGTCGGCTCCGGGGCCGTTCAGGGCGCGGGCTCTAGGTTGGGTCAACTTCTCAAGGAGACCTGCCATGACCAACAAGATTGCAAAGGCCGCGATGGCCCTGACCGTGGCCGGCGCCGTCGCCCTCCCCGCGACCCAGGCCGCCGCCGGCTCGAAGACCGAAGGCGCGCTGATCGGCGCCCTCATCGGCGGCGTCGCCGGCGCCGCCATCGGCGACGGCAAGGGCGAAGCCGTGGCGCTGGGCGCCGTGGCCGGCGCCGCGCTCGGCGCGGCGGCCAGCGATAACGACCGCCGCCACTACCGCTCGGGTTATCGTTACCGCACGACCCAGCCCTACTACGCCCGCGACAGCCGCTACCGCAGCTACGACCGGGGCTACTACGGCTCCTCGTACCGGGGCGACCGCTACGACGGCTACCGTCGCGGCTACAACGACCGCGGCTACTACTACGGCCGCTGACGCCGGGAAGAGGGCCCTTCGGGGCCCTCTTCTTGTCGGTGCGCGAGGGCGGCGGCGCGGCGCGCCGCCCCGAGCGTTCATGCGCAAACGCATAGCCGTCAGGCAAAATCGCTGATCTGTACAACGTTCAGATGGTGGTATCTAAACAGTGTCCAGACGGACAGCCCGCTCCCCCGGGCCTCGACCCAGAGCTGACGGAGACCGCCATGACCTTCTCTCGCATCGAAACCGCCTTCGACCGCATCGCGCCCGCCTTCCTGATGGCGCTCGGCCTGATCGCGGCCTTCGCGACCGCTGGCGTCGGCGTCTGAGCCGCACGCCAACCCTCGCGACGGATCAGGGCCCTTCGGGGCCCTTTTTCGTGTCTCCTACTCCGGCGGATCGCGCCGGTGCTCCCGGTACCAGGCCAGCTGCTCGCTCGTGGCCAGGAGCTTGCCGTCGCGCCGCCAGTAGCTCGACCGCTCGTCCGAGGCGCCGCCCGCGCCCACCCGGCCCTCGCATTCCACCAGGATGAAGTCGTGTCCGACCTCGGCGACCTCCTCGGCAGTGCCGTGCAGGTAGACCGTCAGCGAAAGCGTGGTCGTCATCACCGTCGGGCCCAGGGCGTAGAAGGCGCGCGGGGCGGAGTTGTCGGTGATCATGCCCAGGATCGCCTTGTCGAGCGGACCCCGGCGCGAACGCACCCACGCCAGCGTGCGGGAGTCGCCGGTGGCCTTGGGCGGGAAGGTGTCGAGGCTGCGCCGTTCGAGCGCCTGGGCGCCGAAATGCTGCGACGCGGCGGCGTAGACCGGGCTGGGCAGGCTTTCGGGATCCGGCGCCTCGGGCATGGCGGCGAAGGCGAAAGGCGGGGTCTGCGGCCGGCGCGCCAGCGTGACGATGGCGTGCACGCCCACCTCCTCCGAGCCGGCGGGCAGAAGCTCCACCTCCCACACGCCGATCGAGCCACCCTGGCGCAGGCGGCGCGTCCGGACGTCGAGCTCACCGGCCGGCAGGGCCGCCGCATAGGTGAGCGTCAGCGACAGCGCCTCGCCGCGCGCGTCCGGCTCGGCCTCCATCACGCGGATGCAAAGCCCGATGGCGTAGCCGCCCCACAAGCCACCGCCCGGATTGCGCCACTCCGGGCCGGCGTGCGTGCGCCATCGGCCCGGCCCAACGGCGGTCAGCGGCATGTCCAGGGTGTCTGCGGGCGTGCTCATGCGGGCTCTCTACACAGGCCGCCCAGGGTCACGGAAGACGCATCCGCGGCCGCGCGCATCCAAGGTCAAGCTGGCGCCGTACTTGCTTTGGGAGAGCTTGTCCGGGGTCCTCTTTCTCCTTTTGGGCGAAATTCGCCCCCGGATTGTCCTTGGTTGCGGCGAACTTCGTCGCCTCTAAAGGTCAAGCTTGGTGATCCATGCCGCGGACGTCCGCGGCGGTTGGGGAGCGGTAGATGCGCGGCGAAGGCCTCGCCAGGATGGAATTGCAAGGCCCCCGCGCTGCGGGCGGCCACGGCCGTTCCGCGCCTGCAAAGGCGAGGCACAATGTCGCGCAACGGCCGCGCTTAACGACTTCTAGGCGAATTTGCGGCATCTCTACCGTGAGCGGTGCGCCCGGGGAGGCGATGTCGCGTCCCGATTGGAAGTCTCCTAGCGCCGAACCGTGTCCCGTTTCGAACCAAATGCCCGCCCCGGCCGCCTGTGGGAGGATCCCATGACGGTCGCGATGGACGGCGGCCCGCGCGGCCGCGTCGGCGTGGGCGCCGCACTCCTCACCTGGCTTTGGCCTGAACCCAAGGCGCATCGCGACGCGCGGGCCGGCTGGCTCGGCTCGAGCGCGCTGCTGTCCTGGCTCTGGCCCAGCGCCCTGCATGACGAACCCTACGGGCGCCGCCATGGCATGATGGCCACCGTCTTCGGGTGGGCCTGGCCGGGCGCGCTGGATCGCGGCGTCAAGCGCTGGTGGCACTTCTCCTGGGCCTGGAGCTGGGCCTGGCCGGGCAAGGTCCTGGGACCGGACGGCGAGATCTGCCCCCTGGCCCCCTGGCACCCGGCGCTTCGCCCCGAGGTCTGCCCCGGCGAGACGTGGCGCCACAAGCTCCGCCGGCACGGGCCGGTGATGTTCATGATGTTCTCGGCGACGGCCATCGCGGCGCCGACGCTGATGGAAGGCAACCAGACGCTGGATGGCGGCCGCCTGAGCCTGTTCCGCAGCGACGGCACGGGCGGCGACCAGCCGACGAACGGCGACGGCCCGACGGTCGAGCCCGGCGACGGCCCGGGCGGCGATGGCGGTCCCCTGACCACCCTGGACGCCAGCGGCCTCTCGGGCGGCGGCGAAGGCGGGGGGTCGACCTCGACTCCGAGCGGCGGCTCGACGCCTGGCGACAACAGCTTCGGCGGCGGCGATCCGCCCTCTGACGAGGGTGGCGGCGGCGGCCAACCCGGGGGCGACCCGCCCTCCGGCGATCAACCCCCCGGCGACCAACCGCCCGGCGATGGCGGCCCTCCAGTCGTGGAAGACCCCGACGGCGACCTGAACCCCGGCCTGCCCACGGGCGGCGGTGGTGGTGGCGGCGGCGGCGCGGGCGGCGGTGGCGGCGGTGGCGGCGGCTCCGGCGGCGGCACGGGCGGCGGCGAGCCTACGGGTGGCGAAGATCCCTTCACCCCGACCAATCCGCTTCCGCCCGGCGTGGACCCGCCCGGTCCGCTTCCGCCCCCGAACGCGCCGACTCCTCCGACCCTGCCGACGCCTCCGGGCGGCGGCGGCCCGACGGTGCTGGTTCCGCAGGAATTCGGTGGTGGCGGCGGCGGTGGCGGCGGCGGCGGTGGCGGCGGTGGTCCCGGTGGCGGCGGCGGTCCCGGCGGCGGCGGCACGAACGGCGATCCCGGCGGCGACCCGCGGCTCCAGAACCCGGGCGCCGTGCCCGAGCCCGGCACATGGGCCCTGATGATCATCGGCTTCGGCGCCGTGGGCTACGCCATCCGGCGTCGGCGCATCGTGGCGCGCGTTTCCTAAGCGCCCCGTCGGCGGCGGACGCCGCCCACATCCAGGACCTGCCCCTTCGTCCCGACGCCCTGTGCGCAGGGCTCAGTAGCGTTCGTAGCCGTAGCGCGGCGGCGGCGTGTAGGACCGCGGCGCGGGGTACGGATACGCCGGTCGCGGCGGATACCAGCGGCTGTCCTCCTCCTCCGCGGCGCGGGCCGACTCGTAGGCGCGCCGGCGCTCGTCCTCGTAGGCGCGCTGGCGGGCCTCCTGATAGGCGCGCTCCGCGGCCTGGGCTTCGGCGCGGCGCTGGCGATCGGCCGCCTCCTCCACCTGCCGGCGCTGGGCCTCGGCCGCGGCCTTCTGCGCCTCCACCGCGGCGAGCTGGGCTTCGCTCAGCGCCCGGGCGCGCGCCTCGGCGTCGGCGCGCTCCCGCGCGGACCGTTCGGCGGCCAGCCGTTCGCGATGGCGCGCGGCCGTCTGCGCGCCGCAGACCTTCAGGTCGACGAGTCCCTGTTCAGAGCCGCTGAGCGACGCGGTCAGCGGCTCGTCCGCGAGCCATGCGATCCCCAGCACCCCGCCGCGCCGGATCGCCGCTTCGGTCTCTTCGGACAGGATCAGTTCGCCGGCGCTGCCGGCTCCGCGGAGCATCAGGTTGGAGAAGCGCTGCCGATCGATCCGGATGGGCAGGAAGGCTCGGGCCGGGAGGTCTTCCTTGAAGAAGGCAAGGCTGGTGACCTGGCCGTCCGAAGCCAGGGTCACGGGCGTCACCGACCCGGAACTCCCGACGAGCTCGAGGTCCACGCGGCAGCCGGCCTCGGTCGGCGTCACCACCCATGGCAACGCGGCCGCGCGGGCGGGCGCCTTCGGCGGGGCGGCATGGAGTGGACCGGAAAGGAGCGCAGCAGCCACCGCGCCCCCGATGATCGACCTGATCACGCGAAGGCTCCTAGACTGACACGCGAGGCGAAGAATACGGCCGGCGGTCGCAGATCGCTAGTGGGCGCCGGACGGCAGGTGCTAGACCTCGGGGACGACATGTTGGGAGGGACAACCATGATCCGTAAGGCATTCGCTTCCGCCCTCGCGGCGGCCGCGCTCGGCGGGGCCGGCGGCGCCTGGGCCGCCGACGCGCCCGCGAACATCGCTGCGGCCCTGGCCGACGCGAACCGCCCTGCGGCCGACAAGGCGCGTGACGCGGCCCGCAAGCCGGGCGAACTGCTCGCCTGGGCCGGCGTGAAGCCCGGCCAGCAGGTGGCCGATCTGATCATGGGCGGCGGCTACTTCACCCGCATCTTGTCGGTCGCGGTCGGCCCGAACGGCCGCGTCTACGCCTATCAGCCCGACGAGTTCATCCGCTTCCAGGCCAGCTACGGCGAGGACCAGAAGAAGGTGGCGGGCGCCTACGCGAACATCACCGCGGTGAACGGGACCCTGGGCGGGCTCGACCTGCCTGACGGGCTCGACATGGTGCTGACGGTCCAGAACTACCACGACCTGCACCTGACGCCGTTCCCGAAGGACACGGCCACGAAGGTCAACGCCGAGGTCTTCAAGTCGCTGAAGCCCGGCGGGACCTACGTGATCGTCGATCACGTCGCGCCCGCGGGATCGGGTCTGGAGCCGCCGATGAAGACGCACCGGATCGATCCGGCCATCGTCAAGCAGGAGGTCGAGGCCGCCGGCTTCAGGCTGGAGGCGCAGAGCCCGATGCTGAAACTCGAGTCCGACCCCCACACCACGAACGTCTTCGACGCCTCGATCCGCGGGAAGACGGATCAGTTCGTGATGAAGTTCCGCAAGCCGAAGTAGGCCGCGGCCGCCTCCCCTGCATGCGGGGGAGGCGATGCGCCTCGCCGCGCCGCTTGACGCCCGCAACGTCAACGCCCCTCACTCGCCGTCGAAGCGCGGGCCCTCCAGACCCGCCCGACGGGAGTGACCACGTCCATGCATCCGGCGACCCACGCCAAGACCGACCCCGACCGCGCCGCCTACATCATGGCGGGGTCCGGCGAGACGGTGACCTACCGCCAGCTCGACGAGCGTTCGAACCAGGGCGCGCACCTCTTCCGCTCGCTGGGCCTCAAGCCCGGCGACGTGATCGCCATCTTCCTGGAGAACCATCCGCGCTACTACGAGATCGCCTGGGCGGCGCAGCGCAGCGGTCTCTACTACACCTGCATTTCCTCCAAGCTGACGGCGGGCGAGGTCGAGTACATCGTCGGCGACTGCGGCGCGCAGGTCCTGATCACCTCGGCCGGCGTGGGCTCCGTGGTCGACGAGCTCCCGGGCGTGCTGCCGAAGTCGGTGAAGCTCTTCATGTGCGACCCTGCGCGGGCCCCCTACGAGAGCTGGGAGGCCGCCACGGCCGCCTTCCCCACCACGCCGATCGCCGACCAGATCGCCGGATCGGACATGCTCTATTCGTCGGGCACCACCGGCCGGCCCAAGGGGATCAAGCCGCCGCTCACCGGGCTCGCCATCGACGAGACGCCCGGCATGGGCCAGATCGCCCAGATGCTGTTCGGCTTCCCGGAGAAGCCGATCTACCTGTCGCCGGCGCCGCTCTACCACGCCGCCCCGCTGCGCTGGACCATGGGCGTCCACCGCTCGGGCGGAACGGTCGTGGTGATGGAGAAGTTCGACCCCGAACAGGCCCTGGCGCTCATCGAGAAGTACCGGTGCGACTGCGGCCAGTTCGTCCCCACGCACTTCGTGCGCATGCTGAAGCTGCCCGAGGAGGTGCGCGCCAGGTACGACGTCTCGTCGATGAAGTCGGCGGTGCACGCCGCCGCGCCCTGCCCCGTGCCCGTGAAGGAGCAGATGATCGCCTGGTGGGGCGACGCGATCTACGAGTACTACGCCGGCACCGAGGGCAACGGCTTCTGCTACATCACCGCCCAGGACTGGCTGGCCCACAAGGGCTCGGTCGGCCGTGCGGTGATCGGCGAGCTGCGCATCTGCGGCGAGGACGGCGAGGCGCTGCCGCCCCGCACCGAGGGCGTGGTCCACTTCGCCAACGGCCCGCCGCTCAGCTACCACAACGCGCCCGAGAAGGTGGCCGAGAACACCAACAAGCACGGCTGGACCACGCTGGGCGACGTGGGCTGGGTCGACGAGGAGGGCTTCCTCTACCTCACCGACCGCAAGAGCTTCATGATCATCTCGGGCGGGGTGAACATCTACCCGCAGGAGATCGAGAACCTGCTGATCGGCCATCCCAAGGTCGCCGACGTCGCCGTCGTGGGCGCGCCGCACGAGGAGATGGGCGAGCAGGTGGTGGCGGTGATCCAGCCGGCGAACTGGGCCGACGCGGGCGACGCCCTGCGCGACGAGCTGATGGCCTTCGCCCGGCAGCACCTCAGCCACGTGAAGGCGCCGCGCAAGCTCGACTTCATGGAGGAGCTTCCGCGGCATCCCACCGGCAAGCTCTACAAGCGCCTGATCCGCGACGCCTACTGGGGCAAGGAAGGATCCAAGATCGTCTAGGGACGACCCGCTCCCCGCATCCACTACTATCGTTCGATAGGTGCGGCCCCCTATCCGAAGGCCGTGAAGCCATCGGGCGCGACGTCATCCATACTCAGCAGCTCTGACTGTCGATGAGTTTGCGTGTGCGCCCGGGGCTGGGCGCCGGATGACTGGGGTGCTGCGGATGCGTGCGTTGAAATCCGGCCTGCTGGGCGTCGTGGCGGCGTTCGTCGCCTCGGCCGCGAGCGCGGCCACGATCTACCTCGACGCAGGCTCGATGGAGAAATCACGCCAGGTGACCATCCAGGGTCTCGGCAACGTGCTGGCCCCCCCGGTTCAGTTTCAGGCCACCAAGAACGGCCAGGAGTTCAACTTCATCGGCTGGTGCGTGGACGTCTACCACCACATCAGCCTGAAGGATTACGCGCCCGATCTCGAGTACGTGGACACCAACGCGCTCACCACCGACTTCGGCGGCGCGCCGCTCGACGCCGGCGACGTGCGCAAGGTCGGCCTGCTCGCCAACTACGGCCAGCTCCTGTTCGACGACCGGCCCACGGCGCCGGGGGCCTTCACCCAGGTGAAGCCCGTCCGCAGCAGCTATCCGACCGGTTCGGCCGGGACGGCCGCGTACAATGCCGCGCTCGCCGCCTACAACGCCGCCAAGGCGGCGCACACCGCCGCGACCAACGCCTACAACGCCGCTGTCTCCACGCGCTTCACGCGCCTGTCCGCCGTGCAGGGCGCCATCTGGCAGGTCGTCTCCAACCGCAACGTCACCAGCGTGAACGGCGACGCCGCCTTCGACCTTCTGGTCGATCAGCTCTCGAGCGACAATCTCACCGACTACCTGACCGGCGTGGGCCACGTCCGCCAGGGCTTCCAGCTCATCACCCCCGTGCAGCAGTTCGGCGGCCGCAATGGCCGCACGCCGCTGCCGTTGACGCAGTCGTTCGTGATCGCCGTCCCCGAGCCGACCACCTGGGTCATGATGATCCTGGGGTTCGGGATGGCCGGCGCCGCGATCCGCGGGCGCCGCCGCCACGCCCCGGCCACGCTGTAGGCCACATCAGCGCCGGCGTGCGGCTCGGTCGCGTCGTCCCCACGCCGTGGACGCCGCCACATCGCTCATGACGCTGCGTCCGCCTTGCTCCGATCCCCGCAGGTGCTAGAGCCGTAGCCCGCAACATTCGAGGAGCGCTGCGAGATGAACCCGGTCGAGATCAAGGACCTGCCCGGACTGGTGGGCCAGGAGGTGGGCGTGTCGGACTGGGTCACGATCGACCAGGACCGCGTCAACAAGTTCGCCGAGGCCACGGGCGACCATCAGTGGATCCACGTGGACGTCGAGCGCGCCACCAGGGAGATCGGCGGGCCGATCGCCCACGGCTACCTGACGCTGTCGCTGATCCCGATGCTGGGCGCCGGCATGCTGCCGGTGAAGGGCGTGACCCGCGGCATCAACTACGGCTCGGACAAGGTGCGCTTCACCAACATGGTCCGGGTCGGCAAGCGCGTGCGCATGCGCCAGAAGCTGATCGGCGCCGAGCCCAAGGCCGGCGGCATGCAGATCAAGAACGAGTGCACCATCGAGATCGAGGGCGAAGAGCGCCCGGCCTGCGTGGCCGAGACGATCTCGGTCCTGTACGGCGGCTGACGCCCGGCGAGGCCGCGCCTATTCGCGCGCGGCCTCCTCCGCGCTCGCGGTCCGGCTGCCCGACACCGCGGTCATGCCTTCGGCCAGCGTCTGGGGCGCCAGCGGGTTCTGCATCAGGGCGATCGTCTCGCGGATGTAGCGGGCGTGGGTGACGATGCCGATCTCGAGCCGCTCGTTGTTCAGCTCCACCTGCTGCGTCAGAAGGCCGGCGATGAAGCCCGCCGGCGCCGGCGGGCCGTTGGACGCCTGCAGCACCGGCCCGGTCTGGAGCGGGCGGTTGATGAAGACGGGCCCGCCGGAGTTGCCGGGGAACACCGAGAAATCCAGGAGGAACGTCGGGAAAACCTTGGCCGGCGACAGCGGGTATGACGCGACCCGGCCCGAGCGCAGGATGGGGAAGCCCGCCGAGTTGGCCGAGAGCCCGCGCGGGAAGCCCAGCGCCATCATCTCGTCGCCGGCGGTGACCCGGTAGGTTTCGAAGCTGTCCTCTGCGGCCAGGTAGTCCTGCGGAATGGCGGCCTTCGCGAACTCGGGCGGCGCCTTGATCACCATGGCCGCGACGTCGCGGTTCGGGTGGTGGGTCCAGAGCTCGGCCCCGTCGCCGTCGCGGATCTTCACCTGCTGCGGCGAGTAGCTCCACGAGCCGTCCGGGTTGGCGATGCGGTAGCCGATGCGGGCCGTGGCCCCGGGCATCTTCTGCAGCACGTGGTTGGCGGTGATCAGGACCGTCCGCGGCTTGCCCTCCGGACCCGGCGCGGAGATCAGGAACCCCGTCCCGACGGTCCGCGTACCGTCGCCGAGCGGCTGCTCCAGCTGCACCGTCGCGTGGATCAACTCGACCGCTAGGTCCATGACCATGGGTGGCCCCTGATACTCGATGCCCCGACCGCGTCATTGATGCGCGACGCAGATGCACAAGGAGTGAATCACAGAAGGATTTGCGCCTACAAGTCGCCACATTGGCCTGCGCGGAAGCGCCGCGCGCGGCGGCGTACGCCATCGGCGCTTGAGCGCCGGCCCGAGAGGCCGCATCTAGCGCGCCATGACCCTGCCCACGCCCCCCGTCGCCCCCAAGGTCCCCAAGCGGATCGAGCAGCTCGGGCGCGTGCGCGTGGACGACTACGCCTGGATGAAGGACGACAACTGGCAGCAGGTCCTGCGCGACCCCAAGACGCTGCGCGAGGACGTCCGCGTCCACCTCGAGGCCGAGAACGCCTACACCAAGGCCGTGCTCGCGCAGACCGAGGCGCTGCAGGCGCAGCTGTTCGCCGAGATGAAGGGGCGCATCAAGGAGGACGACTCCTCGGTCCCCTCGCCCGACGGCCCGTTCGAGTACTACGTCCGCTACGCCCTGGGCGCCGAGCACCCCGTCCACGCCCGCCGCCCGCGCGGCGCCGAAGCCGGCGAAGAGGTGCTGCTCGACGAGGAGGCCATGTCCAAGGACAAGGCCTACTTCCATGTGGGGCACGCCGCGCACAGCCCCGACCACGCCCTCTACGCCTGGGCGGCCGACGAGCAGGGCAGCGAGTACTACACGGTCCGCGTGAGGGACCTCTCCACCGGCCAGGCGCTCGGCGCGGCCATGGAGAGCGCCTGCGGCGACTTCGTGTTCTCCCCGGACAGCCAGTGGCTCTTCTGGACCTGGCGCGACGAGAACGCGCGCCCGGCCAAGGTCTTCCGCCGCCCCGCCCGCGGCGGCGAGGACGTGCTGATCTACGAGGAGCCCGACGACGGCATGTTCCTGGGCGTGGGCGTGACCGCCGACGACAGCCACATCCTGATCCAGGTCGGCAACCAGGAAACCACCGAGGTGCTGGTGATCCCCGCCGCCGACCCGACGGCGACGCCCGTCGTCGCCGAGCCGCGGCGCGCGGGCGTGAAGTACGGCCTGGACCACTGGACCGACCGCTGGGTGGTCCGCACAAACGCCGACGGCGCCGTCGACTTCAAGCTGTGCGTCTCCGAGGCCTCGGTTCCGGCGAAGGCGACCTGGCGCGACTGGATCGGCCACCGGCCCGGCCGGTACATCACGGGTTTCGCGGCCTACGCCGGCCACCTCGTCCGCGCCGAGCGGGTGAACGCGCTCGACCGGCTGGTGGTGACGGCCCGTGACGGCGGCGAGCACATCGTCGCCTTCGACGAAGAGGCCTACGCGCTGAACCTCGAGGGCGGCTACGAGTACGAGACGACGACCACGCGCTTCGTCTACCAGTCGCCCACCACGCCCCGGCAGTGGTTCGACTACGACATGGCCACGCGCGAGCGCGCGCTGCGCAAGACCCAGGAGGTTCCCTCGGGCCACGATCCTGCGCGCTACGTCGCGCGCCGGCTTCTCGCCCGCGCCGAGGACGGCGCCGAGGTCCCGATCACGCTCCTGATGCTGAAGGACACGCCGCGTGACGGATCAGCGCCCGTGCTGCTCTACGGCTACGGCAGCTACGGCATCGCGATGGAGCCCAGCTTCTCCATCCGCAACCTCAGCCTCGTGGATCGCGGCTGGATCTGGGCCACGGCGCACATCCGGGGCGGTTCGGACAAGGGCTGGGGCTGGTTCCTCGACGGGCGCAAGGAGAAGAAGCCCAACACCTTCACCGACTTCATCGCCTGCGCCGAGCACCTGATCGCGGAAGGCTACGCCTCGAAGGGCCGGATCGCGGCCTACGGCGGCTCGGCGGGCGGCATGCTGATGGGCGCGGTCGCCAACCTGCGCCCGGACCTCTGGGGCGCGATCATCGCCGCCGTGCCCTTCGTCGACGTGCTCAACACCATGAGCGACACCACCCTGCCGCTGACGCCGCCCGAGTGGCCGGAGTGGGGCAACCCGATCGAGGACCCCGCCGCCTACGACCTGATCGCGAGCTACAGCCCCTACGACCAGGTGAGCGCCCGCGCCTACCCGCCCATCCTGGCCACCGGAGGCTTGTCCGACCCGCGCGTCACCTACTGGGAGCCACAGAAGTGGGTCGCCAGGCTGCGCGAACACACCACGGGCGACGCCCCGATCCTGCTCAAGATCAACATGGAGGCCGGCCACGGGGGCGCCTCCGGCCGCTTCGACTTCCTGAAGGAGATCGCCCTCGACTACGCCTTCGCCATCTGGGCGATGGAGGGGAGCTGGAAGGCGCAATGATCATCCGGGCGGCGACAGCCGGAGACGCCGAGGCGCTGGCGGCCATCTACGGCCATCATGTCCTGCATGGGCTCGGGACGTTCGAGGAAGAGCCTCCGACCGCCGCGGAGATGGAGCGCCGACGCGCCGCTCTCGCGAGCCTGGGACTGCCCTACTGCGTCGCCGAGGCCGACGGGAGGGTCCTGGGCTTCGCCTACGCCGGCCCGTTCCGCCTGCGGGAGGCCTACCGCTACACGCTGGAGGACAGCGTCTATGTGGCCCCCGACGCGATCGGCCGGGGCGTCGGGCGCGCCGTCCTGAGCGCTGTGATCGAGGCCTGCGAAGGCCTGGGCGTGCGCCAGCTCGTGGCGGTGATCGGCGACAGCGGCAACGCCGGCTCGATCGGCCTGCACGCCGCGCTGGGCTTCACGCACCAGGGCGTGGGCCGCAGCTTCGGGTTCAAGCACGGGCGCTGGGTCGACATCGTCTGGATGCAGAAGGCGCTCAACGGCGGTGATCAGACCCCGCCCGGCGGTCCGGGCGTCAGGCTCTCGGGGCACTAGCGCAAGTCTTCGCGCGTAGGGCGAGAGAAGAGACAAGAAATACGCCTGAGAGGCGGCACAATCACCCTTATGTACTTGTACGTAATTGCTTAACTGCGCTTGCTGCCGCAAGAATTGCGCGCCGGCGGGGACCGGCGCGGAATGCAGATTAGATGGCTGGGTTGTGGACGGGAAAACGCACAACCGGCGTGGTCACGAACTCGGCGCTGGCGCCCGGCACGGTCCGGGCCCACGTGCTGGCCGTTGGGCTCTCGGCGCTCCTCGCGGCCGCCGCCTATGCCCTTCGCCCGGTCTTCGGCCACTCGGTGTATCTGCTCGGCGCGCCCGTGCTGCTGGCCTGCGCGTGGTTCGGCGGACCGCTTTCGGCGGCCCTCGCCACAGCGCTTCTCGCGGCGGCCGGCCTCTGGCTGGACACCTTCACGGGCCTGCCCCTCGCCGAGCGGATCGGCCGCGCCGCCGTCTTCGTGATCACAGGCCTGGCCGTCACCGCGGGGGCCAGGGTCGTCTTCGCCCAGCGGCGCGCCGCAGCCGAGCTGATCGCTGATCAGGCGGAACGCGAGGCGCTTCTGCAGGCGGGCCTCGAGATCGTCGCCGACGCCCTGGTCCTGACCGACGAGGGCGGGGTCATCCAGAGCTTCAGCGAGTCGGCCGAACGGGTCTTCGGCTGGACCGCGGCCGAGGTGGTGGGGACCAGCTTCAGCCGGCTCATGCCGCCTGGGGAGGACGCCGCGCTGACCGGCGACGGCGACGACCCCGACGGCAGCACGCGCCAGCTCACGGGACGGCGCCGGACCGGCGAGACCTTCCCCATGGAGGTGCGCGTCGGCGCCGTGCGCTCCGGCGGCCGCCGGCTGTTCACCATCGTCGTGCGCGACCTCACCTCGGTGCAGGCGGCGGAGCGCCGGAACGAAGAGCTGCGCGCCCAGCTCGCGCACGTGTGGAGCGCCCACTCGATGGGCGAGATGGCGCAGGTGCTGGCCCATGAGCTCAACCAGCCGTTGTCAGCCGTCGCCAACTACCTTCGCGCCGCGCGCAACATGATCGCCAAAATGGAGCTCCGGAACGACGATCTGGTGGACGCCGTGAGCCGGGCCGGGGACCAGGCCGTTCGCGCGGGCGAGATCATCCGGACGCTGCGCGACCTTGCGACTCGCGGCGGCGCACTGCAGAAGCCGGAGAGCCTCGGCGCGATCATTCGCGAGGTGGACTTCATCATCGCGCTGATGGCGCGGGACGCCCATGCGCGCGTCGTCTACGATCTCCACAAGGGCGACGACGTGGTGATCGCTGACCGCATCCAGATACAACAACTGATCGTCAACCTCGCGAGAAATGCAATCGAAGCTATCGCGAAGTACCCGCGTCGCCAGCTCAACATTTCGACGCACGTTGATTCTCGAAACCAGATCCTGACGACTGTGGAGGACAGTGGTCCCGGGATCGACCCGAGCGTCGTAGACCGCCTCTTTCAACCACTCGCGAGCACAAAGCCCGAAGGAATGGGGCTGGGCCTGTCGATTTCCAGTGCTATAGTCGAAAACCATAGGGGACGGATCTGGGTCGAGCCTAGCCGTCTGGGCGGCGCCGCCTTCTGTTTTGTATTGGCGCGGGCAGGTGCGGATGATGAACTCAGCGGCCGAGCGGACGGTGTTCGTCGTCGATGACGACGATGCAGCCCGGGATTCGCTGGTCGTGCTGCTGAAGTCGGACGGGCTGTCGGCCTCTCCGTTCGCGTCGGCCTCGGACTTCCTCTCCACCTTCGACGCCCAGTCGCGCGGCTGCATCGTGAGCGACCTGCGGATGCCCGGCATGGACGGGATCGAGCTGATCCGGGCGCTGAAGGGGCTGGGCAGCGCACTACCGGTGATAGTGATCACCGGCCACGCGGACGTCAGCCGGGCCGTGGACGCCATGAAGGCCGGAGCCTCGGACTTCATCGAGAAGCCGTTCGAGAGCGAGCTGATCCTGCGCGTCGTGCGCGCCTGCATGGAAGAGAACGACGCGGCCGTCGATGCGGGCGCGGCGAAGAGCCGCGTGCTGCGGCGGCTCGAGAGCCTCACCGCGCGGGAGCGGCAGGTGCTGGACCTGATCGTGGCGGGCGACAGCAACAAGATGATCGCCGCGAAGCTGGAGATCAGCCCGCGGACGGTCGAGATCTATCGCGCCAACGTCATGTCGAAGATGCGCGCGGACAGCCTGTCGGACCTCATCCGCTCCACCATCACCGCCGGCGCCGCTTAGGGCCCGTCAGGCCCTCGGCAGCACCAGGGTCGCCGTCGTGCCGCGGCCCTCGGCCGAGGCCAGCTTCAGCGCGCCGCCGGCGTCCCGGCAGAAGGCGGTGACGCCGGCGAGGCCCAGCCCTGTGCCGCCGCGCCCGGCGCGGGTGGTGAAGTAGGCGTCGGCGCAGCGCGCCAGCACGTGCGGCGGCATGCCGACCCCGTCGTCGACGACCGACAGCGCGACGTAGCGCCCGGGTCGCACGCCCAGCTCGGCGGCGGCGGCAGGATCGAGGTCGGCGGCGTCCGCCTGCAGGCGCACGGCGCCGCCCCGGGGCAGCGCGTGGCCGGCGTTGATGCACAGGTTCAGCAGCGCAGAGTCCAGGTCTCCGCGGTCCGCGCGACAGGCCAGCGGCTCGCGCAGGCCCAGCGCCACGCAGGTCACGCCCGTCGCGGTGGAGACGTTCGCCAGGCGCGCCGCCGCCGTCAGCGCCTCGGCGCAGTCGACCTGGCCGCTCGGGGCGGCCTGCGGCCTCTCGGCGCCGGCCATCATGCGGGCCAGCAGCTCCGCGCCCTTCTCGGCCGCTTCCAGGGCGATGGAGGCGAGTTCGCGCGCGTCGCCGCCCTGGGGCAGTTGCCGGGCCAGGGCCTCGTTCGCGGCGATGATGACGCCCAGCAGGTTGTTGAAGTCGTGGGCCGCGGTGGCCGCGCCGCCGCCCCGCCCTGTCCGTGTTTCCAGAAGCTCCGCGAAGCCGTCGAAGGCCATGCGCGTCCCCTACCCGATAATGGCCGGAATGCGGCCGTCCAAGCGACTCAAGACACACGCTGCGGCGGATATCACCCCGTCACGACTACCTAGGTAGGTCTACCTATGGCGACCTGCCGCAGCTCCGGCGTGGCCTGGCCCCCAAAAAGAGGCGGCCGACCCTCGCATGGAGGGGTCGGCCGCAGGGTGCTGACGGTGTGAAGTGTGGGATCAGGCGGCGAGGCGTTCGCTCTTGGCGTCGCGCAGCATGTAGCCGCCGCCCCAGACGGTCTCGATCTGGCTGTCGCCGCCCGATGCGGCGGCGATCTTCTTGCGCAGCTTGCAGATGAAGACGTCGATGATCTTGATCTCGGGCTCGCTGATCCCGTTGTAGAGGTGGTTCAGGCACTGCTCCTTGGTGAGCACGCTGTTCTTCCGCAACGAGAGCAGTTCCAGCATCTTGTACTCGCTGGGCGTCAGGTGGATCGCCGCGCCCTTCACCTCGACGGTGCGGGTGTTCATGTTGAGCGCGATCGCGCCGGTGCGGATGATCGACTCCGTGTGGCCCCGGGAGCGGCGGACGACGGCGTTCAGCCGGGCCGCCAGTTCGGCCTTGTGGAACGGCTTGGTCATGTAGTCGTCGGCGCCGGCCGCCAGCGCGGCCACCTTCGAGTCCACGTCAGCGGCGCCGGTGAGCATGATCACGGGCGTGGACACCTTGCGCATGCGCATCTCGCGCAACACGTCGGCCCCGCTGATGTCCTCGAGGTCGAGGTCGAGGAGCACCACGTCGTAGTCGTAGAGTTCGACCAGTTCGATGGCCTCCTCCCCGGACGCGGTGACGGCGAGGTTGTGCCCCTCGGCCTTGAGGATCAGTTCCAGGCTCCGCACGGCGGAGGCGTTGTCTTCGACGACCAGAATGAACACGGCTAGCCCCCTAAGGCGGTTTGCGGTTGGACGGATGGATGGGCGGCGCCGCCGGCGATCACCGACTGCGACATCTTGACGAGCTCCGACATGCGGAACGGCTTGGCGAGCACCTCATCGGCGCCGAGATGCTTGGCCCAGCTCAGGTAATCGGCGCCGCGCGCGCGGCCGGCTCCGGAGATGGCGATGATCTTGGGCGGGCGCGCCACCTGCTTCATGGCGCGGATCGCGCCGATGCCCTCGATGTCGGGCATCACGATGTCGGTGACCACCAGATCCGGCCGGTGGGCGCTGGCGAGGCGGATCCCCTTGCGCCCGTTGTCGGCCGCCACCACGCCAAAGCCCGCCTGCTGGAAGGCCATGGACATGAGGCGCAGCAGCGCCGGGTCGTCGTCGATGATCAGGACTCTGCCGCCCACTCCAGCCCCCAGGCTCGGCCCTGCGGAGTGAGCGCTCGGGAGACCCTCGGGCAGCCCTTCACGGGGCGTCCGAAGCCTTCTCCACCGCGTCCTTCCGCCGGTGTTCACTATGGTTAACGAGAAAGAACCACAGTGATTCGCGGGCTGGAAATCCGTGACGAATCCTTAGGTAGATTCACGTGTGACCGGCTGTCGCATGAACCGTGAGTGGTGGTCCGCCGCCAGGAGCGCCCGCGCGGGCGGCCGGTCGGAAAGCCGTGGCTGGGGAACTAGGACTCGAACCTAGAATAACGGTACCAAAAACCGCTGTGTTACCATTACACCATTCCCCAGCAGGAACGGTCACCGGAGGGGGTCCACCCCCTCGGGAGCGGGGGAAATAGCCTACCGGACCGACGGATGCAACGCCTCTGACGGCGCCGGTTTTCCGCGCGCTTGCGAGGCCTGGAACCCTCCTCTATAAGCCCCTCCTCCAAGTCGGAGTGTGGCTCAGTCTGGTAGAGCACCGCGTTCGGGACGCGGGGGTCGCAGGTTCAAATCCTGCCACTCCGACCATCATTCTTCCCCGATATCCCGGGGAGACATCCTTCCCGCCAATGGATGACAAGACGCCCGCGCATCACGTGGGCGCCGTTGGGCGCGTGCGACGCCGTAGGCGGCGCGAAGCGTCGTCCTCACGCGTGCTTCAAGACCTGCTTGGGCCAATAATGTTCTACTTCTGTTCTTGACAACTTCGCCGCGATGTGCTCTGATGCGGGTCAGGATCAGCGCCTTGTCATCCGCGCAGCGGACACGTCGAGCCGCCAAGATTCCGGTCATCTGAGCTTTCAGGCCTGGGCGGGGATGCCGCGCGGGTACAGCCCGCCTTGAGCGGCGCACCAGCCTCATGGAGATATCTGATGGGAAGAATGCCGCGCGGTGAACCGCGGAGCGTGCCGGATCCAGCCGGCGAACTTTACGACAGGGACATGGCCAAGATCAGAGCTCAGCGGGAGGCTGAGGATCGCGGCGTGCGCGCGCCCCTCGACCTGGCGCAGGACGCATTGGGGGCTTTGCAGGACGCCCCGAAGATCCAGCGGCCGACCACCCTGCAATCCTTCATTCCCGTCGTTGGCCCAGCGTGGGAGGCCGCGGCCGACCTTCAGGACGGGAACTACGGCGGCGCTGCGTTCAACGCTACCATGGCTGTTGCCGACGCCTTGCCGGTCGGCGCGATCGTCAAGGGTACGAGGGCGGCGACCAAGGGAATCGGCCTTGTCACGAAGAAATCGATGAGCGCGGGCGCCACGGCGAAGCGGATTCGCCGGGCCGGCCTTGCGGTCAAGGGCGATGAGATCCACCACACTGTCGCGCTCAACGGCCTAAGCCGCTCCGCGCAGAGCTGGAAGAACAACCCGGCGCTGCTCAAGACGTTGCCTCAGGAGACGCATCGTCGCCTGCACGGCGCCTGGAACGGCAAGCCGCGGTTCAACCCCATCATGCGGGCCTGGCACGGCACGACGGATTGGCAAAAGACGTTTCCGACCGCCATCGGCTCCTATGCTGCCGACGCGTGGGAGAACCTGACCCGCCCGCCTGCGCCGCCCCCGCCGCGCCGCGAATAGTTGAGGTCGGTGGCGGCCGCACGGGCGCAGCCGCCGCCGATTCCCGGCGGGATTGCATTGTTCTTGTTTTGTTCTATACTATCCGAGTGAGTGGTCCGCGGGGGATGCAACATGTCGCTCTTCAAGAGGCTCCTAAAGCCCTTTGGGAAAAAAGCCATCGATCCACCGCGCGATCCCGCGGAACGCGCCAACGCCGTCGTCGCTCGATTGCAGACGTTGGCGCAGCCGTGCGTTCGCATATCGTCGGGCGGGTCCGGGAACTCGCGCCTGGGCGGTGTTCCGGACCTCGCCGGCCCATGGCCGCGCTACGAGGGCCGCCCCCTCTCCTGCGTCGCGCAGCTTGATCTCGCGGAGCTAAGGGCTGCGGACGGCCCCGACTGGCTGCCGGACAACGGACGGCTGATGTTCTTCTACGAACTCGAGCATGGCTCCTGGGGCATGGAGGCGAAGGACGCGGGCAGTGCAGCCGTCGTCTATGAGGTGGGTGAGCCGAAGCCGGCCGTAGAGCCTGCCGACCTTGGTGAAGGTGAGAAGTTCCGAGGACATCCTGTCCAGTTCTCGCCAGCCGTTTCGCTTCCATCAGAGGATCGGCTCGGTCTCGACTGGAGGGGAATGACGAAGGCGGAAAGGCTCGCTGTCCAGGCTGCGGTCGAGGCGCTCCAACCGACAGAACCCGTTCATCAGGTCGGTGGATTCCCTCGTCCCGTGCAGGCGGACGATATGGAGGCGCAATGCCAGCAGGTCACGCAGGGACTGGATCGCCGGCGTACGGGCCCGAAGCCGAATGGCAGAACGTCTTCCGCGGACTGGCGGCTGCTTCTCCAGGTCGATACGGACAACGACGCCGGCATGATGTGGGGCGATACCGGCATGCTCTATTTCTGGATCCGTGAGCAGGACGCGCGCGCTCGTGATTTCTCGAAGATCTGGATGATTCTGCAGTGCTTCTGACGCCCGGGCGGTGAGACTCGCTGCGCCCGGCCGCTCAACTTCCCTGGCTCGTGGACACGCCCTGGGCCAACGATCCGAGACGTTTGGTCCTTAGGCAAACAAGACCTTGCGCGCCTGGTTCTCCGGGCCACCGCCCCATTCCGATAGCGCGCCACGCGACCAAGCGATGGGCGTTGTGCGAGGCATGTTCGCCAGGGGGCCTGCGCCGCCGGGCGGCCGCGCTCGGCGGGGCTACTCCTCGTCCCGGCTGGTCGGGCCGGGCTTGGCGCCGTTCGGCGGGGAGCGAAGGGCGGAGGCGACGCCCAGCCTCGGGCGGTCTTCGAAGATCGCGACGGCGCCGCCGTTCGCATCGCTGCGGGCCGGCCATTCGAAGCCGTCCGCACAGGCGAGCGAGCGTGCGGACGCGGCCGCCTTGGCGAACGCCACCCAGCAGCCGTGCACGCGCGCCGCAACGGCGTGGTCCCTGGGCGTCATCCTCGCGCCGGCCCGGTCCGCCGAGAGCGTGTCGAAGACGTAGGGGATCTCGCCCGCGTGGGGGACGCCGTTCGGCTGTTCGGTCCGTCGCCACTCCGGGACGTAGTCGAAGAAGTACTGCCAGACCGGCGCGCCGCCCATGGCGTAGGCCGCCACCCGCTGCGTGCCGCTCAGGCGGCCCTCGTCGCTGTTGGTGCCGATCATCAGCGGGACATCCAGCGCCGTGCCGGCGGAGAAGGCCTCCATGATCGACTGGGTCTTCACCCGGCCGTCGAGGATCGTGCGGTGGCCGAAGCCGGTGCGGCGGTCGAGGATGATCCGGTCGGCCGGCAGCGCCCGGAGGTCTCCGGCGCTGGCCTCGGCGCCCGGCAGCCCCAGCAGGGTCGCCACCTCGGCGCCCCTGGCCTCGGCGGCCTTCAGGGGGGTCGCGGGCGTCGGCAGCGATCCGGTGCTCTGGATGATCGCCTTGGCGAACAGGCCCTTCGCCATCGGGCTGGTGACCAGGTTCGCCACCATCGTGGCGCCGGCCGACTCGCCGAAGACGGTGATGTTCCCGGGATCGCCGCCGAACGCTGCGGCGTTCGCCTTGATCCAGCGGAGCGCGGCCATCGCGTCCAGCAGGTGGTAGTTGCCGAAGCCCTCGCCGGCGCGGGTCAGCGCCGGGTGCGCGAAGCCGCCCAGCGCGCCCAGCCGGTAGTTGATCGTCACCAGCACGACGCCGTCCCGCGCGAAGGCGTCGCCATTGTAGGCCGGCAGGTGGCCACCGCCCATCGTGCCGCCGCCGCCATAGAGCCAGAGCATGATCGGCGCCTTCTTCGCGGCCGCCGGCGCCCAGACGTTCAGGTAGAGGCAGTCCTCGGACGACGGGCCCGAATGTCCGCCGCCGTTGCGCCGGCCGTCCACGCCGTCGGGCTGCAGGCACGGCAGGGCGAACGCGACCGCGGGCCGGGCGCCCTTCCAGGCCACCGGTCGCGGAGCCGCCCAGCGCAGCGGGCCGACGGGCGGCTGCGCATAGGGCACGCCCTTGAACACGCGCACGCCGTCGCGGCTCTCGCCCACCAGCACGCCCGCCCTGGTGGACACCTGCACGGGCTCCGCGCCGGCGGCGACGGCGGCGAGGGCGGCGACGGCCGCGGCGAGGCCCCGGCGCATCAGCCCGCCGCCGACTGGGCGGCGCGAGCCGCCCACAGCCGGCGGAACGCGCCGCGCGGGTCGTCGGCCAGGCCGCTTCTCGGCTCATCGAACACCATGGTGGCGCGACGGCTCGCGTCGTAGGAAGCCCATGGGCCCAGCGCCTTGCCGTCGGGCCGACCCGTGGCCGCGAACGCCACCAGGGCCGATGACAGTTCGTCGGCCAGCCTCTGGCTTTCCGGGTTGGGGCCCTGCAGCGCGCCGCGGATCTCGCGGCTGCTGGGCCCCACGTCGACGCCGTGCGTGGCGCCGTACCGGCCGCCCCACGCCGGGCTCGCCGCCTTCCACAGGTAGACGTAGGCGGGCGCCTTCCCGAGCGCCGCCTTGCGCTCGGCCATCGCGAAGCTCGCGCCGCGGCCCATGTCCGAGATGATCCGCGCCTGGAGGAGATAGGGCGAGGCCTTCGCGTCCTCCTCGCGGTACATCCGGATGATCTCGTCGGCGTCGCGGCCCAGTCGGGGACCGAGCGCGGCCTTCAGGCCCTCCCAGGTCTGGTCGAAGTTGGCCTGGCGGTAGCTGCGCTCGTCCAGGGTCGTGCTGACGATCATCGGAACGTCGGCGCTGATCGCCGGGGCGTCCGGGTCGAACGGGTGACGCGGCATCGCCACGCCGTCCAGCACCGGCGTGAAGGACGAGGGCGCCTCGCCCCGCGACCGCGCCGAGGCCTCCAGGTCGGCCTGGACCGAGAGGAGATCGTAGAACGGCATCGACTGCAGCTTGCGCACGTCGCCGCCGCGAAGGTTCACGGCCTTGAGCAGGGCGTCCGCGGTTCCCTTGGCCCGGTCGCGGGGCGCCACGCGAAGCATCGCGCCGCTCATCTGGACCGCCCGGTGGAAGAGGCCCTGCGCCGACGGCATCGCCATCAGTCCGCTGACCTTCGCCCCGCCGCCCGACTGGCCGATGATCATCACCCGGCTCGGGTCGCCCCCGAACGCCGCGATGTTGGTCCGCACCCACCGCAGGCAGGCGACCAGGTCCAGCATCCCGGCCATCCCCGACTGGGCGAAGGCGGCCGGCGCGCCCGAGTCGGCCAGGTGGAGGAACCCGAAGGCGCTCAGCCTGTGGTTCACCGACAGCACCACGCAGTCGCCGTAGCGCGCCAGCATCTCGCCATCCATGCCAGGGGAGTTGCTGGACCCGCCGTAGAACCCCCCGCCATGGAAGCGGACGATCACGGGCTTCTTCGCCGTGGGCGACAGGTCGGGGGTCCAGAGGTTCAGGTTGAGGCAGTCCTCGCCCATGCCGCCCGGCTGGTAGTCCAGGAAGATCAGGTTGGCGTAGTCTCGGCGGCGGTCGCCCGGCGTCTGCGGACAAACGTTGCCGTAGTCGAGCGCGTCGCGCACGCCCGCCCACTTCTTCACCGGCTGGGGCGGGCGGAAGCGATTGGGGCCCGAGGTGTCGGCGCCGTAGGGCACGCCCTTGAACACCTTGATCCCTCCGGAAACCAGGCCCCGGAGCTTGCCGTCCGCCGTCTCCACGATCGGGAAGATGTCGCCCACGGCCGCGCGCCCGGCCCCGGCCGCGAAGCTGGCGGCGACCCCGCCCAGGAGGGCGCGGCGGTGGACGTTCGGATGCGTCATGGCAGGTCTCCGGTCAGCTGGCGATGAGGCGGACGAGTTCGGCGCCCGACCTCACGGTTTCGATCTCGCGGCAGCGGGCGATCGCCTCCCGCGCGCGCCGGCTTCCCAGGCGCGGCGCCATGAGGTCGAGGGCCTTGGCCTCCACGTCGGCGCGCGCCATGGGATGCGAGGGGTAGCCCAGCACATAGGGCACGAAGGCCTCGTGGCGGCCGCCGGACGAATCGGTGGCGATCACCCGCGCCGACTCGGCCCGCGGCTGCCCCGGGGGCGTCTCCTGCGCCGGGTCGTGCGCGATCTCCACCCGGCCCATCAGCGCATGGACCGCCGCGTCCGTCCGCATCCGCTCGAGCGACTGGGCCGACACGAAGTCCAGGCGGCGGTCGATGAGGATGATCGCGGTGAGGTAGCGCAGGTTCAGCGCCGGCATCTCGGCGTCACGGAACGCCTGCCAGCGGCCGGGCATCTCGATCCTGACCTGCCGCACCGTCTCGGCGCGCAGCTCCGGCAGCAGCTTCAGCAGGCCCTCGACCGCCGGCTGGGTCGGGCCCCCGGTCGGATAGCGCTTGAAGGCCGCATGCGGCATCTCCCAGCGCTGGCCCAGGCCGTCGATCAGGCGGCTCCGGTCGAGATCGCTGTCCGGCCCCCTGAACACGCCCTGGTCCAGGAAGCCGCCGGGCTGATCCAGGTTGTTCCGCACCCCCGTGAAGCCGAGTTCCGCGAACAGCGCCGCCTGCAGCCCCGCGCGGGCGCCCATCCCGGCGAACACGAAGGCCTTTTCCACATGCTCCACGTCCAGCAGCCACTGCCAGGATCCGGCCGCCTGCTGGGAGCAGTAGGTCAGGAGGTCGGGGATGCGCGCCTCGGGCAGGCGCATCATCGAAGCGGCGGCGGCGGCGACGCCGAACACCGGGCCGATCCCGTGGTTCGCCAGGCCGCTGCGGTTGAGATTGCGCAGGCCCAGCGCCTTGGGGACGCGACTGGCCAGCTCATAGCCGGTGATGGTCGCCCGGAGCACCGCATCCCCGCCCAGCCCGCGCTGTTCAGCCAGGGCGACGGCGGCCGATACGATGGGCGGACCCGGCTGCACGAAGGCCGAGGGGATGAAGTCGTTGATCTCGGCGGCGTGCCCGGTCATCGCCGAGGCGAACACGGCGTCGATCAGGGCGGCCCGCGACTGCGTCCCCAGGATGGTGGCGGCGTTGCGCCGGGGCGCGCCCGACTGCTGCTCGGCGAACCGGCGGGCCAGGACGGCCGGCTGCAGGTCGCGGCAGGCGACGATCGACGCCAGGGTGTCCAGGATGTGGAGCCGGCCGGCTTCGCGCACGTCCTCGGGGATGGACGCAGACGGGCTGGCGGCCACGAAGCGGCTCAGCGCGGGGGTCACCTGCGGCTGCAGCGGCTGCGCCGCAGCCTCGGGCGCCAGCGATCCGAGCGCCGCGGCGGTTGCGCCGGCCAGGAGGCCGCGACGCGAGGCCGAGGTCATCGCCCTACTCACTCCGCGCGGTGGCGCGCACCGGCTCGTATCGCGCCATGAACCGGCGCTCGGCCGCAAAGGGATCGGCGACCACCTTCGCGGGCGTCTCGAACAGCATCGTCCGCCGCTGCGCGCGGTCGTAGGCGGGCCAATGGGGCAGGCCCTTGTGGTTCGGATCGCCCGAGCGCGCGAAGGCCAGCCAGGCGCCGGCCATCGCCTCGGTCATGGCCCGGGTCTCGGCGCTTTCCGGCCCGGTCAGATGAGGCGCCCGCGCCACGTTGTCGAACATGAACGGCAGGTCCAGCGTGTGCTGGCTGATCCGGCGGCCGCCCTCGGCCGGCGAGCGCCAGGTGACCTGGTACATCCAGGTGGGGTTCCGGGCGCCGTTCAGCGTGTCCCGCGCCTCAGCCATGATGGTGGCGTTCAGGATGTACGACCGCCAGGAGGTGATGAGGAAGTAGAGTTCGGTGGGCGACGCAGCCGGGTTTGCGGCCCTGAAAGCGGCGACCGCCTCGTCCAGGTCCGGCGCGGGCAGGAAGGTCCTCAGCCGGGCCTTCAGGCCCGCGTCATCCAGCGCATAGACCGCCGGATCCCGTCCAAGCTGGTTCGAGAGCTCGGTCCGGGTCGTGCCCAGCATCAGCGGGACCCGGGCCGTCCGCTGGGGCGCGTTCGGGATCCACGGATGGGCCGTGAAGGTGACGCCGTCCAGCACGGGCTCGAACCGGTAGCCGGCCTTGACGATGACGTCGCGCTGAGCCGCCGTCAGCCGTTCCTGCGGGACCTCCAGCAGGGCCGCGGCGTTCTTCGGGTCGATGTCGAGCGTCTTCAGCAGAGACGCCGTGAGCGCGCCGGACTGCTCCGGGGTCTGGATCAGCAGGTGCGAGCCCGACTGCACGACGCCCTTGGCGAACAGCCCGGCCGCGTCCTGCCCCGCGTAGCAGATGCTCACCTTCCGCCCGCCGCCCGACTGCCCGTAGATCATCACGTTGGCCGGGTCGCCGCCGAAGGCCGGGATGTTGGCGCGGACCCATCGCATGGCCGCCACGAGGTCGAGGTAGCCGACATTGCCGGACTGCCGGAACGGCTCACCCAGGTACGACGACAGATCGCAGAAGCCGAAGACGTTGAGGCGGTGGTTGATCGTGCAGATCACCGCATCGCCCCGCCGGGCCATCCGCGTCCCGTCGTAGATCGGCGCCGAGCCCGAGCCCGCCTCGAACCCGCCGCCGTGGAACCACAGCAGCACCGGCCGCCTGCGCCCATCGCCCAGGCCCGGCGTCCAGACGTTTATCCGCAGGCAGTCCTCGCTCATCGGCCCAGGGTCGGCGAGGCTCGAGCGCACCTGGGGCGTCTGCTCGCCGTAGTCCAGCGCGTCGCGGACGCCGGCGAACCGCTCGGCCGGACGTGGCGGACGGAAGCGGCCCGCCCCCGCCGTCGAGGCGCCGTAGCGCATGCCCTTGAACACGTGGATCCCGTCGCTGACGCGCCCCCGGTACTTCCCCTCGGTGGTCTCGACGATGGACTCCGACTGCGCCCAGGAGTGCCCGGCGGCCACGGCCAGGCCGCCGGCCGCAAGCGCGGAGCGACGGGTGGGTCCACGCAACGACATCGGCTCTCCCTCCAGCGCCGCTTGTTCCGCTCTGCGGAACGACGTATTGACTGACGGCATTCTCCGACCGGACGTCCATTCGAGTCAATCGTCCCGTCTCGGCATTTTATCGAAGGAACAGTATGGACCAGGCCGTCTCCCGGTCTCTCGCGATCCTCGAGGCGCTCGCGTCGGCCGGGGCGCCGGTGCGACTGTCCCGCCTGTCGGAGCAGGTCGGCCTGCAGAAGAGCACCGCGCACAGGATCCTGCAGACGCTCGTCGCCCTGGGCTACGTGATCCAGGAGGCCGAGACAGGACGGTACGGGGCGTCCCTGAAGCTGTGGGAACTGGGTTCGGCCATCGTCTTCGAGCACCCCGTGAAGCGCGCGGCGGCCTCGTTCCTGCAGTCGCTGCACCGGGAGGTGGGCGAAACCGTCAGCCTGCTGGTCCCGTCCGGCGAGGATGTCCTGTACCTCGAGCGGCTCGTCTCGCCCCGCCCCACCCGGTTCTCCGCGCGCCCCGGCAGCCGGGTTCCCGCGCTGCTGACGTCGGGCGGCCGCGCCATGCTGGCCGAGGCCGCCGACCTCCGCGACGCCGCGGCGCGGGCGCTGGCGCATGCCGGCGACCGGCGCGAGGCTACTCTGGCCGAGATCGTGCGCGACCTGGAAGAAGCCCGACGCCGGGGCTACGCGATCTCACGGGACACGCCGGGCGTGGTGAGCATGGGCTGCGCGATCCCCGGCCGGACGGGATCGCCCGCCGCCGCCATCTCGATCTCCGCGCCCGTCGAGCGGGTCACCCAGGAGGACGAGGCCCGCGTCGCCACGGCGCTGCTCGCCACCTGCGCGGCGCTCCAGGACACGGTCGGCCTGCTCTAGGCGCCGAAGGGCCGCGCCGCCCGGGCGCGTGGCGCTGCGTCACGCCGCTTGGGCGATGGCGGCCGCGAGGGCCGGCAGTTCGGCGTCCGACACGGTGCGCAGTTCCAGCAGCAGGAGATCGCGCTCGATCCGGCCGAGAACCGGCGTCGCCCCATTGCGGAGCCGGCGCGCCAGGTCGTCGGGGCTGAACCGCCGGCTCCGAAGCGCCACCGCCCGGCCCGGCAGCGGGAGCATCGGCATCGCGCCCCCGCCCGCATAGCCCTGGGTCTCTTCGACGGCCGCCTCGAGCGCAGGCACGTCGGCGATCCTTGAGGTCAGGGCTTCCGCGCGTGCGGCGATCGCCGCGAGCGGCTCGGTCAGCATTCGCAGCACGGGAATCCGCTGCGTGGGGTCGACGGGGGCGCGGTACAGGCGCAGCGTCGCGGCCAGCGCCGCGACCGACGGCTTGCCGAGGCGTAGCGCCCGGGCCAGGGGATGGCGGCCCAGCCGCTCGACGAGATCGCGGGAGCCCGCGGCGATGCCCGCCTGCGGCCCGCCCAGCAGCTTGTCGCCGCTGAAGAGCACGAGGTCGACGCCGGCGCGGAGGCTGGCCTGCACCGTGGGCTCGTCGGGGATCCCGTAGGGGCCTAGGTCGATCAGGGCGCCGCCGCCCAGGTCCTCGATCAGCAGCAGGCCGTGGGCGTGCGCGAACCGGGCGAGAGCGTCCAGCGAAGGGCTGCTGGTGAACCCCGTCATGCGGAAGTTGCTGGGGTGGGTGCGCAGGATCACCTTCGCATCCGGGTGCTCCCGAAGCGCCTGTTCGTAGTCGCGCAGGTGAGTGCGGTTGGTGGCGCCGACCTCTACGAGGCGCGAACCGCTCTGCGCCACCACGTCGGGCACGCGGAAGCCGCCGCCGATCTCCACCAGTTCGCCGCGCGACACGATGACCGGCGCGCGGTCCGCCACGGCTGCGAGCGCCAGCAGGACCGCCCCGGCGCAGTTGTTCACCGCCAGCCCGGCCTCGGCGCCCGAAAGCTCGGCGATGAGCGCGTCGAGATGGTCGTGGCGCGAGGCGCGCCGGCCGGTGTCCAGGTTCAGCTCCAGATTGCCGTATCCCGCCGTGGCCTCCATGGCCGCGACGGCCTCGGGCGCGAGGGGGGCGCGGCCGAGGTTGGTGTGGATGACCACGCCGGTGGCGTTGATCACCGGAACCAGGGTCGCCCGCGCGCGCGCCTCCAGCCTGGCGGCGCAGGCGGCGAGAAGCTCGGCGATCGTGGGGACGCGGTTGGGGTCGGACCGGAGCTGGGCCCGGGTCTCGTCCAGCACCGTCCGCACCGCTGCGACGACTGCGGTCGCGCCGAACCTGTCCGTCAGCGCCGACGCCGCGGGGTCCGCGCAAACCGTTCCCACGGCCGGTAATCGGCGGCGCGGATCCGGGTTCCGGGCGTCGGACGCGGCTGTCATCGAGCTCCTCCGGGCAGCGCGCGACAGTAAGGAGTCCGGCGGGCGGCGGGCAAGGCGCGCGGGGTCGGATGACGGCCGGCGCGCTTTTGCGTAGGGACGTCGCCATGGGCCCTGGACCCTCCCTCAGCGTCGCGGTGATCGGCCATGTGAACCACGGCAAGACCGCGCTCGTCCGGGCCCTCACCGGGATCGAGACCGACCGGCTGGCGGAGGAGAAGGCGCGGGGCCTGTCAATCACGCTCGGCTACGCCTGGCGCGACTACCCGGACGGCGCGGTGGATTTCCTGGACGCGCCCGGGCACGAGGACTTCATCCGGGCGATGGTGATGGGGACCACCGGCGCGCGCGCGGCCCTCCTGGTGGTCTCGGCGACCGAGGGCTTCGGCCGGCAGACCCGCGAACACCTGCGCGTGGCCGAGCTGCTGGGCCTGCGCGCCGGGATCGTCGCGATCAGCAAGTCGGACCTGCTCGGCGATGACGCCGCCGCCGCCGTCCGCGCGCGCATCGCCGCCGAGGTCGAAGGCACGTTCCTCGCGGGCGCGCCGATGATCGCATGTTCCGCGCGGACCGGAGCGGGCCTCGCGGCCCTGCACGAGGCCCTGGCGGCCCTCGTGGCCCGCCGCCCTGAACCCGAGCCGGCGCCGGGGGCGATCCTGCCGCTGGACAGGGTCTTCACGATGGCCGGCGCGGGCACGGTGGTGACCGGGACGCTCCACGGCGGGCCCCTGCGAACGGGAGCGCCGGCGATGCTGATGCCCTCGGGCGTGCGGGTCACCCTGCGCCAGCTGCAGGTGCACGGCGCCGCGGTGGAAGGCGCAGCGCCCGGCGGACGCGTGGCGGCGGCGCTGCGCGGCGTCACGCTGGACGAGGTCCGCGCGGGCGACATCCTCTGCACGCCGGACGCCCTCGCGCCCAGCCTGCTGGTCGATGTTCAGCTCGAACTGGCGGCGGAAAGCGCCCGGCCCGTGAGATCGGGCGACGAGGTGCGGGTGATGTGGGGGGCGCGGCAGGACCTGGCGAAGGTGCGGCTGCTGGCCGACGGCGCGCTGGCCCCGGGCGGACGGGGCCTGGCGCAGCTTCGCTTCACCTCGCCGGTGGCGGCGTTCGCGGGCCAGCGCGCGGTGCTGCGCCGTCCCTCCCCGGCCGAGACGATCGGCGGCGCCGTGGTGCTGGATCCCGTCGCGCCGAGGCTGCGGGGAGACGCCGGGGCGCGCGGCGAACTGCTGGAGGCCGCAGCGGCGGGGGACCTCGAGCGGATCGCCGAGCTGCTGGCCCGCCGCGGCGGCGGTGTCCTCTCGACCTCGGAAGCGGCGCGGCTTTCGCGGCGGCCGGCGGCCGAGGTCCGGGCCCTGCTGGGCCCTTTCCGCGAGCTCGCGCCGGACCTGCTGGCCTCGCCCGCCGTCATCGACGCCACACGCGAGTCCTACCGGTCGCGGCTCGCCGAGGCCCACCGCGCGGCCCCGGACCGGGCGTGGGCGCAGGTCGCTGCGATCCGCGCCGGCTTCGGCCGCACGACCTCCCGGGACCTCCTGGATCACGTGGAACGACAGCTCGTCCGCGACGGCGACATCAGGCTGAACGGCGCGCGGGTGGCCTTGGCCTCGCATGACCCGCTGGCGCGGCTTTCCACCACGGCGCTCGCACGCCTGCGCCAGCTGGAGGGCCAGATCCGCGAGGGCGGCGCATCGCCGCCCGACCTGGCCGTGCTTGCGCCGCCGGGCAGCGAAGACGCGGCGCTGGTCGAGCTGTTGATCGACCTCGACCGTCTGGCGCGCCTGCGGAACCACGCCTTGCGCCAGACCCTGGTGTTCCACGTGGCCGCCCTGGACGAGGCGCTCGCCAGGCTGCGGGCCGCCTTTCCGCCGCCCGCCGCGTTTCCCACCGGCGCCGCGCGGGAAGCGCTGGGCACGTCGCGCAAGTTCATCGTCCCGATCCTGGAATTCCTGGACGCCCGCGGGGACACGGTCCGCGAAGGCGACGTGCGCCGGATCGTCGAGTTTCGCGAAAGCGCTTCGGGACGCCACGGAACCCAGCCTAGTGTCGCCCCCTGGAGGTGACTGGAGTCTGGTGGCTTCCCCGGTCTTCAAAACCGGCGACACGTCGACAAGGCGTGTGGTGGGTTCGATTCCCATCCGCCTCCGCCAGATGCGGCCCCGCGCACGCGTGCGAACATGAGGACAGCCCGATGACCGCCACGGCCTTCTCCCTGCCCGACATGGCCGGCGAGCCTCGGCGGTTTCCGACCGGCCGCCCCAGCCTGATCGCCTTCGTCAAGGAGGACTGCGCGACCTGCAACCTGACCGCGCCCGTGCTGGAGGCGTTCCACCGCGCATGGGCCGACGCCGCGGACGTCTGGATGGTGGGCCAGACCGCGGACGGCAATGCGATCCTGAAGGACCGTCACGGCCTGACCCTGCCGATCCTCGACGACAGTGCGCTGAGGACGTCGCTGGCGTGGGGCTTCGACATCGTGCCCGCGGTGTACTGGATCGCTCCGGGCCAGGAACCGGGCGCGCCCCTGGAGGGATTCGTCCGCGAGGAGTGGCGGCAGCTCGCCCAGCGGATCTCCGGAGAGCTGGCCCTGCCGCCGCCCGCGGTGGACTGGCCGCAACTCCCCGACTGGCGGCCGGGATGCGGCTCCAAGCACCTCGATCCCGAGATTCACGACCGCCTGCTCGCGGAAGCCGACGGCAGCCCGATCCGGGCGCGACGCATCGAGGTCGCGCCGTCCGACGACATCGACGAGTTTATGTTCGACCAGGGCTTCTCGGACGGCCTGCCGCTGGTGGCGCCAACGCCCGAGCGCGTGCTGCGCATGCTGACGGGGACGCGGCGGTCGCCGCAGGACATCGTCGCGATCGTCCCGCCCAGCATGGCCCCGGTGACGGTGGAGAAGGTCGCCATCAACGCCGTGATGGCCGGCTGCAAGCCCGAGTACCTGCCGGTCGTCCTGGCGGGGGTCGAGGCGGTCTGCACCGACGAGTTCAACATCCACGGCGTGAACGCCACGACCATGGGCGCCGCCCCCGTGCTGATCGTGAACGGCCCCATCCGTCACCGCATCGGCATGAACATGAAGCAGGCCGCCCTGGGCAACGGCAACCGCGCCAACGCCACGATCGGCCGCGCCGTCCGGCTCGTGGTGCGCAACGTCGGCGGGGCCAGGCCCGGCGGCACCGACCGCTCGACCCTCTCCAATCCGATGAAGTTCACCATGTGCTTCGCCGAGTGGGAGGAAGGCTCGCCGTGGGAGCCCCTGCACGTGGAGCGTGGCTTCGGCCGCGAGGACTCGGTCATCACCGCCTTCGCCATGACCAGCGGTCCGGTCCAGATCGTCGATCAGGAGTCCCGCGAACCGGACCAGATCGCGGGCACGCTGGGCCTGGGGCTGGAGGGCGTCTTCCTGTCGAAGATCCACCGGATCCCGGTCGACGCCCTGCTGGTGGTCTGCCCCGAGCACGTGAAGACGCTCACCTCGCAGGGCGACTACCCCAAGGCCCGCCTGCGCGAGCGCATCCAGGCGGTGACGGCGCGGCCGCTCCGCGAGATGGTCGCCAATGCGGTCTCGGGGGCCGGGATCCCCGTGGCCTCCGCCGCGAAGATGACCGACGCGGTGCTGGATTCGCCCGCGCCCAAGTTCGCCGACGGCAAGTTCATCCACATCGTGGTGGCGGGCTCGGAAGCCGGCAAGTTCTCCGCGGCCTTCCACGGCTGGCTGACGGGATCGGCGGGTTCGGCCGTCGTTTCCAAGAAAATCGAAGACTGATAGCCTCGCGGCATCGTTCGGAGGACGTCGATGACGACAATCCTGGATCCCACAGACGAGCGGGTGCCCGTCGCGCGGCAGATCACGCCGCGGACCGCCAATTCTCCCGGCGTGATCGGCCTGCTCGACATCTCGAAGCCGCGCGGCAACGTCCTGCTGGACGAGCTGGAGCGCCTGCTGGCGGGCCGGTTCCCCGAGGCCGAGATCCGGCGCTACGCGAAGCCGACCTTCGCCAAGCCCTGCCCCTCGGACCTGCGGCTGAAGATCAAGGCCGAGTGCAACGTGGTGGTCGAAGCCCTCGCCGATTGAGGATCATGCACGACGTGCAGTCTGCACGACACCGTGTGGTTCGAGATCCAGGGCCGACCCGCCGTCTCCATAGCGTCCAGCGAGTTCGCCGAGGCCGCCGAAGCCCAGCGCAGGATGCTGGGCATGGATGGCGCACGCTACGTGCTGGTCGACCATCCGATCCAGGATGCGACCGACGACGAGATGCGCGCCAAGGCGCAGGCCGTGCTGGACGCGGTGGTCGCGGCCGTCACCACCTAGCCGCGCCGGTCGCGGCGATCCGTCGACCGGCCGCAGCGGCCCGCTCAGTTTCCGAATCGGTAGGTCACCGAGGCGAAGATCGTGCGCGGACGGCCCAGGGCCCCGAACGCGGAGTTCAGCGCCTGGATGTTGGTCTTCTGCACGAAGTAGTGGTCGTTCGTGAGGTTGCGGACGTAGAGCCCGGCCTCCCAGCGGCCGCCGTCCGGCGTGTACCGGAGCGAGGCGTTGAGGTGGCTGCGCGAGCGCAGCTTGGTCTCGTAGTTGCCGTCGATGGCCGAGGTCTGGGTGTCGGAGTAGCTGAGGTCGAACCGGGCCGCGAGTTTGCCCATCTCGGCCACCCGCGTGGTGGCGGTCACGCCCAGGTTCGCGGTCCATTTCGGCGTGTAGGGCAGATCGGTGGCCGTGGTGACGCCGAACGCGCCCGAGGCCACGCGGCCGCCGAGCACGCTCTGGATGTCGGCGTCCAGGTAGCCCACAGCCCCGTCGACCCGCAGCCACTCGGTGAGGCGCCCGTCGAACTCCACCTCGACCCCCTGCATGCGGGCCTGCGCCAGGTTGAGGATGGTGGACTGCTGGGAGATCTGCAGCGCCGGCGGGACCGTCGCGTCGACCTGCAGGTCCTTGTACTTGGTGTGGAACACCGCCGCGTTCAGGCGCAGCCGCCCGTCGAACAGGACGTTCTTCGAGCCCACCTCGTAGGCTTCCACGAACTCGGGATCGTACGACGGCAGGTTGGCCGGCAGCACGCCCAGGAAGCGGGCGGCGAAGCCCCCGTCCCGGAAGCCTTCCGAATAGGTGGCGTAGAGGTAGGAGTCGGGCGTCGCCTTCCAGCCGACGGTGATCGTGGGGGTCAGCCGCTCGACTTCCTTCACCCCGCGATAGGGACCGTCGGTGGCGCCGCTGGGCAGGATGTTCTTGATCCTGAAGGTCTTGCGCCCCTCGGTGTAGCGGGCGCCGCCGGTGATGCTGAGCGCGTCGGTGAGGTGGTAGGTCACCTGCGCGTAGGCGGCCTTCGACGAGTTGTCGATGTTGCGGAAGATGTCCTGGGCGAGCGAGCCGGGGTTCGTCGTCGCGTTGAAGGCGGTGACGATCTGGTTGAAGATCCGCTCGAGCCCCTTCTCCTCGAAGTAGTAGAGGCCGAGGACGTAATCGACCTTTCCGTTCGCGGTCGAGCCCACCAGCTGGAACTCCTGCGAGTACTGATGCTGGGAGAACTCGGGGTGGTTGTTGGCGAACAGCAGGTAGGGCGTGAAGTCGAGGTCGTTGAAGGTGACGGCGTCGAAGTCACGGTAGGCCGAGATGGACTTGAACTGCCCCAGCGGCGTGTCGGCCGTGAGCGTCGCGCTGATCCCGTTCGTGTCGAGCTGGTTGTCCGGATCCACCTTGCGCCCGTTGCGGTCGGTGAAGACCGCGTTGGAGGCGTAGCGCGACGCGGGCAGCCAGACCGAACCGAAGCAGCGGCTGTTGGTGGCGTGGCCCGCGGTGGTCCGGCAGGCCGCGTCGCCCGACAGGGTCAGGCTGTTGTTGAAGAAGGTGTTGAACGGGCCCGTGCCCACCGTCCCCACGGGCAGCAGGGTGTTCAGCACCACGGGGACCACGGGACCGGGGGTGTTCGACGTGCGGGCGATGTCGCCGGCGAGCTCCAGGCTGACGGACGGGCTGAAGTCGAATACGAGCTTGGCGCGCGCTCCCCGGACGTCGTCCTCGCCCAGCTTCACGTCGTTGTACTGGAGGGCTTTCACGAAGCCGTCCTGGTGGCGGTAGAAGGCGCTGAGGCTGGCGCGCACCGTCTCGGAGAGCGGCACGTTCACGCTGCCCGCCACCTCGGCATAGGTGTCCTCGCCGCCTGACACCCGGATCGAGCCGCCGAACTGCTCGGCGGGCGACTTGGTGACGACGCTGATCGCGCCGCCGATGGTGTTGCGGCCGAACAGGGTGTTCTGCGGGCCGCGCAGGACCTCGACGCGCTCGATCTCGACCAGGTCCATGAGGGCCCCGATGGAGCGGCCGACGTAGACGCCGTCGAAGTAGACGCCGACGGCGGGGTCGATGTTGATGGTGAAGTCGCGCTGCCCGATGCCGCGGATGAACACCGCCGTCGCCCCCGAGAGGCCCGAGGTGGGCTGGTTCGCCGAGAAGTGGACGTTCGGCGCGAGCGTCTCGATCGCGGTCAGGTCCACGGCGCCGCGCGCCTGCAGCTGCTCGCCGCCCACCGCAGTGATGGCGATGGGAGTTTCCTGGAGGTTCTCCTCGCGCTTGCGGGCGGTGACGACCACCTCCTCGATCGCCAGCGCGTCGCGGGTGTCCGCCGCCTGGGCCCTGGAGACCGCCGGAACCGCCGCGACCCCGCCCGAGAGGGCCATGGCGAGCGCAAACGTCAGCCGGTACGGCGACCGTGATGTGCGAGACATTTTACCTCCCCGTATGGCCGGCGGGCCAGCTGGCCCGGTTCTCCGACGCGCCATCGCGTGATGCGACGGCTCCGGCCTGTGAACGGCCCCGAACGCCGTTCAGCGGGGATGCTACGTGGGCTCCGGGCTTTGTCAATTAACCTGACGAAATCGCGATCTGTCAGGTCTGTTGACTAAATCGGCGCCAGCCCCGAGCGTGATCCGGCGCGCGTTTGCAGGGAGAGGCGGGATGTGGATCGGCAGGCTGCCCGGCGCCGGCGTCTTCCGGCGGAGCGCGATGACGCGGCGGCTCCTGCCGCTTGCGCTGCTCGCCTCCCCCC
Source organism: Phenylobacterium sp. (assembly GCF_016793225.1). Taxonomy (GTDB): domain Bacteria; phylum Pseudomonadota; class Alphaproteobacteria; order Caulobacterales; family Caulobacteraceae; genus Phenylobacterium. The sequence goes on from NZ_JAEUMN010000079.1 coordinate 53,218, forward strand.
TGCTCGGCTGCGCCTCGGACCCTCCCGCAGCGACGCCCGCTGCCGCCGAGCCCATGGCTCAGGCGCGGCCCTGCCCCGGCGCGCAGCCCGGCGTGAAGCGCGTCTACTGGGGCGATCTGCACGTCCATACCGCCTATTCTCTCGACGCCTACGGCTACGGCACGATCCAGACCCCGGCCGACGCCTACCGGTTCGCCAAGGGTGAGTCGATCCGGCTCGCGGCGGGCCCCGTCCAGCTGGACCGGCCGCTCGACTTCATGGCGGTGACCGACCACGCCGAGTGGCTGGATCTGATGTTCACCTGCACCGACCCGCGGGTCTCCGACCATCCGGTCTGCAAGGACCTGCGCGCAAAGAGCAGCCAGGCGACGGGCAGCCAGGTCTTCCGCGACTACGTGAACCCGACCATCACCCTGGACCGCCCTCAGCCCACCGAGCTCTGCAGGCAGGACCCGAAGGCCTGCGAAGCGGCGCGGGACAGCCAGTGGGCGCGCGTGCAGCAGCAGGCCAACGCCGCCAACGAACCCTGCCGCTTCACCGCCTTCATCGGCTTCGAGTGGTCGGGCACGCCCGGCGCGGCGCACAACCACCGCAACGTCATCTTCGCCAACGAGAAGACCACCGCGGTCCCGATCGACTACATCCGCTATCCATCCGTCTCGCAGCTCTGGAACACCCTGGCGCGTCAGTGCCGGCCGCAGGACGGCTGCGACGCCATCGCGATCCCGCACAACATGAACATGGGCGACGGGCTCAGCTTCGACATCGAGACCGAGGACGAGAGCGACCTGGCCCTGCGCACCCGCTACGAGCGGCTCGTCGAGATCACCCAGGAAAAGGGCGCCAGCGAGTGCATGGCGCCGTACGCGGATCGGCTGACCAGCAAGGACTGCGATTTCGAGCCCTACATCACCTCGCACGCACGTCCGAAGCCCCTGGCCGACTTCGCGCAGGCCGAGTGGGAGAAGGCGCGCTCCACCTACGCCCGCGGCCTCCTGCGGCGGGGCCTGATGGCCCAGGCCCAGACCCGTCGCAACCCCCTGCAGGTGGGCTTCGTCGGATCGACGGACACCCACACCGGCCTCGGCGGCTTCGTCGACGAGGCGCAGTGGCGGGGCACGGTGTTCGGCCTCGACAACTTCGAGCGCAACATGGGCCGGCTCGACTTCAACCCCGGCGGCGTCGTGGGCGTGTGGGCCGAGCAGAACACGCGCGAGTCCCTGTTCGCGGCGATGCGCCGGCGCGAGGTCTACGCCACCAGCGGTCCGCGCATCGCCCTGCGCGTCCACGCGTCGCGCGGGCGGACGCCCCTCGCCTGCGAGGGCGCGGACGGGCGCTCCCTGCAGGCCGCGGTTCCCATGGGCGGGACCCTGGAGGCCGCCGGCGCGGCTCCGGCCTTCCGGATCGAGGCCATCGCCGACCGCGCGCCTCTGGCGCGGATCGAGATCGTCAAGGGCGCGACGCGCCGCGACGGCGGCTACGACGAGCGCGTCGAGACAGTCTGGCGCGGCTCGACCGCGCCGGGCGGGCGCGTCTGCGCGACATGGCGCGACCCGGCGTTCGACGGCGGCCAGCCGGCGTACTGGTACGCCCGCGTCGTCGAGGCGCCCACTCCGCGCTGGTCGGCGCACCAGTGCCGCAAGGCGGGCCGGTGCGACGATTTCCCCGCCGCGGACCGCGCCGTGGAGGAACGCGCCTGGACCTCCCCGATCTGGTACGCGCCGAGCTAAAGGGAGCTTTCGGCTTGACGAGCTTTGTCAAGTTACCTGACAAAGTGCGCAAGGAGGCCGCAATGCCCGACGACATGACCTCGCTGCAGCTCGCGGACCGCCGCATTCCCGCCGGGGGCGACTGGCTGAGCCGCGCGGCCCTGGACGCGCTCACGCCGGCCGAGCTGGTGGCCCGGGCCGAGGCGCTGAGGCCGCTGCTGGCCGCCCACGCCGCCGAGGCCGAGGCCCTGCGCCGGCCGGTGGACACCGTCTGGCAGGCGCTGCGCGACAGTGGAATCTTCTACCACTTCGTGCCCCGGGCCTACGGCGGCCTGGAATTCGATCTCGAGACCTTCATCGACGCCATGCTGCCGCTGGGCGAGGGCTGCGCCTCGACGGGCTGGGTCGCCTCGTTCTGCGTCGAGCACAACTGGATGCTGGCGCAGTTCCCGAAGGCCGCCCAGGACGAGATCTTCGGCGGCGGCTGGCCCTATGTCATCGCGCCCGGCGTGACCATGCCGCCCGGCAAGGCCGAGCCCGTGCCCGGCGGCTACAGGCTGACCGGGCGCTGGCGCTGGGGCACGGGGGTGATGCACGCCGACTGGATCCTGGCGGCGGGGATGGTCCCGGGCGAAGCGCCGCCGCGGATGCTGTTCTTCGCCTTCCCCGCGTCCGAGGCCCAGGTCATCGACACCTGGCATATGGACGGCATGGCCGGGACGGGCTCGAACGACATCGCCACCCATGAGCTGTTCGTACCCGAGCACCGGGTGATCGACATGGGCCACATGCGCGAGGGCCGCGCGCCGGGGGCTGCGCTGCATCCCAACCCGATCTACCGCATGCCCATGCTGCCGTTCCTGGGGATCACGGCGGTGATCCCGGCGGTCGGGCTGGCGCGTTCGGCGGTCGCCGCCTTCCGCCAGCGGCTGGACGTGCGCGTTCTGCATGGAACGACCACCCGGCAGGGGGAAAAGCCTGCGGCCCAGATGCGCCTGGCGCGCGCCGACATGGAGGTCCGCTCGGCCGAGGTCCTCCTGCGCGACGCCGCCCGCCAGGTGATGGTGGTGGCCAACCAGGGCAGCCCCTCGACCGCCGAACAGCGCATCCACCTGCGGGTCCAGATCGCCTGGGTCATGGACGCCTGCCGCAGGGCGGTCCGCGAGGTATGCGAAGCCTCGGGTTCGAGCGCCCACGCCCTGGACAACCCCCTCCAGCGGGCGCTGCGCGACGTCAACGTCATGGCCAGCCACGTGGTCTACGACCTCGACCTGGCGCTGGAGCTTCAGGGACGCGCGCTCGTGGGCCTGCCGCCCAACACCGCGCTGACCTGACGCCCTATCGGATCGGCGGGGCCGCGACCTGCGGCGGGGGGCCCCAGTCGGCGGCCAGCGCGCGGCCCAGGGCCTCGACGGCGTCGGCGCCGATGCGCGCGTCGAGCTCGGCTTCCAGATCCTGCAGAACCTTGAAGGCCGCGTCGCGCAACGGGATGGCCGCCTTGCCGAAGGTCACCACCTGCGCGCGGCGGTCCTCGGGGTCCGGGCCCACCTCCAGCAGACCGCGGGCCGCCAGCTCGCCGATCATCTGGCTCATGTACTGGCGCGTGACGCCCAGGTTCTCGGCCAGCCGCGTCGGCCTGTGGACTCCCGCCGACACGTTGGCGAACAGCAGGGACTGGCCGCGCGTGACCGGCGGCCAGCCGGCCGACTTCAGCGCGGTCTGAAGGGCTTCGTCGAACCAGTAGACGCGCATCAGCAGCCGCGTCATCAGGAGGTCGGCCCGCGTGGCGGGCGGCTGCCGTTCCGGCCGGTCGTTCATCGGCCCCTACTAGCAAACCTGCGTCTCCGCGCCAGCGGCGCTCGCCTCGCAGGCGTCACGCCGGGCTGAGGTCGTCGGCCACCTGCCGGGCGGTCCGGAGGATCTCCTGGATCAGGGGCGAGCTGCGAGCCGCCTTCGTGGTGGTCGCCATCAGGCGGATCGTCATGCGCCAGCGCAGGGGCAACACGACCAGGCGGCCGGCTTCGATCTCGGCGGCGGCGATGTGGCGCGGGAGGAAGGCGGTGGCGAGGCCCGCCCGGGCGACGGCGATCACCGCCTGCTCGTCGCTGCACTGGATCTGCGGCTCGTCGGGCAGCGTCGGCCGGACCTCCGTGGCCGCCCCGGGGGCGGTGAGCATCGACACGGCGCTCGCCGCCACGTGCGGATGGGCGAGGAACTCGTCCGGGGCGATCGACCGCAGAAGCGCGAGCGGATGCCCAGGCGCCGCCAGGGCGACCACCGGCTCGCGCAGGATTTCGGTGGACACCAGGTCGGGCGTCTCGAGTTCGGCGGCGCGGGCGGCGATGACCATGTCGAAGCGCCCCGCGCGGAAGTCCTCGATCACGCGCTCGCGGCGGCCGACGTCGAGGGTCACCTTGAGCCGGGGCCAGCGCCGCACCAGCGCTTCGGCGAACGGGGGCATGAACGCGGGCCGCAGCGCCGGACCCAGCCCGATGCGCACCTCGCCCGCCTCGCCCGCCGCGGCAAGTTCGACGTCCCGCTGCAGGCGCTCGGCCTCGTCGATGATGCGACCCGCGCGGGCGACCACCACCAGGCCCATGGGCGTCGGCTCCGCGCCCGAGCCGGAACGCTCGAACAGGCGCAGACCCAGCTGGTCCTCCAGGCGGGCGATGCTCTTCGAGAGGGTGGATTGCGCCAGCCCCAGGTCGTCGGCCGCGCGGGCGAAGCTGCCGGCCCTGTGGATCGCCAGGACGTGGCGCATCTGACGGATGTCCAGGGCCCTTCTCCTATCGCCTTTGGCGATAGCTGTGTGCTGGTTCTTTCGCTTCCCGGCAAGGCGCCGCGCCGCTAAGCGCCCGGCCAAAGCGTATGGGGAGAGACACCATGTTCGGCACGAAACGTTTCTGGCTCGCGAGTTCGATGCTGGTGCTGGCCGCCGGCGCCGCGACGGCGCAGGAGGCGGTGGGCGTCGAAGAGGTGGTGGTCACCGCCCAGAAGCGCGCCGAGAACATCCAGGACGTGCCGCTCTCGATCATGGCCGTCTCGGCCAAGGCGATGGAGTCGAAGAACGTCACCGACGTGAAGGGCCTGGAGAAGGTCGTGCCGAACCTGCGCTTCGACACCATCGCCCAGTCGGCGGGCGTGTCGATCCGGGTCCGCGGCTTCGGCGCCAGCTCCAACGCCGCCATCGACCCCAGCGTCGCGCCCTACATCGACGGCGTCTTCATCCCGCGCCCCGGCGCCATGCTGACCACCTTCCTGGACGTGGAGAGCGCGGAGGTCCTGCGCGGGCCGCAGGGCACGCTCTTCGGCCGCAACGCCACCGTCGGCGCCGTCTCGCTGCGGACCACCGCGCCGCAGGACAGCTTCTCGGGCAAGGCGGTCCTGGAGGCCGGCCGGTTCGGGAGCCACAAGGCCGAGGCGATCGTGAACCTGCCGGTGAACGACCAGTTCGCCGTCCGCGTGGCGCTCACCGCGAACGACACGGATGGCTGGGCCAAGAACCTGTTCGACGGCAGGACCTACGGCGAGAGCGACACGGTCGCCGGCCGCTTCTCGGCCAAGGCGAAGCCGTCGGACAACATCACCTGGATCGGCCGCGTCGACTACGCCCGGACCAACGGCGACGGCTTCCCGCTGAACCAGATCGACACCTCGACTCTGTCGCCGACCCAGATCGCCAACTTCGCCGCCCGCTCGGGCACGCCGCTGGCCGAGCTGACGTATCCGCCCAGCCGGACCTTCGACTACCGCGTCAACAACCGGGACCTGAAGGACCGGCAGTACGGCCTGACCAGCGACCTCTCCATCAACCTGCCGGGCGACTACACGCTGCGCCTGATCAACGCCTACCGCGACTGGAAGAACCTCCAGCGCGACGGCGACGTGGTCTCGACCCGCCTGGACCTCGTCAGCCGCGACTCCACCTTCAAGAGCCAGGCCCAGAGCCACGAACTGCAGCTGCTGTCGCCTGAAGGCGCGCTGCTCGACGGCCGGCTCGACTTCGTCGCGGGCCTCTACTTCTTCGAGGAAGACTACGACATCGGCGAGAACTTCAACCTCGGCAGCCAGTACTGCAGCTTCGCCGTGGCCGCGGCGGCGCCCGCGCTCGTGAACGCCTGCAACGCCGGCCCCAAGATCGGCGTCACGCCCGGGCTGTTCACCCAGAACGCCAAGAGCTACGCCGTCTACGCCCAGGCCACGTTCGCGGTGACCGACACCGTCGACCTGATCCTCGGCGCCCGCGAGACCAAGGACAAGAAGTCCGGCAGCTTCGTGCAGACCGTGCTCAACCCCGCCGCCGGCCTGCTGCGCGGCGCGGAGACCACCGCTCTCAAGTTCGACGACAGCCAGCCGAACTGGCGCGCCAACCTCTCGTGGCACATCACCGACGACGTGATGGCGTTCGTCACCTACTCCACCGGCTACAAGTCGGGCGGCCTGAACTCGGCCGGCGGCGCCAGCGTCCTCGGCCAGAAGCGCCTCTTCGACTCCGAGAAGTCGAAGGACTGGGAACTGGGCGTGAAGTCGGTGCTGTTCGACCGCCGCCTGCTGCTGAACGTGACCGCCTATCGCACCGACCTGGACGACTTCCAGGAGCGCTCGTTCGACGGCGTCAGCTTCATCATCCGCAACGCCGGCTCGATACGCGCCAAGGGCGTCGAGATCGAGGGCCAGGTGAAGCCGATCGACGGGGTCTCCATCGACTTCGGCGTGGCCTACCTGGACTCGGTCTTCACCTCGAACGTCGCCGCGCCGGGCCTGCCCGCCTGCAACAACTCGGCGACCTCGTGCCGGACCGTGCAGAACCTCACCGGCCGCCGGCCGACCTACGCGCCGAAGTGGCAGGGCAACCTCGGCGTCGAGTACACCACGCCCCCGTTCGGCGGCGGCTTCACGCTGACCGTGCGTGGCGACATGGCCTACACCGATCGCCTCTACGCCACGCCGGACCTGAACCCGCAGGCGATCCAGGACCGCTACACGCTCTACGGCGGCCGCATCGCGCTCACGAGCCCGGACAAGAGCTGGAACGTCGCCCTGTTCGGCGACAACCTGACGAACGAGCAGTACTTCCGGGGCTCCAAGTTCGTGCAGGTCCTGGACGCGGTGTTCGGTGTTCGCGTGCCCGCCACGGGCGCCACGCTCTACCGCGGCTTCGTGGCCCCGCCTCGCACCTGGGGCGTTCGGGCCACCAAGACGTTCTGACCATGGCCGGGGACGCACCCCGGCCGACCAGGGGAGGAAGGCCGATGGCGATCTGGAAGGCGGCGCTGCCCGCGATCCTGACGGGAGCCCTGGTGGGCGGTGGGGCGGCCCTGAGCGCCGGCCGCGACGCGCCGGCCGCGGCGGACCGGGCGGCCGTGGCCGCCGCGGCGGTCCCGGCGGCGCCCGCCCGGCTGCCGGGCTGGAACGCCGACCGGAACGCCTACTTCGGCGACCTGCACGTCCACACCTACCTGTCCAACGACGCCTACATCTTCAACGTCCGCCGCACGCCGGACGACGCCTACCGTTTCGCCCGCGGGGAGACGATCGGCCACGCCGGCGGGTTCGAAGTCCGCCTTGCGGGCGGGCCGCTCGACTTCGTGGCGGTGACCGACCACGCCGAATACATGGCGATGATCCGCGAGGCGGGCGACCCCAACAGTCCGCTGTCGAAGCTCGAGTTCTCGCAGGGCCTGTTCAGCTCCGACCCCGACCAGATCCTGAAGGGCTTCTCCCGGCTGGTGCTGGCGCGGCAGTCCGGGACCCTGCCCCAGGCCTACACGGATCCGGCGATCGGCTCGCGCGCCTGGGCCGAGGTGCAGGCGGCCGCGGCGCGGCACAACCAGCCCGGCCGCTTCACCACCCTGATCGGCTACGAGTACACCTCCGCGCCCGACGGCCGGAACCTGCACCGCAACGTGATCTTCCGGTCGGCCAAGGTTCCCGGCGCGCCCTATTCGGCGAGCGAGTCCACGGACCCCGAGGACCTGTGGCGCGCGATGGACGGCTGGCGCGCCAAGGGCATCGAGGCGCTGGCGATCTCGCACAACGCCAACGGCTCGGACGGGCTGATGTACGACACCACGCGGCGCAACGGGCAGCCGCTGGACCGCGCCTATGCCGAGCTCCGCGACCGGAACGAGCCGCTGACCGAGATCACCCAGATCAAGGGCACGTCCGAAACCCATCCGACCCTGTCGCCGAACGACGAATGGGCCGGGTTCGAGCTGATGGAGACCTACATCGGGCGCCCGAACCCGGTGACCAAGTTCGCCGGCAGCTACGTCCGCCGCGCGCTTCAGGACGGGATCATCTATCGCGAGAAGATCGGCGCGAACCCGTTCCGGATGGGCTTCATCGGTTCGTCCGACACCCACAACGCCGCGCCCGGCAGCGTCGAGGAGCCCAACTACTTCTCCAAGGCCGGCCTGCCCGACGGTACGCCCGAGCTGCGGGGCTCGATCCCGCCGAAGGGCCAGCGCGGCTGGACCGCGGACTCGGCGGCCAGGACCGGGAACGGGACCACGCTGCCGGCCCAGACCTGGGGCGCGAGCGGCCTGGCGGGCGTCTGGGCCGAGGAGAACAGCCGCGAGGCGATCTACGCCGCGCTGCGGCGGCGCGAGACCTTCGCCACCTCGGGGCCGCGCATCAAGGTGCGGTTCTTCGCCGGCTACGAGTTCCCGGCCAACCTGCTGGGCCGCGCCGACGCGGTCCGGCAAGCCTATGCCCACGGCGTCCCCATGGGGGGCGACCTCCTGGCGGCGAAGGGCAAGGCCCCGGCCTTCGTCCTCTGGGCGGTGCGCGATCCCTCGGGCGGCTACCTCCAGCGCGCCCAGATCGTGAAAGGCTGGATCGAGAACGGCCAGGCCCGCGAGAAGGTGATCGACGTGGTCTGCTCCGACGGCCTGAAGCCCGCGGGCGGACGTTGCCCGGACAACGGCGCCGGCGTCGACCTGAAGACCTGCCGCCCGGATCCGTTCAAGGGCGACGTCGAGCTCAAGACGGTCTGGCGCGATCCCGAGTTCGATCCGCAGCAGCGCGCCTTCTACTATGTGCGGGTGCTCGAGAACCCGTCATGCCGCTGGTCGGCGTGGGACGCCCTGCGGAACGGGACGCCGGTCAACCCGAACCTCGCGCCGACGATCCTCGAGCGCGCCTGGTCCTCGCCCATCTGGTACGAACCCGCGGCCTGAGGCCGCTCAGATCTTGAACGCCTCGAACGTCTCCGGGGCGAACAGGTCCTCAGGCGCAAGGCGGCGCGCCGACAGCCCCTGTTCGTGGTGGTAGCGCAGGAAGGTGTCGAGGACCGGCCGGTTGCGGTGGAAGCCGTAGGGCCACCAGTCGTCGCCGAGCAGAGCGCGCGCGTCCTCCACGGCGGCCACCTGCCAGGGCAGCATCGAGGTCATCGCCGACGTGACCGACAGGGCGGCGTAGGTGACGGCCTGGGCCTCGCAGAAGGCCTTGAACAGCGACTGGGCGATCCAGCGGTTCGCCTCGTAGACGGACCGGCGGATGGCGATGACGTGCATGATCGGGAACAGGCCCGTCCGCCGGTAGTAGTCCTTCTCCACCGCCACGAAGTCCGGGAACAGCCGGCGCACGTCGTCCGGTCGGCTGTAGAACGTCGAGGGCGTGCGCGCCGTGTGCAGGGCGTCGATCTCGCCGTCCGCCAGCATGGCCGACAGGGTCTTCCCGGGCCCGATGGGCGTGACCCGGAACCGCTCGGGCAGGCTCAGCTTCAGCTTCTCGTCGCGGCCGGGCTCCTCCTCGCCGCCGGTTAAGTACTCCACCGAGGCAGGGTCGACGCCGTACTCGTCCGACAGGATGCCGCGGATCCAGACCGGCGCGGTCATCTGGTACTCGGGCACGCCGACCCGGCGGCCGACCAGGTCCTGCGGCCGCTCGATGCCGCTGCGGGCCGACACGAAGACGCACGAGTGGCGGAAGAAGCGCGACGGGAAGACGGGGATCGCGATGAAGGCCGGATCCTCGCGCATCAGCGAGACGCAGTAGGACGACAGCGACATCTCCGCGACGTCGAACTCGCGGTTCCGCAGCATCCGGAAGAAGGTCTCCTCGACCTCCAGGGGCAGGAAGTTCAGGTCGATGCCCTCGGGTCGGACGCGCCCGTCGGCGAGCGCGCGGGTGCGGTCGTAGTCCCAGCACGCCAGGGTAAGCCGCAGCCTGCTCATTCTCCGCTCTCCAACGCGTCCACTTCGACTTCCCGACCCTCGGCCGACGCGCGCAGGATCGCCAGGCAGACGGCGAGGTTCTCGGCGCCCCACAGCCCGTCGTGGATGACAGGCGCCTGCTTCACCACAGCCGTCCAGAGCTCGTCGATCACCCGCTTGCGTCCAGCCGGGCCCAGCGGGAGATCCACCGTCCGCCGAGAGGTCTCGCTGTAGATCTCCACGCCCCTCGCCGTCGGACGCACGTCGGCCCGCTCGCAGGAGGCCAGCACGAAGCCGAAGTGTTCATGCCCCGCCGGCGCACCCTTCGCGGACGCGGCCGCCCCATAGGCCCGGGAGGACTTCAGCTCGGCCTCCGGCGCGGCCCCAAGCCGGCTTCGCGCGGCGGCGTAGGCGTCGACGTCGACCGCCTCGCCGGTCTCGCCGATCCCGCCCATCAGGGCGTTGCTGTCGTAGCGGCCGTAGCCCGAGTAGGTGAGCGCGGCCGACGCCCCGCCCGCGAACGTCAGGAAGGCCTGGTACGCGCCTTCGGTCGGCCGCGCCGGGTCCCAGATGCCGGTCGTGGCCCGCACGGCGACGACCCGGTCGCCGACCAGCCGGCGCGCCACGTCCACCTGATGCGCCGCCTGGCTGAACACCACGCCGCCGCCCTGGCGGGTGTCGAGTTCCGCGGGGCGCCGCGGGCGATAGATGAAGTCCGTGAAGGTGACCGACGTCACCATGCGCGGCGCGCCGACGACGCCCGAGGCGATGAAGTCGCCGGCCCAGGCGACGGGCGCGTCGAAGCCGTGGCTGGGGCCGACGACCAGGCTCACGCCCGCAGCGTCGGCGGCGGACCGCATCCGCGCGCAGTCGGCAAGGCTCAGGGCCATGGGCTTCTCGACCAGGATGTGCTTGCCCTGACGGGCGGCGGCGACGGCGAGGTCGGCGTGGGTCTCGTGGGGCGTGGCGATGTAGACCACCTCGACGTCGGGATCTTCAAACATCGCCTCGGCGGTCGGATAGGCCGGCGCGCCGAACTCGGCCTGGAAGGCGGCGCGCGCCTCGGGCCGCGGATCGGCCGCCGCCACGACGGCCACCCGCGCGTCGGCCTGCAAGGTCGGGCGCGTCAGGTCGAACCCCCGGCTGAGTCCGGCCACGCCGATGCGCAGCACGCGACCTGACATGAACTCCCGCCTCCCCGCCGACTGGACACCGCGACGCCGGAGCACGATACTTCGATATCTAAGTTTATCTCAACCGGGCGCGACGATGAGACCCGCCGACAACGAACTTCTCTGCCGTGTCGAGGGCGAGGCGCCGATGGGCCGGCTCATGCGCCAGCACTGGCTGCCGGCCTGCACGATCGAGGAGGTCGCCGAGCCCGACGGCGCGCCGGTCCGCAGCCGCCTGCTGGGCGTCGACCTCGTGGTGTTCCGCGACTCGGAGGGCCGGATCGGCGTGCTGAACGAGCGCTGCCCGCACCGGGGGGCCTCGCTGGTCTACGGCCGCAACGAGGACTGCGGCCTGCGCTGCCTCTACCACGGCTGGAAGTTTGGCGTGGACGGGACCATCCAGGAGATGGCTTCGGAACCTCCGGACAGCCGCATGTACAACCTGAAGGCCCGCGCCTACCCCGCGCGCGAAGCCGGGGGCTTCGTCTGGGTCTGGCTGGGCGAGCCCGACGCCGTCCGGCCCTTCGAGACGCCCGCCTGGGCGCCGACGCCGGACACCCGGATCTCGATCGTGAAGATCCACGCCGAGTGCAACTGGGCCCAGGTGCTGGAGGGCTCGATCGACAGCGCCCACTCGTCCAGCCTGCACTCCACGAACATGCCGACGGCCCAGGTGGAGGGCTCGACCGCGACCGACACCGCCTGGCTGCGTCCCTCGAACGACAAGGCCCCGCGGCTGGAGGTGGAGGCCACCGACTACGGCTTCCACTACGCCGCCCTGCGCAGGCCGCTGCGCGACCCCGAGACCCACGTCTACGTCCGCACCACCGTCTTCATCGCGCCCTTCACGGTGCTGATCCCGCCGAACGACCAGTACAAGCTGGCGCAGATGCTGGTGCCGATCGATGACGTGAACTGCATGTTCTACTGGATCGCCTGGCACGAGACGAAGGGGATCGGGCAGGACGCCTGGCGGCGCTTCTGCGCCGCCGAGGTGGGTAAGGACCTCGACAGCGACTTCCGCAAGCGCCGCAACCTGGCCAACGACTACCTGCAGGACCGCGCGAAGATGAAGGCCGGCGACTTCACCGGCATCGAGGGCATCCCGTTCCAGGACATGGCCATGTGGGAGAGCATGGGCCCGATCGCCGACCGCAGCGAAGATCACCTGGGCGCCAGCGACGCGGCCATCGTCCAGTTCCGCCGCCAGATGGTGGCGGCCGCCAAGGCCGTGGCCGCCGGCGAGCCGGCCCTCGGGACCCGCTCGGCCTCGCGCCAGGTCGATCTGGCCTCGTTCGAGGGCGTCGTGCCCAGGACGTCCGACTGGCGCGGCTTCACCGCCCGAAGCGCCTCGGCGGCGGCCGCCGCGGAGTAGCCTGCCCGCCCCCAGCCGGTCGCCGGGACGAGCCGGGCCGCCGTCAGCCGATCGCGTACATGAAGTGCCGGACGCCCCAGTCCATGCGCACGCCGCAACCGACCGCCAGCACCCCGTTCAGCCAGGCGTAGCGCGGGTCGGCCGTCTCGAAGACCGGGGCGATGCGGATCGAGTAGGCGCTGGGGTCCACCTCGGGGGCGGCCGGATCGCGGAACGCCGCCGCCACGGCGTCCGGCACGACGCTGCGGCCCGCGTACGTAAGGTGGATCAGCGCCCCGTCGTGCGTCCGCCACATCGAGCGCGCGTCGAAGGCGGCGACCTGAACGCCGGGCTCCATCTGACCGCCGTGGGACCAGTTGCCGCCGCCCGGCAGGATCTCGCCGTCAAGACGCGCGCCGCGGAACCGGCCTCCGGTGATGTAGCCGACCCTGCGGGCGCTGAACGGCGTCTGGCCCAGCGCCATGATGCCGCCCTCGACCTCGAAGTCGGCGATGCACAGGGGCGTGCTGACCAGGCCCGGGAAGGCGAGCTCGCTCATCCGGCCTTCTTCGCGACCCACGCGCACAGGAGGTCGGCCATGTCGTCGCGGACCTGGCGGCTGTCCTCGAAGTAGTGCTGGCCCTTGATGAGCTGCAGCTCCTTGTCGGCGCACCCGATGTTGTCGAAGATCTTGTGGGCGTCGCTGGGGAAGACCCCCGTGTCGGCGAGGCCCTGGACGACCAGGCTGGGCGTGTCGAACTTCGCCAGCTGCTCGGCGCCCTGGCACTTCGACGTCTCCAGGCTCCACATCGACAGCCAGGTCTTCAGGTTGTTGGCGCGGCCGATGCTGGGGGAGCGGTTCGCCACGGCGGGGTGGCCTCGGTAGCACATGGGCGTCTGCCGCTCGGACGGGTCGATGCTGCCGTCCATCATCCGCAGGTCGCCCCAGCAGCGGAACAGCGGGAACAGCCGGTCGGGGACGCCGGCCGCGTTCAGCCTGGCCAGCTCGGCCTTGGCCCAGTCGGTGATGCGCTGGTTGCGGGCGCGCTGGGCGGCGCGGTAGCGGGTGATGAACTCCGGCGAGTACGGCGGACCGTTCTCGGGGTTGAACGGGTTCAGGCTCTCGTCGGTGGCCACCGGGTCGTTCTCGTCGACCACCGAGGCGTCCATCCAGTCGGTGAGCACCTCCGGGCGCCCCTGGTGGGCGTTCAGCGAGATGTAGAGATCGGCCTTGGGCAGGGTGTTCAGCGCCTCGAGGCCGGGGCCGCTGAGGAGATCGCCCAGGGTCGGCGCGATGGCCTCGGCCTGATAGGCCCCCATCAGCGAGCCCCCGCCCGAGTTGCCCAGGATCACCACGCACTCGACGCCGGCCTTCTCCTTCAGCCACCGCACGCCCACGCCGATGTCGATGACCGCATGCTCCAGCAGGAACTGGTCCTCGGCGCCGCGGTAGCGGGTGTTCCAGCCCAGGAACCCGTAGCCCCGCGAGGCCAGGTACGGGGCGATGTAGTGCTCGGAGAAGTCGACGTTGTAGTGGGTGGCGATGAAGGCGACCTTCGGGCGCTTGCCCTTCGGGGCCGTGTAGATGCCCTGGCAGGGGTGGCCGCCCGCCATGATCCGCGGCGAGGTCGGCGAGACGAACCCCAGGAACTCGCGGTCCAGCCCCGCCAGAAGGTCACTGTCGTCGATCACGCCTCGCCCCCTATGATCCGGCGAGACCTTCACGCCCCGCTCGATACTTCGCTATCTAACCATTATCGGCGAAGCGCGCGGCGCGCCACAGCGAACCGGAGGAAGCACGACACATGCGGGCCCTGATGCAGGACTGGTCCCTGACCCTGGACAAGATCCTCGACCACGCCGCCCGCTGGCACGGGGAGCGCGAGATCGTCACCCGGTCGGTCGAGGGCCCGCTGGTGCGCTCGGACTACGCGCGCCTGAAGCAGCGGGCCAAGCAGGTGTCGCACGGCCTGCTGGAGATGGGCGTCCGTCCCGGCGACCGCATCGCCACCCTGGGCTGGAACAGCGATCGCCACCTGGAGACCTGGTACGGGACGATCGGCGTCGGCGCGGTGCTGCACACCCTGAACCCGCGGCTCTTCCCGGAGCAGCTCGTCTACATCGCCAACCACGCCGGCGACACGGTGCTGTTCGCCGACCCCGCCTGCGCCGCGCTGCTGGAGGAGATCCTGCCGCAGTGTCCGACAATCCGCCGGGTGATCTTCCTGAGCGCCGAGGCGCCCGCCACGTCCTTCCCGGCGGACGCCTACGAGCCCTGGCTGGCCGACCGCCCGCAGGACACGCCGTGGGGCGGCTTCGACGAGTCCTCCGCGGCAGGCCTCTGCTACACCTCGGGCACGACCGGCAATCCGAAGGGCGTGCTCTACGGCCACCGGTCGAACTACATCCACGCGATGATGACGCTGCAGCCCGACGCGCTGAACCTCTCGGCGCGCGACACGGTGCTGCTCAGCGTGCCCATGTACCACGCCAACGCCTGGGGCGTGATGTACTCGGCCCCGCTGGTGGGGGCGAAGCTGGTGCTGCCGGGCCAGAAGCTGGACGGCGCCTCGCTGCACGAACTGATGGAGACCGAGGGCGTCACCTATTCCGCCGGCGTGCCGACGCTCTGGCAGATGCTGCTGGCCCACCTGAAGGAGACGAACGGCAGGCTCACGACCCTTCAGCGGGCGACGGTCGGCGGCTCGGCCTGCCCCGAGTCGATCATCCGCACCCTGCACGACGACTACGGCGTCGACGTGATCCAGGGCTGGGGGATGACCGAGACCTCGCCGCTGGCGACCATCTCGATCCCGAAGCGGCCGGGCCTCAGCTTCGAGGAGGCCCTGCCCGGCAAGCTCAAGCAGGGCCGCCTCGTGGGCAATCTCGACCTGAAGCTGGTGGACGACGAGGGCCGGCGGCTGCCGCACGACGGCAAGACCTTCGGCCGGCTGATGATCAAGGGCCCGACGGTGGCCAGCGGCTACTACGGCAGCCCGCACAACTCGGCGGTGGACGACGAGGGCTTCTTCGACACCGGCGACGTCGCCGCCATCGACGAGCACGGCGACATGCAGATCACCGACCGGGCCAAGGACGTCATCAAGTCGGGCGGCGAGTGGATCTCCTCCATCGACGTGGAGAACATCGCCGTCGGTCACCCCAAGGCGGCGCTCTGCGCCGTGCTGGGCGTCGTGCACCCGAAATGGGACGAGCGGCCGGTGCTGCTGGTCCAGCTGGAACCGGGAGCCGCCGCCGAGAAGCAGGAGTTCCTGGACTTCCTGGACGGCAAGATCGCCCGCTGGTGGATGCCGGACGACGTGATCTTCGTCGACGAGATCCCCATCGGCGCCACCGGCAAGATCGACAAGAAGAAGCTGCGCGAACGCCTGACCGGCTACCAGCTCCCGTTCGATCCGAACCTCAAGCGGTAGGCGGCGACAGCTTCTCGGCCAGCTCGATCACCCGGGCGGCCATCACGCCGAGCAGCTGCGCCGGCAGCGCCTCCTTCAGCTTGCCGTTCTCGTCGAACGCCGTGGCGGCGGCCGGGATCAGCACCTGTTCGGTCGCCACGACGGTCTGGATGGTGCCCAGGATCTGGCGCAGGTGGGTCACGCCGCGCAGGCCGCCGAAGGGGCTGATGGACGCGCCCATGATCCCGGCCACCTTGCCGCGGAAGCCCGCGATGATGGTCGCCGGCTGGTCCTCGAAGGGCCGCGAGGCCCAGTCGATGGCGTTCTTCAGGACGCCGCTGATCGAGCCGTTGTACTCGGGCGAGGCGATCAGGAAGCCGTGGTGCGTGAGAAAAAGCGCCCGCAGGTCCCGCGCCCCCTGCGGATAGGCCGTCCGCTCCAGGTCGGCGTCGTAGAGCGGCAGGTCGAAGTCCTTCAGGTGGATGGACGTCACCTCGGCGCCGCGGTCCCGCGCCTCGGCCACGGCCAGGTCCAGGAGCGCCTGGTTCAGCGATCCGGCGCGCGTGCTGCCGGAGAAGGCGAGGAGCTTGACGGCCATTCTGGTTTCGGTCCTTCAGACGGAGGAATCGGAGTTGGCGTCCTCGCCCACGTCCTCGGCGAGGTTGCGGGCGACCTGGCTCAGGGCCTTCTTCAGGACGGCCACGTCCCGCTCGGACAGCCCCTTCAGGGCGATGGCGTTCACCTCGGCGACGGCCGGCAGCAGCAGGGGCTGCAGCGCCCTGGCCTGCGGCGTCAGGAACACGTGCACCTTGCGCCGATCCTCGTCGCTCTTGCGGCGGACGACGAAGCCGCTGCGTTCGAGGCTCTTGAGGGCGATGACGGTCGTGGGCTCGCGCATCCCTACCCGCCGGCTCAGCTCGCGCTGGGTGATCCCGTCCTCTCTCCAGAGCACGCGCAGGAACCGCCACTGCCCGCTCGAGACGCCGTGCGGCGCGGTGCGCATCTCGAGCGCCCGCGAGAACGAGCGGAAGGCGATGCGGGTCAGGTAGCCGATGCTGTTGCCGGGATCGGCGTAGACTTGGATATCCGTCATGGGCCCGAGCCTTCCACCGTCCGCGCCGCACTGCAATCCGGCCACCCACCACCCCGCGTTGACAGGCCCATCCACCGACCCTACCGATACATTAGAATACTAATGATTTGGAACGTCCGATGGTGCTGCCCGGCCTGCCGCTCCTGCCCACCACGATCGTCGGCAGCTACCCGCAGCCGGACTGGCTCATCGACCGGGAGGGATTGAAGTCCCGGTTGCCGCCGCGCGTGCGCGCGCAGGAGCTGTGGCGCATCAAGGACCCGCAGCAACTGGCCGACGCCCAGGAGGCGGCGACGCTGGTGGCGGTCAGCGACCAGAAGCTGGCGGGGATCCACATCGTCGGCGACGGCGAGATGCGCCGGGAAAGTTACTCAAATCGGTTGGCGACCTCGCTCGCGGGCATCGAGACGGATCCGCCGGGGCAGGCGATGGACCGGACGGGCAAGATGAACCCGGTGCCCCGGGTCGCGGGGCCGATCCGCCGCACCTCGCCCATCGAGTCGCAGGACGCCGCCTTTCTGAAGGCGCGCGCGGGATGCCCGGTGAAGATCACCATCCCGGGCCCCTTCACCATGACCCAGCAGGCGCAGAACGACCACTATCCCGACATGGCCGCCCTGGCGCTGGACTACGCCGACGCCGTCAACGCCGAGGCGCGGGACCTGTTCGCCGCGGGCGTCGACATCGTGCAGCTGGACGAGCCCTACCTGCAGGCCAAGGCGGACGAGGCGCGCAGCTTCGCCATCGAGGCCATCAACCGGGCCGTGAAGGGTGTCGGCGGCGTCACCGCCCTGCACATCTGCTTCGGCTACGCCCACGTCCACCAGGGGGCCAGCAAGCCGGGCGGCTACGCGTTCCTGGAGGAACTCGAGGACTCCCACATCGACATCATCTCGATCGAGGCGGCCCAGCCCAGACTCGACCCGTCGATCCTGCGGGAGCTGCCGACCAAGCACATCATGTACGGCGTGATCGACCTGAACGATCCCGACGTGGAGACGCCCGAGGTGGTGGCGGACCGCATCCGCCAGGCCCTGCCCTACATCGACGCCGAGCGCCTGCTGATCGCCCCGGACTGCGGCATGAAGTACATCAGCCGCGAGACCGCCTTCGGCAAGCTGAAGGCCATGGCCGACGGCGCGGCGATCGTGCGCCGGGAGCTGACCGGCTCAGACTGAGGCCTGTCCGGCCAGCCAGTCGGCCAGCAGGCGATTCGTGGCGTGGGGCCGCTCCAGCGTCGGCAGGTGGCCGCAGTCGTCGATCGTCACGCCCCGGGCGCCGGGAACGCCGCCGACGATCTCCTCGAAGTGCGCCTGCGTGGTGATCCCGTCCTGGGAGCCCCTGACCACCAGGGTGGGCGTGGTGATCGCCGGCAGTCCAGGCCGGCTGTCGGCGCGCGCCATGATCGCCCTCTGCTGGCGCAGGAAGGTCTCGGCGCCGGTGTCCGCCGCCATGCGCCGCACGACCTCGAGCAGCGGCGCGTCCTCCCGCCGGGCCGGGTGGACGAGGATCGGAATGCGCTCCTCGACGACCTCGGCGAAGCGGCCCGCCTCCACCAGCCGGATGTAGCCCTGCCGCCGCTCCGTCTGGGCCGGTCCGTCGTTGGGCGCGAGGGTGGCGATCAGGACCAGGCTCGCGAGCCGCTCGGGCGCGCGGCGGGCGACCTCGAAGGCCGTGAAGCCGCCCATGGCGTGGGCGACCAGGTGGAAGCGTTCGGGCGCCTCGGCGAGCAGCCGATCGGCCATGCCGCCGATGGTCTCGTCCCGCGTGTGGTCGGACAGGCGAAGGTCGTAGTCCCGTGACAAGCCCGCGATCTGCGGGGCCCAGCATTCGGCGGTGAGCAGCTGCCCAGAGGCGAAGACGACGGCAGGACGCGGCATCAGACCACCTGGTGGACCAGCGGCCGGCCCGAGCCCAGCCGCGCGCAGTTGTCGAACGCGACCGTCAGGCTGCGGTCAAGCGTCTCGGGTGTCAGCCAGGCCATGTGCGGGGCCACGACGACGTTGGGCAGGGCCAGCAGCGGGTTGGTCGGATCCACCGGTTCCTGGGCGAAGACGTCGAGCCCGGCGCCCCGCAGCCGCCCCGACTGCAGCGCTTCGAGCAGGGCCGGCTCGTCGACGAGCCCGCCGCGGGCGGTGTTCACCAGGATCGCGCCGGGTCGCATGGCGGCCAGCGCCTCGGCGTCGATCAGGTGTTCGGTCTCCGGGGTGAGCGGCAGGTGCAACGAGACGATGTCCGCCTCGGCCAGCAGTTCGGGCAGGGTGCGGAACGGCGCGGCGACCTCGGGCTTGGCGCTGCGGGCGGTGTAGATCACCCGGGCCCCCAGCGCTTCCACCACCGGCCCAAGCCGTGACGCCGAGGCGCCGTAGCCGACAAACCCCACCGTCCGCCCGGCGATCTCGCCGGCGCCGTCCACCAGGTCGGGATCGGGCGCCCAGCCATCCCCGCGCCGGGTCAGCGGATCCAGGTAGGAGATCCGGCGCAGGACGGCGAGCATCAGGGTCAGCGCCATCTCGGCCACGGCCTGGCTGTTCGTGCCCGGCATGTTGCAGACCGCGACGCCGGCGTGCTTGGCCGCCTCCAGGTCGATGGTGTTCACGCCGACGCCCAGCTTCTGGATCAGCCGCAGCTTCGGCGCGCCCGCGATCATCTGCGCGGTCACCGGCTTGAGCACATGCAGAAGGACGTCCGCGTCGGCGATCTCGCGCGCGAAGCCGGCGTCATCCGTCTCGTCGACGACCACGGCGTCGACGCCCGCCGCGGCCGCCTGCGCGGCGAGCGCGGCGCGGAAGCCGCGGCTGGCGCGGTAGTGGAGCACCGCCTTCATGCGAGGCCCGCCGCCACCGAGGGCGCGAACGCGGAGGGGCCGGCGAACACGGCGTCCGCGCCCATGGCCTCCTCGATCCGCAGCAGCTCGTTCCACTTCGCCATCCGTTCCGAGCGCGCGAAGCTGCCGACCTTGATCTGCCCGGCGTCCCAGCCGGTGGCGAGATGGGCGATGCTGACGTCCTCGGTCTCGCCCGAGCGGGCCGAGACGATGGCCCCCCAGCCCAGGGCCCGCGCCGCATCCAGCGCCGCCTTGGCCCGCGAGACGAGCCCCGCCTGGTTCACCTTGACCAGCACCGCGTTGCCCGCGCCGGCGGCCGCGGCCCGGCGCACACGCTCGGCGCTGGTCACCAGGATGTCGTCGCCGATGAGCTGGACGCGATCGCCGTAGGCGCGGGTGGCCTGGCCGAAGCCGTCGAGGTCGTCCTGCGAGACCGGATCCTCGATGGAGAGGATGGGGTAGCGCCGCACCCAGTCGGCCACCTGTTCGACCATCTCGGCGGTGGACAGCTCGCGCGTCTCCAGGCCCAGGCGGTAGCGGCCGCCGCCCACGTCCAGTTCGTTGGCCGCGATGTCCAGCGAGATGAACACGTCCTCGCCCGGCCGGTGGCCCGAACGCTCGATGGACTGCGTCAGCGCCTGGAGCGCGTCCTCGTTGGAGTCGAAGGCCGGCCACCAGCCGCCCTCGTCGGCGGCCCCTGCCAGGCGGCCCGTCTCGGCCATCAGCCGGCCGGCGGCGTGGAACACGTCGGCGGTCACCTCCAGCGCCTCGCGCACGCTGTCGGCCTTCGGGACCATCACCATGAAGTCCTGGACGTCGGTGCGCCGGCCCGCGTGGGCGCCGCCGCCGAAGATCTGGATCTCCGGCAGGGGCACGCGGACCTTCCGCCCCTGGGCCAGGTGCGCCCACAGCGGCAGGCCCTCGGCCGCGGCCGCGGCGTGCAGCGCCGCCAGCGAGACCGCGACGGTGGCGTTGCCGCCCAGGCGGCCAAGGTTCGGCGTGCCGTCCAGGGCCTCCAGCCGCGCGTCGAGCGCCGCCTGGTCGGCCGCGTCCGCGCCCGCGAGCGCCGCGGCGATCTCGCCGTTCACGCCGGCGACGGCGCGGTCGACGCCCAGGCCGCCGAAGCGGGCGCCCCCGTCGCGCAGTTCGTGCGCCTCGTGCGCGCCGCGCGAGGCCCCGGCGGGCGCACAGGCGCGGCCGGTCGCGCCGCCGGCCAGGGCCACCTCGGCCTCCACCGTAGGCCGCCCGCGCGAATCCCAGACCTGCCGGGCGCGCACCGCCGTGATCGTCGTCTTCATCGCGCCTCCAGCGCCCTGCCCCATTCCGCCGCCAGCCCGTCGAGCCCATCCACGTCGGCCGCGATCAGCCGCCGGGCCGTCCCGCGCACGAACGCCTTGTCGGCGTCGGCCTGGAGGTACTCGGCGGGGGACTTGCCGTCCACGCGGGCCAGCAGGATCGCCGCCGCGAGCCTCGCCGCGCGGGCGTCCAGGCCTGCGGGAGCCTCCCAGGTCACGCCGGCGAGGTAGGCGGCCTGCAGGCGCGCCAGAGCCGCCAGGTAGGCCGGCGCATGTGCGGGCTTCCACACCGTCTTCAGATGCAGATGGGCCGTGCAGAAGGCGAGATCGAAGGCCGGATCGCCATACCACGCGCACTCCGCGTCCAGCAGCACCGGGCCGGCCGGTCCGTGCAGGATGTTCTTGGGGCTCGCGTCGCCGTGCACCAGCGAGATGCGCCGCGCCGCCGTCGTGTCCGCCAGGTCGACCAGACGCCGCGCCAGGTCCGGGTGCGCCAGCGCCGCGTGCCGGAAGAACGGCGCCAGGCGCAGCTCCTCGAAGAGCGCCGTGGTGTCGAACCGGGCCGCCAGCGCCGGGTCCCCCGCGGCGCCCGCATGCAGCGCCGCGAGCAGCGAGCCCACGCGGGCGGCGAAGTCGGCGTCCACCTCTCCCGCGGCCAGGTCGGACTTCCAGACGCTGTGCGCGGCGGGGTCGAAGAAGGTCATGACGAAGAGGTGCGCGTCGCGATCCTCGTAGATCACCTTGGGGATCGCGCCCCCGGCGAACGGCTCGGACGCGCGAAGCCATTCCACCTCGTAATGCGAACGCTCCACGGGCGCGCGCCAGTCGGCCGCCACGCGCAGCTTGGGCAGGGCCCGCTTGACGCCATAGACGCCATGGGCCGTCTCGAGCCGGAACACGTCGCTGGACACGCCGCCCGTCAGCGGCTCGAGGCGCGCGACGTCGCCGTCGGCCAGGAAGCCGCCGCGCCTCAGAGCGTCCAGGATCTCGGCCGACATCCCGCTTTCGTTAGAAGGCTAAGCGATCGGCGTCCAGCGGCTCAGACCGCGTCATAGACCTCGACCACGGTCCGCTCGGCGATCAGCGGCGCCATGCGGGGGCGGTTCGCCACGATGTGGGGCGCGGCGCGATGGGCCTCCAGGGCCGCGTCGTCGTCGTAGAGCTCCATCACCACGTAGCTGTCCGGATCCTGGCGCGAGCGCACCAGCTGGTAGAGCCGGTTGGCCGGCTCGTTCGCCCGCACGCCCTTCGCCTGCTCGGCGAACGCCGCCTCGAACTCCGCGCCCTTGCCCGCCACCACCTTCACGCGGGCGATCACACCGATCGTCACAGGGTTCCTCCCAAAGCTCACGCGCCGCCGCGTTCGGCCCAGACCGGATCGCGCCAGTCCTGCACCCCGCCCTGCTCGGGCGCAGGGATCTCGACCACGCGCTCGGGCACGTCGTCGTACTCGAGGCGCAGCGCCTTCGTGCTGGTGGCGTGCAGCGCATACATGTTCACGAAGTAGGTCAGCATCAGGATGTGGTCTTCCGGCAGCGCCTTGCGCAGCGCCGCGAACACGCAGTCGTGCACCCGTCCGCCTTCGAGGATCATCCCGTCCACATAGGCCAGCACCGCGCGCTCGGCGTCGCTGAAGACGTCCGAGATCGTCCAGTAGGGCACGGCGCGGACCTTCTCCTCGCTCACGCCCGCGCGGCGCGCCGACTTCGAGTGCTGGGAGAAGACGAAGTGGCTCCCGCGCGCGTAGCCCGTCCGCAGCACGGCCAGCTCGCGCAGCTGGGGATCGAGCGGGCAGTCGCCCGCCGGATAGGCCCGGAACGCGCGCAGGATCCCCGGCACCCGCGCCCAGGCGGTCCACCAGTTGCCCGGGGTCCCCGTGGCCGTGCCCGGCTCCTCCACCGGATCGCGGGCGCCGAAGACCTCGGCGTAGAAGGCCAGGACGTCCTCGGGCGCCTTGCTGCGGGAAAGGGGCGTTACGCGGGGCATCAGCGAACTCCTGACGACGTTCGGAAAATGGGTTTCATGCCGCCGGCGCCTCATGCTGCCGGGCGGACCGTTCGAGGCTGTCGCGCAGGCCGGGGCGGCCGACAGCGAGCAGGCCGACGACCAGCGGCGTGATCACGGCGCTGGCCGTGGCGAGGGACCAGCCCACGGCCATCTCGTCGCGGTAGAGATAGTCGGTCAGCATCGCCACCACGGTGGGGCCCGTGGCGACCCCCAGCAGGTTGGTGACCAGCGAGAACAGCGCGGTCAGCTGGCCCCGCAGCTGGTTCGGGGCCACGGCCTGCAGCGCCGTCATGATCAGCGACACGGGGAAGCTGCTGAAGAACGTCGAGCACACCAGGAGGCCGAGGGCGATCTCGGCTGTCGGCGCGAACATGGCGCTGATGAAGAGGACCATGGTGGTGGTGGCCGAGATCATCGGCAGCAGGAAGTAGGCGTCGCGGACGCCCCGGCTTTCCATCCACTCGGCGACCCGGCCGCCCGCCAGCACGCCGGCGCCGCCCATGACCGCCAGGATCCCGCCGTAGACGTAGCCGATGTCCTGCGGCGCCCACTCGTGCACGCGAATGAAGAAGGTGGGGGTCCAGGCGACGACGCCGAACCCCAGCATCGAGCTCATCGAGAAGCCGGCGAAGTGGCTGAAGATCATGCGCCGGTTGGCGCCCAGGAAGGCGCGCATCTCGCCCCGCCCGGCCCCGCTGGAGGTCGCCGCGCGGGTGACGCCCCGCCGCGCCGGCTCCTTCACGAAGGCCATGGGGATCAGCACCAGGAGCCCGCCCAGGCCCACCAGCACGAAGGTCATCTGCCAGGGCCGCAGCACGCCCAGGCCGGGCAGCGCGATGGGCGGCAGCTGGGCGACCAGGTGGATCGCGAGCCCGCCGATCACCAGGGCCAGGCCGGCCCCGACGTACTGCGCGCCCGTGTAGAAGCTGATCGCCCGCGTCAGCTTGTGACGCGGGAAGTAGTCGCTGATGGTCGACAGCGCGCTGGGGCCCAGCGACGCCTCGCCGATGCCCACGGAGATCCGGGCGACGAACAGCTGGATGAAGTTCTGCGCGGCGCCGCACGCCGCGGTGGCGAGGCCCCAGAACAGGGCCCCCAGCATGATGATCCGCTTGCGGTTTCCCCGGTCGGCCAGGCGGCCGAACAGGAGGCCGAACACGACGAAGAAGATCACGAAGGCGGCGCCCGCGAGCAGGCTCACCTCCGTGTCCGTCAGGTTGAAGTCCCGCTTGATGGGCGCGAACAGCAGCGTGAGGATCTGCCGCTCGACGTAGGACATCATGTTGACCAGCGACAGCGCGCCGACGACGAACCAGGCGTAGGTCGCCGGCGGATACTCTGCCGAGGCCGGCGCGGGCGACGACGAGGGTTCGGTCTGCGCCTGCGCGGTCATCTGGGTCTTAGGCCGGAACCTTGCCCAGGGCGTTCAGCGGCACGCGCTCGCCCTTGGCGTTGACCGGATCGTGGGCCACGTCGCTGGGCCGGTAGTCGCGGGTCAGCGCCGCAAGCTCCATGTGGATGCCGTTCGGGTCGCGGAAGTACATCGACCGGATCCACGTGAGCGGGGTGACCTCGTCCGAACCGTGCCGGTCGGAGTCCTCGTGGTTCAGCACCCGCAGCGACACGCCCTTCTTGCGCAGGCGATCGGCGTACTCGTCGAACTTCTCCAGCGGGATGTTGATCGCCAGGTGGTTCATCGAGGCGTGCGCCGTCTGCGAGCCCACCTTCTGGTAGTCGGGATGCATCGAGGCGACGCCGGGCGCCGCCTCCGGCGCATTGGGGAACCAGAAGAAGGCGATCGAGCCGCCGCCGCCGCAGTCGAAGAAGAAGTGCTGACCGCGCCCGTTGGGCAGGTCGATCGTCTTCACGAGCGGCATCTCCAGGACGTTGGTGTAGAAATCCACCGTCTCGGCCATGTCGCGGGCGACAAGGGCCACGTGGTTCACGCCGCTGTAGCGCATGGGCTCAGTCATCATCGTCTCCTTCTGGCGGTCCCCCGAAGCTATTCGCCGAGGTTGACCCGCAGCTCGACCCCGTACGTGCGGGGCTCGGCGAAGTAGAGCTGGGTCAGCACGCCGGCGGTGGGCACGGCGGAGAGCCGGTGCGCCACATTGTTCAGGTTCTTGCCCCAGAGCGACGCGCGCCAGCGGCCCTTGGGCTCGACGTAGGTCAGGCTCGCGTCCCAGACGTTGTAGGCCTTCTGGAAGCCCTGCGGCACGTTCAGGGTGTCGGTGAAGTGCGAGCCCTCGTGCGACCAGGCCACGTCGGGGGTGATGGTCCCGCCGCCCGCCAGTTCGAAGTCGTACGAGACGCTGACGCGGCTGGTGACCTCCGGCACGCGGGTCGGCACCAGCTTGCAGGGGCCGCTGAGCGAGCGGTCGCGCAGGCCGCCGCAGGGGTTGGCCGCCGTGGCCGCGCCGCCCGAGAGGTTGGCGACGAAGCTGGTGTACTCGGCGTCAAGGTAGCCGACCGACGCACTCACGGTCAGGTTCTCGATCGGCAGCGCCGTGACCTCGAACTCGATGCCGCGGGCGCGCTCGTTGGCGTTGTTGGCGACCACCTGCTCCTCGCCGGTGCCCACCGTCGCCGGCCGGAACACCGAGACCTGCAGGTCGCTGTACTTGTTCCAGAACGCCGCCACGTTCACCCGCAGCCGGTTCTCCAGCCAGTCGGATTTCAGGCCGATCTCGAACGCCTTGGCCTTCTCGGGACGGAACGGCCCGATGGTGGCCGCCGAGGCGGCGCGCGAGTTGAAGCCGCCGCTCTTGAAGCCCGTCGAGTAGCTCGCATAGACCATCGCGTCGGCGTTGATCTGGTAGTTGGCGCCGAGGTGGTAGGTGAACCGCGACCAGTCCTCGGACGCGACCACAGCGGGCGTGGCCGCGAACGTCGCGATCGGACGCTGCAGCCGGCGCACGAAGTCCTTCTCCTGCCAGGAGTAGCGGCCGCCCGCCGTCAGCGTGAGCTGTTCGGTGACGTCGAAGTCCACCTGCGCGAAGCCGGCGGCGGTCTTCTCCTTCTGGCGCGACGCCTCGTAGGTCTGGGTCGCGAGGAAGAAGATCTGGTCGGCGTCCCACTTGGTGCGGCCGGCGTAGACGCCGGTCACGAACTGGAACGGGCCCTCCAGATCGGACTCGATCCGCAGCTCCTGCGACATCGTCTTGTGGCGCTTGCTGGCGGTGGTCTCGAAGAACGCCAGGTCGGTGACGTCGAAGTCGCTGTACGAGAAGTTCGAGCTGCGGATGATCCCGCTGACCGAGACGATCCGGTAACCCTGGCCCTGGTAGGCGAGGTTGAGGGCGCCGAAGTAGGTGTCCTGGAAGTCGCCGCTGGGGAAGTTCCGCATGGCGATGAAGGGATCGGTCGGACCGCCCGGGAAGCCGAAGCCGGGCCGCCCCGCCCGCGACAGGGCGTCGGTGGGGAACGAGCCGTTCACGCCGCCGACCGAGTCGCTGCGGTCCTTCACGTACGAGTAGCTCGCGTTCACCTCGAGCTTCTCGGTGGCGTTCCACCGCATGGCCAGGCGGATCGACTGGACGTCGTCGCCGGCCAGCCACTCCTCGACCGGCTGCAGGCCCGCGGGCGTGCGGTAGAGGTTGTGCATGTAGCCCGACGAGTGCTGACGGGTGGCCGACAGCCGGAAGGCCAGCGAATCGCTCACCGGCAGGTCCGCCGCCATCGAGGCGTCGGCCCGCCCGTAGTTGCCCACGCGCAGCAGGCCGCTGAAGCTGTAGGCGTCGCCCGGCTTCTTGGTCGTGATGTTGATCACGCCGCCCGTGGTGTTCTTGCCGAACAGCGTGCCCTGCGGGCCCCGCAGCAGTTCGATCTGCTGGATGTCGAAGGTGCTCTGCAGCGCGCCGATGTTGCGGGTGAAGAAGACCCCGTCGACCGCGATGCCGACGCTGGGGTCGATCGCCTGGTCCACGCCCTGGTAGCCGATGCCCCGCGAGTAGGCGACCGAGGCGTTGCGGTGGATCGCGCCCACGCCCTCGATGGTGAAGTTCGGCGCCGCCCGGGTGAAGTCCGAGAGGTCCTGCACGAACATCTTCTCGATCTGCGCCTCGCTGACCGCGGTGACGGCCACCGGCGTCTCCTGCAGCGACTCGGCGCGCATCCGGGCCGTGACCACCAGTTCCTCGATGGCGTTGTCGTTTTCGGCGGCGCCCGCAGGGGCCCCCACGGCGATCGCGCCCAGGCAGGCCGACGCCATCAGCAGGTTCTTGAACATATCCCTCCTCCCCGCCGGCATAGCGCCGGTCATTGTCTTGCTTGGGGAGAATGTTAGGTTGCGAAGCATTTTCGCCCTACGGCATAAAATTTTGGCGTTTAGACAAATCCGCTTTGTCGCCCTGCCCGACCCCCCCGCGGGCTTCCTGGCCCCGGCGAGCCCTTTGGTGACCCCTTGCGCCTGCCCCCCCTGACCGCGCTCCGCGCCTTCGAGGCCGTCGGCCGGCTGGGCAATGTGCGCGAGGCCGCCGACGAGCTGAACGTCACGCCCGCGGCGGTCAGCCACCAGATCCGGACGCTGGAGGACCACCTGGGCGTCGAGCTTTTCGTCCGCGGGGCCCGCGGCCTGCAGCTGACCGGTCCGGGCGCGGAGTTCCTGGCCTCGGCGACCGAGGCCTTCCAGACCCTGCACGCCGGCGTCGAGCGGCTGGCGCGCCGGTCGTGCGTCGAACGGCTGGTGGTGAACAGCCTGCCGTCGTTCGCCGCCAACTTCCTGGTGCCGCGGCTGGCCCAGTTCCACCAGGACCACCCCAACATCGAGCTCGAGATCAACACCGGCGGGCGGTTCGGGGAGGTCGTCGACCTCCGCGGCCTGGGCGCCGACATCGCCATCCGCGCCGGCCTGGACAAGAGCGCCTTCCCGGGGCTCACCGCCGAACGGCTGGTGCCCGAGGTCATGTTCCCGGTCTGCACCGCGTCCACGCGCGACGGACCCGTGGCGCTGCGGACGCCGGACGACCTGGTCAACCACACCCTGATCATCGTCTCGCGCACGCCCGAGGGGTGGCCCGAGTGGATCGAGCGCGCGCGCGCCCTTGGCTGGGAGATGCCGGGCCTCGACCCGCACCACGGCCTGCGGTTCGACACCATCCAGCTCGCGACCACGGCGGCCCTGCAGGGCATGGGCGTGGTGATCGGCCGCCGGCCGCTGGTGGACAACTTCCTGACGTCCGGCGCCCTCGTCGCGCCCTTCGACATCGAGGTGACGAGCCGGATCGCCTACTGGCTCGTCTATTCGCCCGCGATGGCCAGCACGCCGCGCCTGCAGGCCTTCCGCACCTGGCTGCGATGGGAGCTCGGCCTCGCCGCCAGCGAGCTCGCGTGACGGCCAATTATTTTGACGCTCGCCGCAAATCATTTTGGGGCGCCGGCCCCTGCCTCACATCGGTAAACCTAGAAGCAAGGCCCCTCGAAGGGCCCGAAAAGAAGACGGTCCGGGAGAGATGACGCCGATGGGTGCGCGCACCTTCACCAAGGGCTCGATCACGTCGCAGGCGGCCGCGGACGTCCTGCGCGCCGCCGAAGCCAAGGCCGCGGAGATGGGCGTGCCGATGGTCATCGCCGTGGTCGACGAATCCGGAGTCCTCAAGGCCTTCTCGCGAATGGACGGCGCGCCGCTGCTGTCGGTCGAGCTGGCGACGGACAAGGCCTACACCTCCGCGGCCTACGGCATTCCCACCCACGGGTGGCATGAGTTCATCAAGAACGACCCGCCGCTGCTGCACGGCATCATCAAGACCCCGCGGCTGATCGTGTTCGGCGGCGGCTATCCCATCGAGATCGACGGCGCGGTCGTGGGCGGCGTCGGCGTCAGCGGCGGCCACTACGAGCAGGACATGGAGGTTGCGAAGGCAGGCCTCGCGGCGCTTTCCTGATAGGATGAGGGCCCAGGCCGCCACAGGCTCCAGAGCGCGAGGCTCACGATGGACAGCCGTCGAGACACGCCGAGGTTCAGCTTCCGGGGCGTCAACCACATCGCCCTGGTGGCGCGCGACATGGCGCGGACCGTCGCGTTCTACCGCGACCTGCTGGGGATGCCGCTCGTGAAGACCCTGGAACTGCCCGACGGCAAGGGCCAGCACTTCTTCTTCGACGCCGGCGGCGGCGCGTCGATCGCGTTCTTCTGGTTTCCCGACGCGCCCGAGGCGCAGCCGGGGATCGTGCAGGCCCCGCGCGGCGGAGGCCCCTCGGCGCACGGCTCGATGAACCATCTCGCCCTGGACGTGGCGCCTGAGGAGCTGGAGGTGTTCCGCCACCGCCTCGTCGAGGCCGGAGTGGACGTTACCGACGTGGTCTCGCACCGCGACCCCTCCCCCCTGGTGGGCGACGACCCCACCTTCATCCGCTCGATCTATTTCCACGATCCCGACGGGATCCGGCTCGAGTTCGCGGCCTGGGCCCGCGAGCTTACGCCGCTCGACGTTTCCCACGCGCCGCGGTCCGCCGCCGCGCTCCAGCCGTGAACGAGACCGCGGCGCGCAACGGGCGCCGCAGAAGGAGGTAGTGATGAACAGGAACCGCGAGTTCGAGATCCGGGGCGTCAACCACGTCGCCCTTGTGTGCAAGGACATGGCGCGCACGGTGGAGTTCTACCGCGACGTGCTGGGCATGCCCCTCACCAAGACCATCGACCTGCCCAACAACATGGGCCAGCACTTCTTCTTCGACATCGGCAACGGCGACTCGCTCGCGTTCTTCTGGTTCCCGGACGCCCAGGAAGGCATCCCCGGGGTCTCGGCCCCGACCACGCTGCCCGGCCAGGGCGGGCTCGCCTCGGCGCACGGCTCGATGAACCACCTCGCCTTCGACGTCCCGCCCGAGAAGTTCGACGAGTACTGCGAGCGGCTGAAGGCGAAGGGCGTCGCGGTGTCCGCGATCTCGAACCACGACAACTCGCCCCGCCAGATCTCGCCCACGGTCACCGACGACGTGTTCGTGCGCTCGATCTACTTCTTCGACCCCGACGGCGCGCTGCTCGAGTTCGCCGCCTGGACGAAGCCGCTGGGGCCGCAGGACATCGCGCACGAGGCGGCGCGGGCGGACGGCACCCGCAGCGTCAATCTGGTCCTGAACCCCGACGGCACGCCGCGCGAGCCCGGCCGTCGCGTGGCCGAGCCGGCCGAGTAGACGCTCCGTCCAGACCCGAGGCGATGGTGATGACCGACGAGGCCATGCGCGCGCTGGCCAAGCGCTTCTTCGACTGCGTGGAAGCCGGCGACGTGGACGGCCTCGTCGCCTGCTACGCGCCGGACGCCCGCATCTGGCACAACACCGACCGCCTCGAGCAGACGCCGGCCGAGAACGAGGCCACGCTCAAGGGCATGGTCAAGCGGATACTGGAGCGGGAGTACGCCGAC
The DNA here is from genome assembly GCF_016793225.1 of Phenylobacterium sp. Lineage (GTDB taxonomy): Bacteria > Pseudomonadota > Alphaproteobacteria > Caulobacterales > Caulobacteraceae > Phenylobacterium. The sequence continues at coordinate 83,611 of NZ_JAEUMN010000079.1, forward strand.
CGACGGCTCCAGGTCTTCCCGGGCGGCTTCGTCCAGCAGCATGTGCTGAAGGGCGTGCGGGCCCATGACGGAGTCCGCCTCGAACTGCCGGCCTGCATCGTCTGCGCGGTCGAGGACGGCCGGATCACCCGCCTCGACGAGTACTTCGACTCCGCCGCGGTGGCGGAGTTCCGGAAGTTCGCCTGACCCACCCAGATCCCATCCCTACCGGAGTCCGCTAATGCCCGTCCTGCGCCAGGTCCCCCGCTCGGAAGTCACCGCCGAGGTGGTGAACCGCTACTACGACCGCCTGTTCGGCCCGGGCCGCGATCCGGTCGCGGAGCCCGGCACGGCCACGGGCACCCCGGGCGACTGGTGGACCGTCTTCGCCATCTGCCCCGACATCTTCCAGCACGCCGTCGACGGGTTCGCCGTCTATCGCCATCCGGACCGCAAGCTGGACCCGGTGCTGCGCGAGCTGGGCCAGACCCGCGCCGGCTGGGTGAAGGGCAGCCAGTTCGTCTTCTCGCAGCACTGCAAGTCGCTGCGCAGCCTGGGCGTGTCGGAGGAGAAGATCGCCGCCGTGCCGCATTGGCAGGTGTCGGACGTGTTCGACGAAAAGGAGCGCGCGGTCCTGGCCTATGCCGACTGCCTGACCGCCGGGGACGGCCGCACGCCGCTCGAGGTGTTCGAGAAGCTGCGCACCTTCTGGGGCGACGAGGAGATCTTCGAGTTCACCTACATCACCACGCTCTACGCGATGCATGCGGTGATCACGCGCGCGCTGCGCATGGAGTTCGACAACCGCCCCGAGCCGATCGTCGAGGTGGCCGCGCCCGAGGGCTTCAACGCCCAGGAATTCCTGGCGCCGCGGCAGTCCTGATAGCCCCGGCCTCGAGCGCCCGGGCGGCGCGGGCCCGGAGGCCCGGCGCCGCCCTTCGCTCTCCTACATCTTCCAGACCAGCGTCACGCCGTAGGTCTTCGGCGGCGCGTAGGGCACCAGCACCTGGCGGTAGGGCGCGAAGGCGGTCACGTAGGTGGCCACCAGTTCGTCCGTCAGGTTCTTGCCCCACACGGCCACTTCCCAGCGCTTGTCGGGGGAGGTCAGGGACAGGCGGGCGTCGACGTTGATGTAGCCCTCCTGCTTCTGCGCCGGGATGTTCGAGGCCTCGAAGTACATGTGCGACTGGTTGGTGTAGTCCACCCGCGCCAGGGCGCCCCAGCCGTTGAACTCGGTGGCGTACTGCGCGCCCACGTGGACCTTGTGCTTGGGCGAGCGGGGAAGGTCGTTGCCGGTGAAGTTCGCCGTGGCCCCGTTGGCGAAGCTGGTGAACTTCGCGTCGAGGTAGGCGAAGCCGCCATCGATCTGCAGCCCGCGGACCGGCTGGATCACCCACTCCAGCTCCACGCCCTCGATCTCGGCCGTGGCGGCGTTGCCCACCACGACGCAGCACAGCGGCACCAGCTGCGAGACCTGCAGGTCCTTGTAGTCGGTGTGGAAGGCCGACAGGTTCAGCCGCAGGCGGCCGTCCAGCCACTGGGTCTTCGCGCCGCCCTCGTAGCTCCAGGCGAACTCGGGATCGTACGGCGTCGACTGGCTGACGCCGCTGCCGGCGATCCCCTGGAAACCCCCGCTCTTGAAGCCGCGGGTGGCCGAGGCATACAGCAGCACGTCCGGCGTCGCCTGCCAGTCGAGCGCGAAGCGCGGCGTCAGGGCGTCCCACGACTTGCGGCCGCGCACGTCGTAGTTCGCGGCCAGCGGCGGCGGCAGCCCCGGTCCCGAGACCTTCTGCCCGATGAAGCGACCGCTCTTGCGTTCCCACGTCTGCCGCAGTCCGGCGGTGGCGGTGATCGTGTCGGTGAAGGCGTAGCTGACCTGCCCGAACAGGGCCCAGCTGCGGCTCTTCACCATCTGGGGATAGGTGGCGATCCCCGTCTGGGCCGGCGCGGGGAAGTCCTGCCGCAGGTCCTCGATGCGGGTGTTGTCCTCGTTCAGGTAGTAGACGCCGACCTGGCCGCGCAGGCGCGAGTCGAAGGCGTCGAACGCCAGCCGCACTTCCTGGCTGAACTGCTCGTTGTCCTCGTGGTCGGTCTGGGTCGACTCGATCTGGTTCGGCGGATTGACCGGGTTGGCGAAGAACACGGTGCGGAAGTTCAGCGTCACCGCCCGGAAGGCCGTGATCGACGTCAGCGTGCCGTACGGCGTCGTCCAGTTCACCTCGCCGCGGTAGGTCTGCAGCCAGCGCCGCAGGTAGCCGTCGGTGTAGGCGTTGACGATGCGCGGGTCGGGATTGATGCCGACGCAGTGGACGCCGCCGCGCAGGGTGGCGTCGCAGATGTTGTCGCGGGGGTTGCCCTTCTGGTCCTGGTCGGTCAGGTCGACGCCCAGGACGATGTCCAGGTCCTCGCTCGGCAGGAAGCGCACGGCCAGGGCGGCGCTGCGCAGGTCCTGGTCGTTCACGTCGTTGCCGGTGGTCTGGTTGAACTCGTAGCCGTCCCGCAGCTTGATGGAGCCGCCCAGCGACACGAAGATCTTGTCCGAGATGGGCATGTTGCCCCGCGCGCTCAGCGTGCGGCGGTCGTAGTTGCCGAGCTGCCCTTCGATGCGCAGCGACGGATCGGCCGACGGCTTGCGGCTCACGAACTGGATCAGGCCGCCCACCGCGTTCTTGCCGAACAGCGTGCCCTGCGGGCCCCGCAGCACTTCCACGCGCTCCAGGTTCAGGGCGTCGATGTCGGGCGTCCCGCCGCGTCCGGCGTAGACGCCGTCCACGAAGACCACCACCGAGGCGTCCCCGCCAGCGTTCTGGCTGATGCCGAAGGCCGAGCCGATGCCGCGGATCGCGAAGTTCGTCTGGATGGGATCGACCTGGCCGGCGCTGAAGCCGGGGGTCTTGATCGCGATATCCTGCAGGGTCTCGACCGACTGCCGCTCGAGCGCCGCGGCCGAGAAGGCGGTGACCGCGATGGGGACCTTCTGGACGTTCTCCTCCACCCGCTGGGCGGTGACGACCAGTTCTGAAATCTCGTTGTCGCCGCTCTGGGCCGCCGCCGGCGCCGCGATGGCGAGGGCCAGGCCCAGCGCGGCCCAGGACGCATGGTTGCTGAGGTACGTGCGCATTCGGGATCTCCCCCTTCGGCCCCGTCTCGTGCGCGGGGACTCGGGTGCAGCCTACACCAAAATAGATAGAATGCTAAGTATCTGGTGACGCTTGCGCCGGGCGGGCGAGGTCACTGGGCTTCGGCGCGGTCGGCCGCCTCCGCCGCCGCCGCGAAAGGCTTCAGTCCGGCGGTCAGGATCAGCGCCGAGAGCGGCAGGGCGACCGCCGTGACCACGGCGATCCCGTAGCGGAGGGCGGCGTCGTCCCGGAAGACGAAGTCCGTGACCATCGCCATGGCCGTGGGGCCCAGCCCCAGCCCGACCAGGTTGGCCACCAGGAAGTACAGGGCCACCGTCCGCGCGCGGAGTCTGTTCGGCGAGATCAGCTGCAGCCCCGCCCCGGCGACCCCGCCGTGGATCGTGCCCAGCAGCATGCTGAGGATCATCAGGCCCAGCGCCAGTTCGCGGCTGGGCGCCAGCGCCATGCCCACGAACAGCGGCAGCAGGATCACGGCGTTGAGGCGGATCACCCGGAGATGGGCGTCCTTGAGGCCGCGGCGGTACATCCGGTCGGCCAGCCAGCCGCCCAGCAGCAGGCCCGCCGCGCCGCAGAGCGCCGTCGCGGCGCCGAACCAGAGGCCGGCCTCGGCGACGGGCATGGCGTAGGTGCGGTGCAGGAACTGCGGGATCCAGGCCATGGCGCCGTACATCACCAGCGCCACCAGCGACATGCCGCCGAAGTGCGACGCCAGCGCCGCCCGGCGCAGCTTGAGGAACGCCGCGAACTCGCCGGGCGCCGGTTCCGCCACGGCGCGGCCCCCGCCCCGCGCGGGCTCGCGCACCGTCAGGGCGATCAGCGCCGCCACCAGCAGTCCGGGAAGCCCCACGATCAGGAAGGCCAGCCGCCAGGGTTCCAGCGCGCCCACCGCCGGCAGGACGACGGGATCCCCCTCGGTCACGAACCGCACCACGACGGATCCGGCGACCAGCGCGATGCCCGACCCCAGCGGCACGCCGATCGAGTAGACGGCCATCGCGCGTCCCAGCCGCTCGCGCGGGAAATAGTCGCCCAGCATCGAATAGGCCGCCGGCGACAGCGTCGCCTCGCCTACCCCGACGCCCACGCGGGCCAGGAACAGCCCCATGTAGCTGCGCGCCAGTCCGCAGACGGCCGTCATCAGGCTCCACGCCGCGATCCCGGCGACGATCAGGGTCTTGCGGCTCCCGCGGTCGGCCAGCCAGCCCAGCGGAATCCCCAGCAGGCTGTAGAAGATCGCGAAGGCGAACCCCATCAGCAGGCTCATCTGGGTGTCGGAGATGCCCAGGTCGGCGCGGATGGGCCCCACGAGCAGGCTCAGGATCATCCGGTCGATGAACGACAGGGTGTAGGCGACCAGCAGAGCGCCCACGACATACCAGGCGTAGGTCGGCGAGGGGGTCGGGTCCGGCCGGCTACTCAACGGCGAAGATCCGATAGCGGACGCCGGCGGCGGTGCGCTTGCCCACGCCGACCGCGACCAGGGCGTTCAGCCAGGCATAGCGCTCGTCCCCGGTCTCGAAGACGGGCTGGATGCGGAAGTAGTAGGCGTCCTCGGCCAGCGCCTCGACCCTGGCGGGGTCGCGGAAGTCGGCCAGCGCCTCCGGCGGAATCACCAGCCGCCCGCCGTAGGTCACGTGGATCAGGGCCCCGTCGTGCGTCTTCCAGAGCGACCGGACGTCGATCAGCGTCACCGCCGCGCCGTCGGACGCCGCGCCCAGTTCCGACCAGTCGCCGCCGGCGGCCATCACCTCGCCGCGCAGCCGCTCGCCCTCGATGGTCCCGCCCGCGATCGGGCTGAGGCGGCGGTTGCGCCAAGGGGATCGGCCCAGCAGGAGCGGCGACTCCGCCGTGAGCTGGATGTCGACAGTGCAGAGGAAGCGTGTCCGCAACGGCTCGCTAGCGTCCAAACCGCCCCCCATTACCGACCACAGAATAGTTAGATATCTACACAATCCGGGCCGCGAGGAAAGACGCGTCAGAGGACCCCCAGGTCCCGCAGCACCTCGCCCGCCACGTGGAAGGCCGCGTTCGCCGCCGGAACGCCGCAGTAGACGGCGCTCTGCAGGATGGTCTCCTTCACCCGCTCCACGGGGACGCCGGCCTCGAAGGCCGCGCGCAGATGCAGCCGAAGCTCGCCTTCCCGCCCGAGCGCGATGGTCATCGCGATCACCAGCAGGCGGCGCGTCTCGTGGTCGAGGCCCGGCCGCTCCCAGATCTCGCCCCAGGCGTAGCGCGTGATGAAGTCCTGGAACTCGGCGGTGAACGGGGTGGCCGAGGCCGCGGCGCGGTCCACATATGCGTCCCCCAGGACCGCCCTGCGGTTGGCGGCGCCGCGCGCCCGGCGCTCTTCGTCGTCCATCAGAGGTCCTCCAGGAAGGCGCGCAGCAGATCGCTGAAGGCCTGCGGCTGTTCGACGTTCGACAGATGGCCGGCGTCGACTTCGCGATAGGCGGCGCCGCGAATGGCGTGCGCGACGCCGCGCACCTGATCCGGCGGGGTGGAGACGTCGGCCAGCCCGGCGACGACCAGGCAGGGCGCGGCGATCTCGCCCAGCCGTGCGGTGAGGTCGGCGTCGCGCAGGGCCGCGCAGCAGCCCGCATAGCCCTGGGGCGAGCTGGCCTCGAGCCGGGACCGATACGCCGCGACCACATCGGGCCGCGCGTCGCGGAACGGATCGGAGAAGAACCGCGCCATGGCCATGTCCGAGATCGCCGCCAGCCCCCCGGCGCGGACCGCGGCGGCGCGGTCCCGCCAGGCCTCTGGCGCGCCGATCCGCGGCGCCGTGCTGGCCAGCACCAGTCCGGCGACCCGGTGGGGCGCCGTCAGCGCCAGCGCCTGGGCGACGAGCCCGCCCAGGGAGAGGCCGCAGACGACCGCCGGCGTTGCGCTGGCCGCGTCCAGCACCGCGACGGCGTCGGCCACGAGCCGGTCGAGCGGATAGTCGCCGGGCGGCGCCGCCGAGCGTCCGTGCCCGCGAAGGTCCGGTCGGATGACGCGGTACGCGTTCAGCGCCCCGGCTTGTGCGTCCCACAGCCGGTGGTCGCAACCGATCGAGTGGAGGAACAGGATCGGCGGCGCCGTGGCCGGCCCGTCGACGCGGACGAAGAGCTCGGCGCCGTCGTCGGCCGCGACCGTGCTCATGGCGCATCCTGCAGCAATCGGCGCGTGAGGGCCTCGGCCTCGCCGAGATCCTGCCCCACCCCCGCGCGGTCGAGGTTGCGCGCCATCGCCGCGGCGTCGACCTGGAGGCCCTCGGTCACCGCCGCCATGGCCCCCACCGCTCCGTGTGCGGCTTCGAACAGGGCCGCCAGCGCCGGCGCCTCGGCCTGCCACGCGCCCAGGCTGCGTTCGTGCTGGCCCGGGATCGCCGACATCAGCGTGGCCGCAAGGTGCGGCGCGCGGACCGCGGCCGACAGCGCGATCTGGCAGCCGGTGGGGTTGCGCTTGTGCGGCATGGCCGACGAGCCGCCGCGGCCTGGCGTCTGGGGTTCGAAGGCCTCCCCCACCTCGCCCTGCGCCATCAGCGCCACGTCGCCCGCGATCTTCGCCACGGCGCCGGTGAGGATCGACAGCGCGGCGCCCAGCCCCGCGACGCGCTCGCGGCTGGCGTGCCAGGGCGCAGCTGCGCCGAGGCCCAGGTCGGCCGCGATCCGTGCGGCGACCGCCTCGCCCCGGTTCCCGAGCCCCGCCCGCGTCCCCACCGCCCCGCCGAACTGCAGCACGATGGCCTGCGCGCCCTCACGCCCCAGGCGGTCGAGGGCGCCGACGACGCCCGCGCGCCACTGGGCCGCCTTGAGGCCGAAGCTGGTCGGCGCGGCCGGCTGCAGCAGCGTGCGCGCCAGCATTGGCGTGGCCGCGTGCGCCGTGGCGAGGCGGCCGAGGGCGTCCACGACGCGCCCGCCGTCGCGCCTCAGCAGCGCCAGGCCCGCCTGCGCCTGCAGCATCAGGGCAGTGTCGGCCACGTCCTGGCTGGTCGCTCCGCGGTGCGCCGCCGCGCCGGCCCCCGCGCGCCGGAGGTCGGCCCGGGCCCGCAAGGCCGCCACGAGCGGGATGGCCAGCGTGCCGGCGTGCGCGGCCGCCGTGGCCAGGGCGCCGAGGTCGAAGGCCTCGCCGCAGGCGGCCTCGATGGCGGCGGCGGCGGCCGGGTCGATCAGCCCCTCGGCCGCCGAGGCGCGTGCGAGCGCCGCCTCGAACGCCAGGGCGTGGCCGACCAGCGAGGCGTCGCCGAACACGGCCAGCATCTCCGGCGTCGAGGCGGCGAGGTCGTGGATCCGCGCGGGCATCAGATGTCGAAGAACACCGTCTCGCCCGGCCCCTGCAGGACAAGGTCGAGGCGGTATCCCCCGGCGCCGTCCGCCGCCGCCAGGAGCGTTCCGCGCCGCTCCGGCGGCACGAGGGCGAGGATCGGATCCTCGTCCAGCGACGGGTCGTCGGCGAAGTAGATGCGGGTCACCAGCCGGCGCAGAAGGCCGCGGCCCATGACGCCCACGGCGATGTGCGGCGCCTGAAGGCTGTTGCCGGGGCCCGGCGTCCGGCCGGGCCGGATCGTCCGGAACAGGTAGCTCCCGTCGTCGCCGGTCGCGCAGCGCCCGAAGTGGCGGCCGCCGGCGAAGCCGCCTTGCGCATCGGCCTGCCAGATCTCGACCAGGGCGTCGGGCACGGGGGCGCCGGCGCCGTCGACCACGCGGCCCTGGACCACGATCGCCTCGCCCCCCGCCGTCGCCGCGGACAGCCCGGGCAGCGGCGCGTGGCCCGGCGCGACCAGGTCAGGCCGCGCGCCCGCCTCGGACGGCGCCGTCAGGTCCGCGCCGCCAGGGTGCGGCAAGGCGTAGTGGAAGAACGGCCCGACCGTCTGCCAAGGCGTCTGGCCCAGCCGCACCTCAGGCCTCCGTGGGCGTGGCGGCAGGACCGCGCAGGACGATGTCGAACACATAGCCCAGGGCGTAGCTCGGACGCGTCAGCCCCAGGTCGAACCGCGCCACGAGCCGGTCGCGCGCGGCGGCGGGCACGGACTGGGCGATCGGGTCCAGCGCAATCAGCGGGTCGCCCTCGAAGTACATCTGGGTGACCAGCCGCGTGGCGAACGCCGGGCCGAACAGCGAGAAGTGGATGTGGGCGGGCCGCCACGCGTTCTCGTGGTTCCCCCAGGGATAGGCGCCCGGCCGGATCGACTCGAAGGCGTAGCGGCCGTCGTCGTCCGTCACCACCTGCCCCGCCCCCGTGAAGTTCGGGTCCAGCGGCGCGTCCCACTGGTCGCGCGCATGGGCGTAGCGGCCCGCGGCATTGGCCTGCCAGACCTCCACCAGCGTGCGGGGCACGGGCCGGCCGGCCTCGTCCAGGACGCGTCCCGCCACGAGGATGCGCTGGCCGATCGCCTCCCCGCCCGCCGTCCGCGTCAGGTCGGCGGACCCGACCGCGCAGGCCTGGGACCAGTCGGTGAAGCCCGAGGTCTCGGTGAGGGTCTGGGGAATGCGGATCGGGCGATGGCCCGGCGAGCGCAGGGCGGTCGACCGGTAGGCCTCCGACAGGCTGGCCGGGTGGGCCGCGTCGTCCTCGCGGGCAAAGAGGTCGGGCTCGATCATTCGAATGCTAAGGATGTGGGAGGCCAGCGGGCAAGGCAAGCGCGCCGCCGGTCGTCCGTCCGGCCCCACCCGCAGCTCCGCGGCCGACAGGGCTTGGCGAAAGGCCCCAAGCCCTGCTTTACCGAGCGTCAGCAACCCCATTCGGAGTCATCCATGCGTCTCCTGTCCGCAGTCCTCGTCCTCGCGCTCGGCGCGACGGCCGCCGACGCGCGTCCGATCGAGTTCTCCACCGACGCCCCGGCCCGGGCCGGCGCCCTGGTCCTGCCGCTCGCCTCCGCGGCCGACCTGGAAGCCCGGGGCCGAAGCCTCGACCCTGCCGTCCGGGCCGCCGTGGCCCGCGCCCTCGCCAGCGCGCGCTTCGACTACAAGGCCGGCGCGTCGCTCAGCCTGCGCGGCCTGTCCGCCCACGACGAGATCGTCGTCCTCGGCGTCCAGCCGGAGCGTCCGGGCGCGCTCACCGCCGTCGATCTCCGCAGGCTCGGCGGCGCGGCGGCCGGCGCGACCGCGAAGGCCGAGGGCCGCGTCGCCCTGCTGACCGAGGGGCTGGGCGATCCCGCAGAGGTGGCAGTCGGCGCCGCTCTCGGGTCCTACCGCTTCGCCGACTACAAGGCCGCGCCGCGCCCGCAGCGCCCGGAGCCCCTGGTGGTGGTGGCGCCGACGGCCGCCGGCGCGCGCGAGGCCTTCCAGGCGCGCGGCGCGGCCGTCGCCGAGGCCGTGGCCTTCACCCGCGACCTCGTCACCGAGCCCGCGAACATCCTCTATCCAGAGGTGTTCGTGGAGCGCACCCGGGCGGCGTTCCGCGGCGTGGCGAACACGACCGTCGAGGCGCTCGACGCGCCGGCGATGCAGAAGCTCGGGATGAACGCCATCCTCTCCGTGGGCCAGGGCTCGCCCCGGCCGCCGCGCATGCTGGTGGTCGAGTACAAGGCCCCGGGCGCCAAGGGCCCGCCGATCGTCTTCACCGGCAAGGGCATCACCTTCGACAGCGGCGGCGTCTCCATCAAGCCCGGCTCGGGCATGTGGCGGATGAAGACGGACATGGCCGGCGCGGCCGCGGCGGTGGGCGGCGTGCTGTCGCTCGCGAAGTCCGGCGCCCCCGTCCATGTGGTGGCCATCGCGGCCCTGGCCGAGAACATGCCGGACGGCGCCGCGGCGCGGCCGGGCGACGTGGTCCGGGCCATGAACGGCAAGTCGATCGAGCGCCTCAACACCGACGCCGAGGGCCGCATCGTCCTGGCCGACGCGACGGCGTACGCGCAGAGCCGGTTCAAGCCCGCCGCCATCGTGAACCTCGCCACCCTCACCGGCGCGGTGGGACAGGCGCTGGGCGACGAGTACGCCGGTCTCTTCACGCGGCACGAGGGCCTCGCCAGTCAGATCGAGGCCGCCGCGCGCCAGAGCGGCGAGCCGGTCTGGCGGCTGCCGCTGCACCCCAGCTACGCCAAGGACACCGAGAGCCCGATCGCCGACATCCGCGACATCGCCGAGGGGACGGGCTCGGCCGGCGCCGGCGTCGGCGCCCACGTGATCGCGTTCTTCGCCGATCCCGAGACCCCCTGGGCGCACCTCGACATCGCGTCGGTGGCCTGGATCGACCGGGACAGCCCGACCGCGCCCAGGGGCGCGCAAGGCTGGGGCGTCCAGCTGCTCGACACCTTCGCCCGCGCCTTCGACGCCGGCGCCGCCGCGTCGCGCGGCGACTGACCCGGCCGGCGGTCGGCCGCGCCAAGCGCGCCGACCGCCGCTATGCTGTGCGCCATGGCCGATCCGCCCGTCCTCTCGATCTCGAACCTCGCCGTGGACTTCACCACCCACGACGGCCTCGTCCGGGCGGTCCGTGGCGTGTCGCTGGACGTCGCGCGGGGCGAAACCCTGGGCGTCGTGGGCGAGAGCGGGTCGGGCAAGAGCCAGACCTTCATGGCGGTCATGGGCTTGCTGGCCCGCAACGGCAGAGCCTCCGGGTCCGCGAAGCTGCAGGGGCAGGAACTGTTGGGCCTGTCGCCGCGCGCGCTGAACCGGGTGCGCGGGTCGAAGATGACCATGATCTTCCAGGATCCGCTGACGGCGCTGACCCCGCACGTGAAGATCGGCGAACAGATCGCCGAGCCCCTGCGGCTGCACCTCGGTCTCTCGGCCGCGGACGCCCGGGGGCGCGCGCTGGAATGGCTGGAGCGGGTGCGGATCCCGGACGCGGCGCGGCGGCTGGAGCAGTATCCGCACGAGCTGTCGGGCGGCATGCGCCAGCGGATCATGATCGCCGCGGCCATGGCTCCCGGCCCCGAACTGCTGATCGCCGACGAGCCCACGACCGCGCTCGACGTGACGGTTCAGGCCGAGATCCTCGACCTGATGGCCGAACTCACCCGGGAAACCGGCGCCGCCCTCGTGCTCGTCACCCACGACATGGGGGTCATCGCCCGCCTGGCCGATCGGGTTTGCGTCATGAAGGACGGCGCCTACGTCGAGGCCGGCGCGGCCGCGAACCTCTTCGCCAATCCGCAGACGGACTACACGCGCGCGCTGCTCGCGGCGATCCCGCGGCTCGACCGCGCCGACCGCGGCGGACGGCCCGAGGTGGTCCCCGTGGCGCCCGACGCCGAGACCGTGGTCGAGGGCCGCGACGTCAAGGTCTGGTTCCCCATGCGCGAGGGCCTCTTCGGGCGGCCACGCATGCTGCGGGCGGTCGACGGCGTCTCGTTCCAGGTCCGGCGCGGCGAGACGCTGGGGATCGTGGGCGAGAGCGGATCGGGCAAGTCCACCCTGGCGCGCGCGGTGCTGAACCTCTGGCCCGCCAGCGAGGGCGCGGTCACCCTGATGGGCCGCGACATCACCCACGCCGACCGCGCCGCGATGCGGGACGCGCGCAAGGATCTCCAGATCGTCTTCCAGGATCCGCTCGCCAGCCTGGATCCGCGCATGACCATCGGCGCCTCCATCGCCGAGCCGCTGACCGCCTTCCGCCCCGACCTGAACGCCGCGGCGCGCGAGGCCGAGGCGCGGGCCATGATGCGCAAGGTCGAGCTCGACCCCGACCTCATCAACCGCTACCCGCACGAGCTGTCGGGGGGCCAGAACCAGAGGGTCGGCATCGCCCGGGCCATGATCCTGAAGCCGCGGCTGGTCATCTGCGACGAGGCCGTCTCGGCCCTCGACGTCTCGATCCGCGCCCAGATCATCGACCTGCTGATCCGGCTCCAGACCGACCTCGGGCTGTCGATGATCTTCATCAGCCACGACCTGGCGGTGGTGCGCGAGATCAGCCACCGGGTGATGGTGCTCTATCTCGGCCGCGTCATGGAGCAGGCCGACCGCGACCGCATCTGGCAGGCCCCGCAGCACCCCTACACCCGGGCCCTGCTCTCGGCGGCGCCGATCCCGGATCCGGCGATCGAACGCACCCGCAAGCGCCTGCGCCTGACCGGCGAGCCGCCCAGCCCGATGGACCCGCTGGCGGCGTTCCGGTTCCTGCCGTCGCGCCTGCCGGCCGATCCCTCGGCGCCCGTGCTGCCGCCGGCCCTGAGGGAGGTCGCCCCCGGCCACCTGGTGGCGGAGTTCGACCCCTGAACGCTTCCGCCAGGACGCAATGTATGCGAGAGCGCCGGAGCGCGCTCGGGCGCGGGCAAGGGCCACGATGAAGCAGTTCCTGTTTACGATGGCCGGGGTCTTCGCGGGCCTCGTTCTCTTCATGGTCTTCGTGCCGGTCGTGCTCGTCACCATGGCGCTTTCGGCCACCGCGCCCGAACCGATCCCCGGCCGGACGGTCCTCGAGCTGGACCTGCGCGGGCCGCTCACCGACCAGGCGCCGCACAACCCGCTCTGGGGCATCGGGCGCAACTCGACCTCGGTCATGTCGATCGTCGAGACCCTCCGCCGCGCCGAGCGCGACGACCGGGTCAAGGGCGTCCTGGTGCGGCTGCCCGAAGGCGGCCTCGAGCCCGGCATGGCCGACGAGATCCGCCTCGGCCTCAACCACTTCCGGGCGTCGGGCAAGCCCGTCTATGCGCACAGCCAGGGGATCTACCCCGCCGGCATCGGCACCACGGCCTACATGCTCGGGCGCGCCGCCGACCAGTTCTGGATGCAGCCCGGCGCGTCCCTCCAGGTGACCGGGCTGGCCACCGAGGAGCTGTTCCTGAAGCGCTTCTTCGACAAGTACGGCGTCGTCCCGCAGTTCGAGCAGCGCTACGAGTACAAGAACGCCGTCAACGGCTACATGCAGTCGGACTTCACCCCGGCGCATCGCGAGGCGACGCTGTCCTGGATGGGGTCGGTGTACGCGTCGAACCTCGCGTTCGCGGCGGCCGACCGCAAGGCCGACCCCGCCGTCCTGCGCCGGAACCTCGAGGCCGGCCCCCACGGCGCGCAGGAGGCGCTGCGGCTGCGCCTCATCGACGGCGTGGGCCAGGTCCGCGAAGTCCAGCAGGCGCTCCTCGACAAGGCCGGCGACGGCGCGCGGCTCATCGACTTCGACGACTACGCCGAGGATCCGAGCGACCGGCGGCCCGTCGGCGACGCGATCGGCCTGATCGAGGCCGAAGGCCCGATCGTGACCGGCCGCGACCGTGGCTCGAACCCCTTCACCGGCGGGGCGACGATCTACTCGGACGACATCGCCAAGGCCGTGGTCCGCGCGGCGAAGGCCGATTCCGTGAAGGCGATCGTCCTGCGCCTGAACTCTCCCGGCGGCTCCGACACGGCCTCCGAGCAGATCCTCGACGCCATCCGCTTCGCCAAGTCGAAGGGCAAGCCCGTGGTCGTGTCCATGAGCACCTACGGCGCATCGGGCGGCTACTGGATCGCGTCCGAGGCTTCGTCCATCGTCGCCCAGCCGACCACCCTCACCGGCTCGATCGGCGTCTTCGGCGGCAAGTTCGCCCTGGGCGAGGCGGCGGCCCGCTTCGGCGTCGACATACGTCCCCTGGGCGTGGGCGGCGAGTACGCCGGGGCGTTCGGCGTGAGCCAGCCTTTCACCGCCGACCAGCGCGCCGCCTTCTCGGGCTGGATGGATCGCATCTACGAGAGCTTCGTCGCGCGTGTGGCGGCGGGGCGGAAGTTGCCCGTCCAGCGCGTCCGCGAGATCGCCAAGGGCCGGGTGTGGACCGGCGCCCAGGCCCGGAGCCTCGGCCTCGTGGACGAGGTCGGCGGCTTCTACCAGGCGGTCGACAAGGCCAAGCAGCTGGCCCGCCTGGAGGGCGACGTGCCGATCCGGCGGATGACGCCCACCGAGGGCGCCTTCGAGGCGCTGCAGAAGGCCCTCGGGGTCTCCGCCGCGTCCGCCCGGACCCTGGCCGCCGCCGCCTGGATCTTCGGCGACCCCCGCGCGCAGGCGGTCCTGGACCAGGTCGCCGAGGCCAGGCTCAGGAGCGAAGGCGGCGGGACGGTGCTGGCGCCCATGCCGATCCGGTAGGCCCGGCGGGACGCGCTCCGGTCAGGCCGACCGCCGGCGCACGCGGACGAAGGTCACCTCGCGCCGGCTGAAATCCAGGGTCACCTCCTCGAAGTGGCGCAGCACGTCGATGCCGACCAGCATCGCCGGCCGGTCGTTCAGCCCCCACAGGCTGAAGATGTGCAGCGGCGCGAAGGCGGCGCGGATGTTGTCGAGCGCCATGCCGCCCAGCCGCAGCCGCGGCAGCACGGCGAGCGACGCGGGCGCCCGCTGTCCGGTCGCGCTGATCAGCTCGGTCCGCGCCATGCGCGCGGCCAGCTCCGGCCGCTGCCGCGCCAGGACGTCGCGCAGCACGTCGTTGCCGCAGGTGATCTGGGCCCCGGAGTCGAGGAAGGCCCGGACCGGCACGCCGGCCACGTCGGCGTCGAAGATCACCAGCTGCCCCGAGCGGTACTGGGCCGGAACGATGACGCCCTTGCTGGGGTCGGGGATCCGGGTGTCCGAGCCGCGGCCGACCTCGGCGCCGACCCCCGACGGGCCGATCTCGAAGGTGTTGCCGCGGAAGTTCAGCCGCATGCGCCGGTTCTTCAGCACGTCGATGCCCAGCAGGCCGTCGGCCCCCAGGGCCTCGCGGGGCAGCACGGGCAGGCTCAGCCGCCGCGAATGGACCTGCCCCACGCGCAGCAGCGGCACCCTCACCAGTCGCGCCGGCTGCGCCCCGGCGATCCCGTGCACCTGCGCCTCCCCGTCGCTCGCCAGGCCGCAGCGGGCGGCCGTCTCGACGCCGATGACCGTGCGGTTCGCGCCGGTGTCGACCACGAAGCTGAAGGGGCCCCGCCGGTCCAGGCGCACCGGCACCGTCATCCGCAGCGCCTGGTCGAACGCCGTCTCCAGCCGTGTGCCCGTGGCCGGGGGCTCGGGCTGGGCGTGCGCCAGGTTGATCGAAAGGACCGGCTCGCGCCGGGGCGCGCCCGCGCACGCCGCCGCCAGCCCGCCCGCCAGGACGGTCTGGACCGCGCGGCGCCGCGACAGCGTCATTCGTCGGGGTACCCGTACGCCTCCACCCACGGCTTCAGCACCGGAAGGATGGGCGAGAGCTGCTCGCGGTAGCGGCGCCAGGAGCCGACGCCCTCGGCCGAGAGCCCGCGCGCGAGCTGGGCCCCGCTGGGCGTGGCGACCGCGCGGTCGCGCGCCTTGTCGGCGAAGTTGCGCATCTCGTCCGTCCACGCCAGGCCCAGGAACGCGCACACGTCCCGGACGGCGGCGTCGAAGTCCTCGACCAGCGCCTCGTGGCGCACGATGCGGGTGCGCGGCGCCATGGCCGGCTCCAGCCGGTCCGCCATCTTCATGGCCGCGTCGTAGTATCCCGCCGCGCCGGGCAGCGTCAGCAGCTGGTAGGCCGGCGCGCTCATGCTGAAGCGGCGCCGGTAGCACGAAAGGACCACGTCGCGCGGGTCGCGGCGGGCGAAGAGGATCCGCGCGTCCGGGAACAGCTTCAGGATCAGCGGCAGGCGCAGCGTGTTGAAGGGGTGCTTGTCGACGAAGACCTTCCCCGCCGGGTTGGCGCCCTCGGCCCGTACGCGCTCCCAGTAGGCCGCCCGCAGCGGCGCGAGCTCGGCCTCACCGGCCTTGGCCAGCCGGGCGAGGTCCTGCGGCGTCTGCAGGAACGCCCGCTGCGCCGCCTCGAGCGTTTCCCGCTCCTCCAGCGCCTCGACGTCCGGGTGACTGGCCAGGACCTGCTCCAGCAGCGTCGTGCCAGAGCGCGGGAAGCCCAGCAGGAAGACGTGCGTCGTCGGCCCGTCGGCGGCCGCCTCCGGCGCCGTCCCGCTCCAGCTCTCCGGCGGGATGAGGTCCAGCTCGGCCAGCATGCCTCGCGCGAAGTCAAGCGCGGTCACGCCCTCGCCGTGCAGCGGCGCATAGGCCCGCCACAGCGCCATGTTGCAGGCGGCATAGGCCTGGAAGGCCTCGGCCGTGAGGTTCTGCGCGTCGAGCACGTCGCCCAGCAGGCCGTGCGCCAGGGCGCGCTGCTGCACCGTCAGCCGCTCGTCGCCCACCAGCAGCTCGAGCCGCCGCTGCGCCCGCTCGCCCGCGCCTTCGGCGGCGTCGGCGGCGGCCAGGACCATCACCGCGTCCGGGAAGTTGGGCTCGGCCTCAAGCACTTCCTCGGCCAGCGGCCGGGCTTCGGCGTGCGCGCCGCGCCGCGAGAGGAGGTTGGCGAGGCCCTGCATGGCTCCGAGGTTGTCGGGCTGCAGCTCGAGCGCGTGCTTGTAGGCCGCCTCGGCCTCCTTCAGCCGGCCCAGCGCCTCCAGCGAGGCGCCGCGCGCGCAGTGCGACCCGGCGAAGTCCGGGGCCATGGCGCAGACGCCCTCGAAGACCGCCAGGGCCTCGCGGTAGCGTTCGATCCGCGTCAGGACCAGCCCCATCGCATTGCGCGCGCCGATGTCCTGCGGCGCCAGTTCCACGGCGCGGCCGAGCACCTTCAGCGCGTCGTCGAAGCGGCCTTCCTGCTCGTACTTCAGCGCCGCCAGGTTGAGGACCATCGGGTGCTCCAGGCCGCCCTGCAGCGCCTGGTCGGCCAGGGTGGCGGCGCGGGCGAAGTCACGCCCCTGGGCGGCGGCCTGGATCTGCTGAAGCATCGCCTGGTCGGCGATGGGGTTTCGCGCGCCGGGGCTCGGCGGCGGCGCAGCGGGCTGCCCCGTCCTGGCGGCGGGCGTGTAGCCGCCCACCTTCACCTTGATCTTCCCGACTTTCCACTCGCTCACTGTGCAACCCCGCAGCTTCCGCCGTGCGCGCTAGCCTACCAGCCGGCGGCGCGCAACGCGCGCCTTGCAGCAAGATTCGCGCAAGCGGCTGAATTCAGTGACGAACGATCACGGCCGCTGCGGCGGCGCGGGCGCCTCGGGGTAGGCGTCCAGCACCGCGCCGAGGGCCCCCTTCAGCGGTCCGAGCCAGGTCTCGAAATGGCGCCAGTGCTCGGCCGCGTCGGTGAAGATCGGCTGCCGCACCTGTTCGGAACTCGCCGTGCGGACGGCGCGGTCGTTCTCGTAGAACCTGAGGCACGCGGGCTCGAACGGCAGGCCGCAGTAGTCCAGCAGCCTCCGCACCTCGGCCTCGGGGTCGGCGACCATCCGCTCGTAGATCACCCGGTGCACGCGTCCCGGCAGCACGGCGTCGAAGTGGGCCATCAGCTCCACGTAGTCGCGGTAGTAGCGGCCGAGGTCCGCCTGGTCGTAGCTGAAGGCCTGGCCCACCGCGAAATGCTGCTTGTAGGCCGAGAAGCAGCAGCCCAGGGGGTGGCGCCGCGCGTCGATGATCCTGGCGTTCGGCAGGATGAGCTGGATCAGACCGACATGGGCCCAGTTGTTCGGCAGCTTGTCGATGAACCGGGGACGGGCGAGCTTCCGGTGGATCTGCGCCCGCGCCAGATAGTCCTCGCCCAGCCCGCTCAGCTCGGCCGGCGACAGCGCGGCCAGCACGTCGGGATAGGCGCCCTCGATCTCGCGGCGCGCCGGGCCGGCGAGCTGAGCGGCGATGTTGGGCAGGTGCGGCAGTTCGTGCGTGCCCTCGACCTGGCTGTGGCTGGCCAGGATCTGCTCGACGAGGGTCGATCCCGAGCGCGGCAGCCCGACGATGAAGATCGGATCCGGCCGGCGGCTCCCCTGCCCCGCGCGCGCCGCGAAAAAGGCCTGTCCCATCAGGGCCTTCGTCCTGCGCATCTGGGCCGTGGTCTCGTCGGCCGCGTAGTCCACCCGGGGCCGTTGCAGCGCGTTTCCGGCCTCGTAGTGCGCGAAGGCCGCCTCGTAGCGGCCGGCGTCCTCGTGCGCCTTGCCGAGCGCGAAGTGCAGCTGCAGGCGGTCGGGGACCGACAGCTCGCGGCCGAGGGTGGCCTCCATGGCGGCGACGTCCTCGGGGGCGAACCTGACCGTCTTCAGGTTGGCGAGGCTCCACCAGGCCTCGCCGAGTCCGGGATCGAGCGCCAGCGCGCGGCGGTAGGCGGCCACGGCCTCGCCCTGGCGGCCGATGGTCTTCAGGACGTGGCCGTAGCTCATCAGGGTGAGCGGCTGGTCCGGTTCGGCGTCGAGGACGGCGGCATAGGCGGCCGCAGCGCCCGCGTCGTCGCCCAGCCGCAGGAGGGAAGAGGCCTTCAGGTGGCGATAGACGGGGTTCTCCGGCGCGATCGCCAGCAGGCGCTCGGCCTGCGCCAGGCAGGCCTCCACCTTGTTCCGCCAGTTCAGCACCATGGCGTAGGCGTAGCGCGCCGAGGTCAGGTCCGGCGCGAGCGCGACACACCGGGCCAGCAGGTCCTCGGCCTCGCCGTTGCGGCCCGCCCGCGAGCAAAGATCGCCCAGCATCCAGAGCGCGTGCGCGTCGCGCGGCCGCGCGGCCAGGCGCGCCCGCAGCACGGCGTCCGCCTCGGCATACCGGCCGGCCACCAGGGCGTCGGCCGCCCGGACCAGATCCGGGTCCGAGACGGTGGCGCGCATCTCGCGTGCGTAGGCGGCGTCGGCGCCCTTGATGTCGCCGGCAAGCCTGAGCCGGTCGCCCTCGGCCCGGTGGCGGGCCGCCGCCCCGGCGTCGGCGACGGGGGCCGGCGGCGCCGCGGGCGCCGGGACGCCGCCGACGCGAACGGTGAAGCGGCCGCTCGTCCAGTTGCTCATGCGCCCTCTTACCAGGGGCCCGGCCAAAGGAAACCGGCGGCGCAAATGAATGGGGCGGCGGATTGCTCCGCCGCCCCAAGGCCGTCTCTTGGTCTGTCGCGGACTAGAAGTCGGCGGACAGGCCCAGGAACACGTAACGACCGAAGGAGTCGTACACTTGCGGCCAGGTGTTCCCGTTGCAGGGCCCGGTCGGGCAGTTCGACGAACCCGTCAGCGGCGGATCCACGTCGAACACGTTGTTGACGCCGAAGCGGAAGTTCAGGTTGTCGCGCACGGTCCACGTCGCCGTCAGGTCGATGTAGTCGCGCGAGCCCAGGACACGGTCCGACTCGTACTGGATGCCCGTGTTGTTCAGCTGCGGGTCGTTCGAGTAGGCGTCGAGCGTGGCCTTGTTGAAGTGACGCCATTGGACCGAGAGGTTCAGGCTCTTGATCCAGTCGCCGTACTCGAACGGGGTGTTCCAGGTCAGGCGGAGCTTGTGGCGCCATTCCGGACCCGGGACGCCGCAGACGGTGCCGTACAGGCCGGCGCAGTCGTAGTAGGCGTCGCCCGGCAGCGGCTTGGTCTGCAGCTTGTCGAGGTAGGTTCCGACGAACGACATGGTCAGGCCGCCCATGTTCTCGAGGCCGAGGGTCTCGAGGTCGGTGCGGTAGCCCGCGTTGAAGTCGATGCCGCGAGTGCGGAGCGCACCGGTGTTCAGCGTGGTGTTCTGCACGAAGCCCTGCGGCGACAGCCAGATCGAGCCCTGCGCGTCACGCTTCACGAGCGTGCAGAAGAACGGATCGAGCGTGTTGACGCAGCGGGTGATGATGATGTCGGCCCCGATGCCGGCGATGTAGTCCTTCACCTTGATGTCGAACCAGTCGGCCGAGAAGTTGAAGCCCGGCAGGAAGGTCGGGGTCAGCACCACGCCGAACGAGATCGTGTCCGACTTCTCGGGATCGAGGTTCGGGTTACCGCCGTTCAGGCCGTTGTACTGGTTGGCCGGGTTCGCCTCGATGGCCAGGACCTGGGCGGTCGTCAGACCGAAGGCCTGGGCGCAGCGGGCGACCAGCGGGTTGGCCGCCGTCAGGCCGGCGCAGGGATCCTGCGTGCCGTCCAGGACAACGTTCTGCGGGCTGAACAGCTCGAGCACGTGCGGCGCACGCACCGCGCGCTGGTAGCTGGCGCGCAGGCGCACGTTGTCGTCGAACTGCCAGTCGCCGGCCACCTTGTAGGTGTCGGTCGTGACGCCCGTCGAATAGTCCGAGTAGCGGTAGGCCAGCTCGATCTGGACGCGCTTGGCGAAGTCCATGTCCGTGATGACCGGGATACGGGCTTCGGCGAAGGCTTCATAGACGTCGAACGAGCCGTTCACCGGCGGCGAGGCGCCGCCCGAGCCGTTCAGGGCGCCCGACGACGACACGAAGTCGGCGGCGAAGTCCAGCTGCTCACGACGGTATTCGGCGCCGGCCGAGATGCCCACGCCCTCTTCCGACCAGGGGCTCTTCACGCCGTAGTCGGTGAGGTCGCCGCCGATCGAGAAGTTCACGACGCGCTCGTAGGTGTTGCCCTGCTGCGTCGAGGGGGTCTCGAGGTAGTCGAGCTGGGCGCGGGTGATCTGGCCGAGCTGGAAGATGTTGTAGGGCACGCAGGCCGTGTCGGTGCCGTTCACCGCCGAGACGCAGCGCGGACCCTGCGGCGTCTGGACGACGTTCAGGGCGTTCTGGATGGCGGTGGTGCGGAAGAAGCCGGTCTGGACCTGGTTAAAGGACACCCGGCCGTACTGCATGTAGAAGTCGTAGTTGAAGTTGTCGTTCAGGTCGCCGCGCAGGCCGATCACGTAGCGGTACTGCGTGTGCTGCGTCTTGCCCTGACGGCCGCCGCCTTCGACGTTCCGGCGCGCCACGATGCCCGTGAAGGTGCCGGCCGGGTTGGTGGCGCAGGTGCCGCCGCCCGAAGCCGCCGTGGCCGCGAGCAGGCCGCGCTGTTGCGCGGAGAGCAGCGGGTTGGCGCAGTTGATCGAGAAGTTGCCGGCGAAGATGCCGCCCGGCGCGATCTGGTACGTGGACGTGTCGTCCATGAACATCAGGTCGGCGTAGGCCGTGGCCCAGGGCGCGATCTCATACTGGGCGAAGGCGCCCATGACGTAGCGGTCGTCGGGACGCTGGTAGTAGTTCGACGGACCAAAGTTGTAGGTGTCGCGGGCCGCCACGCGCGGGCGGAAGGTGTTGCCCGGGCCGGTGACGTCGACCACGAAGCCGCCGACGCGGGCCGGGAAGGCCGTGCCCGAGCCGCCGCAGGTGGCGAAGTCCGGCGAGGCCGAGTTGAGGGTGCACGACGAGAAGTCGCGGTTGCCCTGCAGGATCGGCTCGACGTGACGGTAGCCGGCGTAGGCCGTGACGTTGCCCTTGCCGTCCGGCGCGTTGACGCCGATCACCAGGGTCACTTCCGAGCTCTCGCCGTCGCGGACGTTGTCCTTCGGCAGGGCGAAGAACTGCGGGCTGGCCGAGGCCGCCTGCGCACGGCTCACGACGTCGGCGACGTCGTTGTGCTGGTTGTGCTGGTAGAGGCCGTACTGCGCGTCGACGCGCACGCCCTCGAAGTTCTTCTGCATGATGAAGTTGACGACGCCGGCCACGGCGTCGGCGCCGTACACGGCCGAGGCGCCGCCGGTCAGCACGTCCACGCGCTGCACGAGGGCCGCGGGGATGAAGTTGATGTCGGCGGCCAGCGCGCCGCCGTTGGTGTTCGGCGTGCCGGGCATCAGGCGGCGGCCGTCAACCAGCACGAGGGTCCGGGTCGCGCCCAGGCCACGCAGGTTGATGGTGGCGGTGCCGGTCGAGCCGTTGGAGAGCGCCGCGCCCTGGGCCGCGAAGGCTTGCGGCAGGGTGTTGATCATGTCCTCGACGCGGGTCACGCCCTGAGCCTTCAGCTCCTGCGCGCCGATGGCGGTCACGGGGCTGACGCTCTCGAGGTTCGGCGACGGAATACGCGTACCCGTCACGACCACTTCGGAGACTTCCTCCCCGGTGTCGGTCTGGGCCATCGCTTGCGACGACAGGCCGAGCAGCGCCGCGCCACAGATCATAGAAGACGCCAGAAGGCGTTCCCGCATGGACTTGAATTTCACGGTCTGGATCCTCCAGCGGACCCGCCCCTCGGGACGGCCGCTCCCCACAAAAAGAGATCGGTCCCGGAGGCGGAGCCGCCGCCGGTTACGGCCGAGTTACGGGTGGAGGGTGACGGCGGTCAACGAACATTAGCGATCGGCAATGTTTCGGGCGCCCACCTGTCGCATTCTGGTCACAGAATGCCGCACTCCAGCAGGAATGCGGCAAGGATTCGTCAAGGAACGTGAACTGCGGGGACGGGTCGCTCGGGACGGCGCCTGTCTGCGCCGCCCCGATTCCTGACCGTTAGAATCGCATGCGGGCCCCAGCGTAGAACCGCCGGCCCACGGCGTCATAGACGTCGGGATAGGTCGTCCATCCCGTCGTCTGGCCGGGCACCAGGCCCGAGGTGCCGCCCACGAACTGGTAGTTGTCGAAGATGTTGTCCACGCCGGCGTAGATGCTGGCCTTCTCCGTCACATCGTAACGGACCTGGGCGTTGTGGAACGTCTTCGAGCTCAGCGGGACGTTGTAGTAGAAGTCGTTGACGTCCTTGGTCACCACCACGTCGCCGATGAACTGGGTGTTCCAGGCCAGCTGCAGCGGACCGCGCCGGTAGAGCAGGTCCAGCGTCCACTCGTTGGTCGGCGCGCCCACCGTTCCGGCGTCGTAGATGAAGTCCGCGCGATCGGCGCCCTTGAACGGCGTGGTCTGCAGCTTCTCAAGGTAGCCGTAGGCCAGGCTCATCGTGAGGGCGCCCTTCTCGCCGCCGTAGAGGCCGTCGAGGAAGCCCAGGTCGTTGAGGTCCTGGCGATAGCTCACCTGCACGTCCCAGCCGCGCGTGTCCGTCTCGGCGAAGTTGTCGTTCACCTGGTTGACGAAGTTCAGCGCGCCCACGGAGGGACCGGATCCGAAGCGGCCGACGGCCGAACAGAACGCGTTGCCCGTGTTGAAGCCGGCCGGCCCGTAGCAGCCCGTCAGCAGCTTGTCCTCGCTGATGGTCGCGATGCGGTCCTTGATTTTGATGACGTAGTAGTCGACCGACAGCGACAGGTTGTCGAGGAAGCCCATGCCCTTCGGGTTGATGAGCAGCCCGACGGTGTAGCTGTCGCCCTTCTCGGCCCGAAGGTTCGCGTTGCCGCCGTCGAAGCCGGTGACGCCCTGCTGCTCGATCTGGGTCAGCGCAAAGCCGCCGTCACGCGCGACGCGGGCCGCCACCGCCGGGTCGGCGAGGCAGGCGGTCGCGACCGCGTTGCCGACCGTCGCCGCGTTGACGCCGCTGCCCAGCACCGCCGAGGGGTCCCCGATGTTGGTGCGGGTGTTGAAGAAGGCCGCCTGGCCGCCCGCGGTCCGCGTGACGCCCGCGCAGGGATCATTGACGGTCGGGAAGTCCTGCGAGGCCGGCGAGTAGAGCTCCGAGATGTTCGGCGCCCGCACCGCCCGCGCGAACTGGCCGCGCAGCTTCAGCCACGAGGCGGGCTGGTACTCCACCGAAGCGGCCCACGCCTCGGTCACGCCGACGGTCGAGTAGTTCGAGTATCGGCCCGCCAGGTTCAGGTCGAGCGACTGGACGAACGGCAGGTCGGCCAGGATGGGCACGCGCAGCTCGCCGAACAGCTCGGTCACGTCGAACCGGCCGCGGGTGGGCGGCGTCGCGTTGCCCGAGGTCTGGCCGGTCTGGGTGAGCAGGTCCGGGACGTCCGCCGCACGCTCGCGGCGGTATTCGGCGCCGGCGGCGTAGCCCACCGTGCCCGCGGGCAGCTCGAACAGGTCGCCGCGCAGGAAGCCGTTGACCACGAGCTGCTCGACGAACGCGTCGCGGCTGGTCGGCACGCGCACGTAGTCGGCCGCCTGCGGGGTGATCGAGCCCGCGCCGAAGATGTTGATGGGCACGCAGCCGGCGGCCCGGGCGGCGGGGTCGCGGCACACCGCCGAGCCGTTCACGACCACCGCGTCCAGCGCGTTGCGGAACCGCACCGCGTCGATGTCGCCCGAGGACGTCTGCTCGTCGTCGGTACGGCCGTAGTTGATCGACAACTCGTAGTGGTGGGCCGGGTTGATGTCGCCCTCGATGCCGGCCACGAAGCGGAAGGTCTGGCGGTCGATGTCGTTGCCGCGGTCGCCCACTTCGGTCAGTCGGCGGCGGAAGCCCACCACCAGGTTGTCGTCGCTGACGCCCGGGTTGGCGGCGCGCGCGGCGTTGCGCACGGCCTCCGGCACCACGGCCGACAGGATCGGCACGCCGCTCTGGCAGACGCCGGTGTCGCAGAAGGCGAAGGCGCCGTAGATCTGGTCCGACCCCAGCGGCGTCGCCTCGATGTTCGAGGTCAGCTTCGAGGAGACGAAGTTCACCTCGGTGAACAGGCGGGCCTTCTCGTTGAACTCGTACGAGCCATAGGTGGCGAAGTTCCACTGCTTGAGCGGCACCTGCAGCAGGCGCGAACCCTGGCGGTTGAAGCCCAGGGCGCCGCTGTAGGGGACCAGCGTCCCCGAGGCGTCATAGGTGCGCAGCAGGCTCGACGCGCCCTCGCGCGGCAGCTCGAACACCCCCGTCGGCGTGTAGGACGAGAACAGGCCCGCCGTCTGGCTGTGGATCAGCTTGTAGTTCGCGGGATCGCCGTCGTAGTCGTCCACCGCGTCGAGGTCGAGACCCTGGTCCTTGCGGTCCTTGGCGTAGATCGAGCCGATCTGGTTGTAGCCGAGCGACGCGGTGATCGAGCCCTTGCCGTCGGCGAAGGTCTTGCCGGCGGTGACCGACACCTTGATCCGCTCGTCGTCCTCACGCTCGGAGAGGCCGTACTGGCCCGCGACGATCACGCCGTCGATGTTGCGCTTGGTGATGATGTTGACGACGCCAGCCAGCGCGTCCGATCCGTAGGTCGCCGAGGCGCCGCCGGTGACCACGTCCACGCGATCCACCAGCTCGGTGGGGATGGTGTTGAAGTCGACCACCTGCGTGCCCACCAGCCCGGCCACGAAGCGGCGGCCGTTCACCAGCACCAGCGTGCGGTCCTCGCCCAGGTTGCGCAGGTCCACGGTCGTGATGCCGTTGGCGGCGGTCTGGAAGCCGGAGTTGGTCGGGGTGATCGACGACACGCCGGCGGCCGGCAGGGTGCGGATCACGTCGCCCGTGTTGATGGCGCCGCGGGCCTCGATGGTGCGCGTGTCGATCACCGAAACCGGCGTGGGCGCGTCGAGGTTGGGACGCGCGATGCGCGAGCCCGTCACCACGATCTCGCCAACATCCACCGCGTCTTGCGCAAGAACAGGGGTCGCCGAGACCGCAGAAAGAACCGCGGTAGCCATAGTAGAGGTCAGCAAGGACTGACGCGAAAATTTCATCTGCTACGCCTAAGCTTCTTGAGGATTGGGGGAGGATTTGGCTCGGGCTTGCCGACGACCTTCTCTCCGCGTCAATTGGAAGCGAATTGCCAAGCTTTATTTGCGACGGCGTATGTCACCTCGATGTCACACATGCGCCGCGGCGCGGGACGTCGCCCCCCCGCTCCGGAAGCCGCCGTTCGGCCGCGGGCGTTGCGCGACGCGGCGGCCGTCGCGTATTGGAAGGGATGCGTCCTCGGGGTGTTCGGCGATGAGATGGGTGCTAGCGGCCGCGTTCGGCCTCAGCCTTGCGGGCGTCGCCGCGACGGCCTCCGCCCAGCCGAAGGGCGAGGCTCGCGCCGCCATCGTCCAGAAGCTGGTGGACTGCCGCAAGATCGCCGACGGCGCGGCCCGCCTCGCCTGCTACGACGACACCGCCGCGGCGCTGGACCAGGCCGAGGCCAAGGGCGACATCGTCGTCGTCGACCGCGACCAGGCCCGCAAGGTCCGCCGCCAGGCCTTCGGCTTCTCGCTCCCCTCGATCTCCCTCTTCGAGAAGGGCGAGACCCAGGAGGAGCTGGAAAACGTCTCGGGCGTCGTCCAGGCCGCCCGCCAGAACGGCATGGGCCAGTGGATCATCAAGCTGGAGGACGGCGCCGTCTGGGCGCAGATCGACAGCAACGAGGTCTCGCGGACGCCCAAGCCCGGCATGCCGGTGAAGATCCGCCGCGCCTCGCTCGGCAGCTTCCTGATGACGGTCGGCAATCAGCGGGCGTTCCGCGCGCGGCGCACGGAATAGTCCCGCTCAGCTTCCGTAGAACGCGTTCCGCGCGGCCATCATGGCGTTGATCCGCTCGCGCTCGCCCGGCTCCAGGTAGGGATTCCAGACGTCGAAGATCAGGATGACGCGCAGTTCGTCGGCGTCGTTCCAGGCCTCGTGCTCGATCGTGTCGTCGAAGACCCAGGCCTGGCCCATCGCCCAGGACCGCGTCTCGTTGCCCACCCGGAAGCGCGCCGGCCCGGGCAATACGAGCGGCAGGTGGCAGAGCAGGCGCACGTTGGTCGAGCCCGTGTGCGGCGGGATGCGCGTATGCGCATCGAGCGCCGAGAACATGGCGGTGGGCGCAAAGCCCGGCTGGTGCGCCATCGGCAGGCGGTCCAGGAGCGCGGCGGTCTTCGGGCAGGCGGCGCACACCGCCTCGTTGCGGACGCCGTCCTTCCAGAGGAACAGCGAGCTCCAGCGGCGCGAGTGGTTGAGCTCCTCCCACTGGTTCACCGGCGCGTCCGGCGGGTACTGGATGTAGGGCGCGAAGGCGTCCATCCGGGTGGCGAGCGCCGCCCGAAGCTCGCCCTGGATCGCCTCGGTCGCCGCCTCCAGCTCGGGCAGCCATGGGAACAGCTCGCGGGGGTAGAACGGGATCGCCGGCAGGCGCGGGTAGTGCAGCAGCAGCGGCTCGTGCTGATAGACCTTCCGCACCCCGGCGTAGACGCCGATCGCCTCCTCCAGCCGCTTCTGGGCCAGCTCGCTGCCGGCGCCGTCGATCGCGCCCACCTGGTCGGCCAGGTACTTCGCCAGGGCCTGCCGCGTCTCCTCCACCACCTGCCGCGCGCGGGCCAGCGGGCTCCTCAGGTTGGGCGGGAGCTGCGCCTCGGCCGGCGCCAGCTTGATGGCGTTCTCGTAGATGCGCGCCGCCACCCGCGCGCCCTCCAGCCTCTCGACCACCGCGCCCTTCGAGAGCAGGGCCAGGAAGTTGTACGGGTCCAGAGACAGCGCTTCGTCGAGCGCGGCCAGCGCCGCGGGCAGCGCGCCGCTCACGCGATGGATCAGCGCCTTCTGCATCTTCACGTGCGGGTCGAACGGCGCGGCGCGCTCGGCTTCCTCGACGCTGCGCAGGGCGCCGGTCGGGTCCCCGCGCTGCATGGCCGCCACCGCGTCGGCCAGGTGTTGCTGCGGTGATGTGGACTGCCCCCCGGCCATCCTCACCTGTCCTTGGGATCGATGGCGTCGCGCAATCCGTCGCCGATGAAGTTGAAGCACATGAGCGTCACGATCATGACCAGGGACGGGAACACCAGCAGCCAGGGCGCGAGCTCCATGTCCGAGGCGCCCCCCGCGATCAGGACGCCCAGCGACGCCATCGGCGGCTGCACGCCCAAGCCGAGGAAGCTCAGGAAGCTCTCGGCGAGGATGACAGCGGGAATGGTCAAGGTCACGTAGACGACCACCGGTCCCAGCAGGTTCGGGACGATATGCCGCGCAACGATCGCCGTTCGGCCAAGACCGGCGGCGCGGGCGGCCTCGATGAACTCCTTGTGCTTCAGCGTCAGGGTCTGGCCCCGCACGATGCGGCTCATGGTCAGCCACTCGACCGCGCCGATGGCCACGAAGATCAGCACGATGTTGGACCCGAAGGTCACCATCAGCAGGATGACGAAGAAGATGAAGGGCAGCGAATAGAGGACGTCCACCGCCCGCATCATGACCTCGTCCAGCTTGCCGCCGACGTAGCCGGCGGTCGCGCCCCAGGCGACGCCGATGACCAGCGAGACCAGGGTGGCCACGGCGCCGATGGCCAGCGACACCCTCAGCCCCGTCAGCAGCCGCGCCAGCAGGTCGCGGCCCAGGGCGTCGGTGCCCAGCAGGTGGCCGTTCGTCAGCGGCGGCAGCCAGACGTCCTCCTTGTTCACCTGGTCGTAGGTGAAGGGCGTCAGGGCCGGCCCGACCGCGGCGGCCAGGACCAGCAGGGCCAGCACGACCATGCTCGCGACCGCAGCCCGGTTGCGGAAGAGCCGCCGGCGCGCGTCATCCCACAGGCTGCGGCCCTTGATGGCCGGCGCGGTCACCGAGGCCGTCACGCTGAAGCTCCCGCGCCGGCGCGGCGCGCCGAAGACGTCATCGGCCGGCCGGTCGAGCCGCCCTCCACAGTCCTCCCCCGCAGGGGGAGGGGGACCGCCGAAGGTGGTGGAGGGGGGCTGTCCGCGGCGCCAGCGACCCCTCCACCCTGCGGCGCAGGGTCCCCCTCCCCTTGCAGGGGAGGACCAGGGCGATGGTCGGCCACGATCCGGGTCGGCGCTGGATTTCCCCAGGTCCTCCCCCGCAGGGGGAGGGGGACCGCCGAAGGCGGTGGAGGGGGTCTATCCGCGACGGAAGGACCTCTCCACGCGCGGCCCTCGGACATCGCAGCCGTTCGAGGGAGCGAAGGCCTCATGCCAGCCTCACCCGCGGGTCCAGGGCCGCGTAGAGCAGATCGGCGAGGAGGTTCAGGACCAGGATCAGGGCGGCGTAGAAGATGACCATGCCCATCACGACCGTGTAGTCCCGCTGCAGGCCGCTGATGACGAAGAACTTCCCGAGGCCCGGCAGGTTGAAGATCTTCTCCACCACCAGCGAGCCGGTGATCAGCCCGGCGCACGCCGGACCCAGGTAGCTCACGAGCGGCAGGATCGCCGCCCGCAGCGCGTGCTTGCGGACGATCAGGCTCTCGGGCAGGCCCTTGGCGCGCGCGGTGCGGATGTAGTTCGCGCTCAGCACCTCGATCATCCCGGCCCGCGTGAGCCGCGAAATGATGGCGATCTGCGGCAGCGCCAGCACGGTGACCGGCAGGACCAGGTTCGCCAGCGCCCCGTCGTTCCAGCCCGCCGTGGGGAACCACCCCAGCTTCGACGCCAGGGCCAGCACCAGCAGCGGCGCGGTCACGAAGGTGGGGATGCAGACGCCCAGGATCGCCACCGCCATCACCAGGTTGTCCGCCGTCCGGTTCTGCCGCAGCGCCGCGATGACGCCCAGGCTGATCCCGATGATCGAGGCCAGGGTAATCGCCGCCACCCCCAGCTTCAGCGAGGGCTCGTAGTTCTCCTTCAGGATGTCGAGGACGCTCTTGTCGCGGTACTTCAGCGAAGGACCCAGGTCGCCGCGCGCGACGCCGGCCAGGTAGTCCAGGTACTGCTCGCCCAGCGGCTTGTTCATGCCGTACTGCGCCAGCACGTTTGCCTCGATCTCGGGCAGCAGCTTGCGGTCGGAATCGAAGGGACTGCCGGGGGCGGCGCGCATCATGAAGAAGGCGGCCGTGATCACCAGGAACAGCGTCGGGATCGCCACGAGGAGCCGCCGGCCGATGTATCGCAGCATGGCGCTCGAGAAGCCTTACCCCGGAAGAGCCACGCGGCCCGGACGTTGCGAAACTTCCACCCACCCCCGATGATGTCAACGAACCCCTGTTCTCCGGTAAGGCCATCCGCATGAGCGACTTCCGACGCGTCACCGACGACTTCACCACCGCCCCCCAGATCAGCGTCGCCGACGTCGACGAGGCCGCCCGGCTGGGCTTCCGCACGATCATCAACAACCGCCCCGACGGCGAGGCGCCCGGCCAGCCCCCCAGCGCCGAGATCGAGGCCGCCGCCAAGGCCGCCGGGCTCGCGTACTTCCACGTCCCGGTGGTCGGCGGCCCGACCCAGCCGCAGGTCGAGGCCGTCGGCCGCATCCTCGAGACGGCGGAACGGCCGGTGCTCGCTTTCTGCCGCTCGGGCACGCGCTCGATCGTCACCTGGTCGCTGGTCCAGGCGCAGTCCGGCGCCCGTCCCCGCGACGAACTGGTGCGCCTGGGGCGCGACGCCGGCTACGACCTCTCCGGGGTCCTGGGCGGATGAGCATCCCCTACGTCCGCGAGATCGACATCGAGTACGGCCGCTGCGACCAGGTCTCGCCGCTGATCCGGCGCGTCACGGCGAACAACCCCGGCCCGTTCACCTTTCGGGGGACCGGCACGTACATCGTGGGCAAGGGCCAGGTCGCGGTGATCGACCCGGGCCCCGACGACCCGGCCCACCTCGAGGCCATCCTGAAGGCGGTGGAGGGCGAGACGGTCAGCCACATCCTCATCACCCACCACCATTCCGACCACTCGCCCCTGGCCGGGCCGCTGAAGGCCCGCACCGGCGCGCCGGTCTACGGCTGCGCGGTGGCGGCCCACGACGCCGACGATGGGGGCGTGAAGATGGAGGCCGGCCACGACCTCGCCTTCTCGCCCGATGTCAGCCTCTGCGGGGGCGGCCAGGTCATCGAGGGCGCCGGCTGGACGATGGAGGCCATCGCCACCCCCGGCCACACCTCCAACCACATCTGCTTCGCCCTGCGCGAAGAGAACGCCTGCTTCACCGGCGACCACATCATGGGCTGGTCGACGACCGTCATCACGCCGCCCGACGGGGACATGACCGACTACCTGGCGAGCCTCGCGGACATCCGCCGCCGGAGGTTCGATGTCATGTGGCCCACCCACGGCCCGCCGATCCGCGACGTGGACGCCTTCATCCAGGCCTATGCCGACCATCGCCAGGAGCGTCTGGACCAGCTCACGACCGCGCTTGCGGCGGGCCCGGCGCGCATCAACGAGCTCGTCCCGCGCCTCTACGCCGACGTCGATGCGCGCCTGCATCCGGCCGCCGCCCGCTCGATGCTGGCCGGGATGATCCACCTGGTGCGCGCGGGCGTCCTGGCGGCCGAAGGCGCGCCCGGGCCGGACAGCGTCTACCGCCTCGCCAAATGAAAACGCCGGCCCGCGAGGGCCGGCGTCTCACAGTCTCGGTTGTCGCCGGCCGTCAGGCCGTGACGGCCCGGCGCCGCCGCAGCGAGGCGCCGGCCAGGCCGAAGCCGCCGATCATCAGCGCCCAGGTCGCCGGTTCCGGCACCGCGCCGCCGCCGTCGCCCGTGTAGGTGAAGATCACCTTCTCGTAGTCGCTCGAGCTGTTGAGGAAGTCGATCGCGCCGATCCGCCAGCCGCCGTTCATGGCGCCGCCGCCGGTGTGCCAGCACAGGCGCTGGTTCACGGTCGGGCCGGTGCCGAACGAGGTGCTGTCCTGGATGTCGCAGCTGTTGAGCGAGACGGACGAGCCGCCCGGCGCGAAGCCCCAGGAGTAGTTGTTGCTGAAGTACCACTCCACGCCGTTGGCGTTGTGCGTGTTGTTGCTGCCGCCCGTGTTGAACGTCACGTCGGACGTGGCCGCCTGGGCCAGGACCAGCAGCGTGTCGCTGCCCGTGGCGCGACCGGCCAGCATCAGCCGCGAGCCGGCCGAGCACCCGCTGAGGATCGAGCTGATCGACGTGCCGTTGGCGCCGTAGGCCTCGGAGTAGCATTCGCTCCAGCCGCCGCCGAGGACGGTGGATTCGTTCACGTTGTTCTGCACGCCGAACGGCAGATAGTCGGCGGCCTGCGCCGCGGACGAAATCGCCGCGAGCCCCGCAGCGATGGCCAAAGCCTTGAACTTCATTGGATTACCCCCTGTCTCACCCCGATCCGAACCTATTTCGAGATCAACGTTCGCGGAACTTTATTCTCCCGTTGAGGGAAATTGCCGCGGACGCGCACGCCTGAGAGGCAACTAATGCGCCAGCGTTCAGGTCCGGGCCGGCGGGTCGACGTGCTGGTGGGCGTGCGTAGCCAGGGGAGATCTGCGGACCCCGCCTTCATCCCCCCGCCCGAGCCAGCGCCTTCTCCAGCACCAGGAACCTCAGGTCGTCGCGCGTGGGCCGTCCGAAACGGGCGTCGCCGTAGGGGAACGGCTTCTCCTCGCCCGTCGGCGCATAGCCGCGGCGGCTGTACCAGGCGATCAGCTCGTCGCGCTGACGCAGCACCGACATCTGCATGCGCGCGCCGCCGCGGGCCGTCGCCCAGGCCTCGGCCGCGCCCAGGATCTCGCGCCCCAGGCCGCCGTCCTGCCGCGCGGGGTCCACCGTCAGCATCGACAGGTACCAGACGCCGTCGCCCTGATCGTCCAGCCGCACGTGCCCCACCCGTGCGCCCGCGCCGTCGCGCGCGACCAGCAGCACCGCGCCGGGCGCGGCGAGATCCTCGGCGAGGAGCGAGGCGTCGATCCGCTGGCCCGCCACCAGCGACTCCACCTTCCACCCGGTCTGGCCCTCGGCCTGGCGATACGCACGGTTGGTCAGCGCGATGACCTCCCCGTGCTCTTCGGTCGTGGCCTCGGTCAGTCGGATCACTCTGGAGCCCCGCCCCTCCCGGCGAAGGCCGGGATCCAGATGCACACGGAGGTCGGCCCTAAGCCTTTTCCGCCACCTGCGCGGTCGGCAGGACGTAGTCCTT
>NZ_JAEUMN010000176.1 GCF_016793225.1 Phenylobacterium sp.
CGCCAGCAGGGCGCCGTCGTCGCGGCGATCCGGGTCGAGGAAGAACCGGCTGACCGGCGGCAGGTTCTGGGCCAGCGGGTAGAGCGCCTCCTGCGCCCGGGGCAGGTGGCGGAGGGCGCGGAAGACGGCCCCCAGGCCGTCTGCCTGGTCCGGCGCGTCGCGCAGCTCGGCCCAGGCCTGCAGCGTGGCGTCGGCCGCGGCGCCGAGCGCGCCGCTCACGTGCCCGAGCTCGGGGTTCCAGCCCTCGAGCCGCGGCCTCTCGGCGGCCAGCGGTTCGGCGGGATCGCCCACCGCCGCCATCAGCTCGCCGAACTGGGCGGGATCCAGATGCCGCGCCACGAACGCCAGGCGGTCCATCGCCTGGAGGAGCGGCGGCAGCAGCGCCACCATGTCGTCGAGTTCGCGCTCTTCCACGATCGTCCCCGCAGGCATCGGCGGCCGAGCCTAGGCAACCGGCGGGGTCTTGACCATGCCGTCGCCTGCGGGAGGCGGCGCGATTCCGGCGTGTCCGGACACGGAAGACGTTGCAGTGAAGGCTCCGGCGCCCGACACCAGGGGCCATGAACGACACGCCCGACACCAAGGCCAGGCCCGCCAAGTCCTTCGCGACCGAGGTCGTGGAGACGGTGAAGACCCTGGTCTACGCCCTCCTGATCGCGCTCGTGCTCAGGGTGATCCTCTTCGAGCCGTTCACCATCCCCTCGGCGTCGATGGAGCCCGGCCTGCTGGTCGGGGACTACGTGGTGGCCACCAAGTGGGACTACGGCTGGAGCCGGCACTCGGTGCCGTTCAGCCCGCCGCTGCCGTCGGGCCGCATCCTCGCCAAGCCGCCCGCCCGCGGCGACGTCGTGGTCTTCAAGCTGCCGCGCGATCCCAGCCAGACCTACGTGAAGCGGCTGATCGGGCTGCCCGGGGATCGCATCGAGGTGCAGCAGGGCGCGATCATCGTGAACGGCCAGCCCATCGTCCGCACGCCCATCGGCGAGGCCCTGGACCTCGACGCGGGGTTCCCGGTCGAGCAGGTGCGCGAGCGGCTGCCGGACGGGAAGAGCTACCTGACCTTCGAGCGCGGGTCGGGCCACGACGGCGACGACCGCGCGATGATCATCGTGCCCGAGGGCCACTACTTCATGGTCGGCGACAACCGCGACAACTCGCTGGACAGCCGCTGGCCCGAGGCCACCGGCGTGGGTCTGGTGCCCGCGGACAACCTGATCGGGCGCGCCCGGATCGTGCTGGTGTCCTGGCCGGGCGGCGCCAACATCTTCAACCCCATCACGTGGGTGGCGAAGCTGGATCTTCGCCGCGCCCTCAAGCCGATCGAATAGCCGGCTTCAGGGGCGGCGCAGCTCCGACAGGCTGACCGCCCCGTCGCCGTCGAGGTCGCGTCCGCGCAGGTCGGCCGCCGTGATGCGGCCGTCGCGATCCACGTCGAGGCGGCTGAAGTCCGAGGCCAGCGCCGAGCCCGCGAGGGACGGCGCCGCGGCCGCGCCGACCGCCGCGGCGATCAGGGCCCCCACGGCGAGGCGCCACGGGCGACGCGGTCGCTTCCGGGTCGTCGGGGGCGCGAGTTCACGTTCGATGAAGTCTCGCACCGCCTCGCTCGCCGAGCGGCCCTCGTCCCGGCACCGGGACATGAAGGCGAGCTTGGTGGGGTAGGGGATGCGGACCTCGAGCGTCTCGCTCTTCTTGAGTTTCGCGTCGGACATGGCGGCGACGGAACCCGATTTGCGGCCGGGCGACCAGCAGAATCCTGTCCGGACAGCCCGCGCCGGCGACGCCGCGGGGCGCCTGCACACCCGTGAGGGGAGCTAGGGCTTGGCCATCTCCAACACGTCGCGGCGGCCGCCCATCAGGTAGCGCAGGTCGGACCCCACGGTGACGAGGTCGAAGCCGCGCGCGATCATCTGCTTGGAGTAGGCGGGGCTGTTCGTATGCACGCCGGTGCGGACGCCCGCCGCCTTGCAGGCGGCCAGGATCCGGTCGAAGGCGGCGAGGATGCGGGGGTCGTCGGAGTCCTGCCGCGGCTCCCCGCCCAGGGACAGGGATAGGTCGGACGGTCCGATGTAGACCGCGTCGAGGCCCGGGACGGCGACGATGGCCTCCACGTTCTCCAGTCCCTCGGCGGTCTCGATCATCGCGAAGGTCAGGATCTCGGCGTTGGCGTGCTGGGCATAGTCGGCGCCGTAGATCATGGACGGGCGCGAGGGGCCGAAGCTGCGGTAGCCCAGCGGCGGATAGCGGCAGGCCTGCACGAAGGCCTCGCACTCGGCCACGGTCGAGATCATCGGGCAGATGATCCCCATCGCCCCGGCGTCCAGCGCCTTCATGATGTCGCCGGGCGCGTTCCAGGGGACCCGGACGAGGGGCGTGACCTCGCTGGCGCGCATGGCCTGCAGGATGGGGACCAGCTCGTCGTAGCCGATCAGGCCATGCTGGGCGTCGGCGGTGAGCGCGTCCCAGCCCTGGGCGGCCATGGCCTCGGCGGCGGCCGCTCCCGGCAGACTCAACCATGCGTTGAGGACCGGACGGCCCTCGTTCCAGATCTGCTTCAGGCGGTTCGGGCGCATGCCCCTAGCCGTAGACCCAGATGCGGGATCAGGCCACCAGGATGTCGCCGCCCTTGCGGCCCGCCACGACCTTGCCGATGGCGTCGAAGAGCCCGTTCATGGACACGGGCTTTAGGAGCACCCCGTCCGCGCCGGCGGCCAGGCAGTCGGGCTCGATCGAGGACCCGGCGTCGGCGGTCACCACGATCACCGGCAGGCTGGCCTTGGCGTCGCCCCGGGCCCGCAGGCGGCGGATGGCGGTCATGCCGTCCATGCCGGGCATCCGCAGGTCCATAAGCACGACGTCATAGTCGCTATCGGCGATCATCTGCAGGCCGATCTCGCCGTCGGCCGCCTCCGCCATCTCGATGCCGCCGGCGCGAAGCATCTCGCGCACGACCCGGCGGTTCACATCGTTGTCTTCGACCAACAAGACCCGCATGGGCAGCTCCCGACGGCGGCCGGGTTCGCCGACGCGCCCGTCATCCTAGCGACGCAGGGCTTAAGCTAACCTTGATTGCGCTGAGGAATCTGCAACCGGCGCCTTGCGCTCGGCGAAGCCCGCCCTGAGCGCGGCCAGCAGCATCGGCGCGGGGATGGGCTTCGCGATCACCTGCGCCGCGCCGGCGGCGGTAAGTTGCGCGCTCTCGCCCGGCTCGGCGCCGGCGATCAGCACCACGACGGCGGCGGGCGCGACGGCGCGCCTGAGGCGGGCGACGGCCCCCGCCCGCGCATCCGCCGTGTCGCCCAGGGCCGCGCCGTCGCAGATCACCAGGTCGAAGTGGTCTCCCGCGGCGTCCGCGCAGGCGCTCACCGCCTCGACGCTGGCGACCTGCGGCTGCACCACCGCGCGCAGCACCGCCTGGCTCAGGGGATTGGCGTCGATCAGCAGCAGCCGCGCCTCGGCGAAGCTTTCGGCCGCGGCCCCGCCGACGCCGGGCCGGGTTTCGGCCGCGCGCTGAAGCGCAATGCGGACCGTGAAGGTCGACCCCTTGCCGAGCGTGCTCTCCAGGGCGATGTCGCCGCCCATGGCGCGGGCCAGGTTGCGACAGATCGCGAGGCCCAGGCCCGTCCCCTCGTAGTTGCGCGTGATCGAGCCGTCGACCTGGCGGAACGGCTCGAACACGTCCTCGTGGCGCTCCTTCGGGATGCCGATGCCGGTGTCGGTGACCGCCACCACCAGGCGCTCGCCGTCGGGTCCGGGCTCGGCGCGGACCGACAGGGTGACGGCGCCCTCGTGGGTGAACTTGATGGCGTTCGACATCAGGTTGAACAGGATCTGCCGCAGGCGTCCGGCGTCCGCGACGATCCGGGTCGGCGCGGCGTCGATGTCGAGAGTGAGCGCCACGCCCTTGGCGTCGGCCTTCTCGGCCCAGAGGCGGGCGGTCTCCTCGCAGAGCTTGCGCAGGTCCATCTCCGCCGCGGCGATGACCATCTTGCCGGTCTCGATCTTCGACAGGTCGAGGATGTCGTCGACCAGGGCGCGCATGGTCTCGCCCGAGCCGTGGAGCAGGTTGACCTTGTCCTTAAGCTCGGCGTCGAGGCGCGGGTCGGCCAGGATCACCTGGGTCATCCCGAGGATCCCGTTCAGCGGCGTGCGGATCTCGTGGCTCGTCGTTGCGAGGAACTCGGTGCGCGCCTGCACCGCCTTCTCCAGCGCCGCGTTGGCCTTGGAAAGCTTGCCGTTGGCGTCGCGCACCTCGTTGCGGCTTCGGCGGATCGAGAGGAACGCGCCCAGCAGCAGCACGCCCACCACCACCGAGCCGGCCAGCAGGACGTTGGTGATCACCCCGCGCGCCCGGGCGAGCTCGACGTCCTTCTGGAGCTGGCTCGCCTTCAGCCGCGCGATGCGGGAGGCCTGGTTGGCGTAGTCGAACTGGGCCGACATCAGGGCCGCGTTGGTCGAGGCGGCGAGGTCGCGGGCCTCGTCGTCCAGCCGCTTGAAGGCGCGCAGGTGGGCCAAGGCGCGGGGCTCGTCGCCCAGGGCGAGGTAGGCCCGATAGGCCGTCTCGTGGAAGTCGCGGTCGAGCAGGCTCGTCTTCTCGAGGTCGACCCCCGCGAAGGCGCGTTCGGCCAGCGCCGCCGCGGCCTGGGGCCTGTTCCGCGCCAGTTCGAGCCGCGCCGCGACGGCCCACACGCCGGGGAGCGCCTCCCGCGCCGCCGCGTCGGCGTTGGCCAGCCGCAGCGCCTCGTTCACGTGCCGCTGGGCGGCGTCCAGCTTGCCGTGCTCCACCTCGGTGGCGGCCAGGTTGGCCATCACGTGCGCCTCGATCAGCGCGCTCTTCATCTCGCGCGCGATGGCGCGGGCGCGCTCGAACTCGGCCTCGGCCTCGGCGAAGCGCTTCTGCTCCCGCAAGGCGTTGCCGATGTTGTTCCGGGCGCTGACCAGCAGCGACGGGTCGCCGGGATAGAGGTCGGCCGCCTGGGCGTAGTACTGGAGCACCTTCGCGTAGTCGCGGGCGTCCTGGTAGATCGAGCCGATGTTCATCAGCGCGATCGCCTGGCTGCGGGCCTCGCCGGCCTTGCCGAAGATGCGGTAGGCCGCGTGGAAGTCGGCGAGGGCCGGCTGCACCTGTCCCTGGGTCGCCAGGACGCCGGCCTGGGCCATCAGGAGGTCGCCGTGCAGCTTGGAGTCGGGCGATCCGCTGGCGACCGCCTTGAGGCCCTCGCGGATCACCGGCCTGGCGGCGTCGAGGCGGTTCAGCCGCAGGAGCGCCTCGCCCTGGAGCCACTGGGCCGTGGCGATGCGCTCGCTGCGCGCCGCGCCGGTCTCGCGCCGCGCGGCGTCCAGCGCGGCCAGCGACTCCGACAGCGCCGTCTGCGGATCGGCCATCATCGCCTGCTTGGCGGCGGCCACTCTCTGGTCGAAGGGCGTCGCGGGCGCCAGGGCGGCGGGCTCCGGGGCGAAGGCGCGCGCGGCCGGCGCCGCCGTCGCGAGGACGGCTGCCGCGGACGCCGCGAACATCAGCCTTCTCAGACGCATGAGCCCTCGCACCGGTCGGTAAGCTTACCGCCGACGTCTTAAGCCGGGCCTAAGGCCACAATGCATGAGGCCCCCGGCGCGCAGGCGGCGCCGGGGGCCTGATGGTGGCGGTGAGGGACGAAAACCGCCACCTGCCCGAAACAAGCGTCGCCGCATCCCGTTGCGCCGCGCCGCGGCTTTTCAACCCAGATGCGAAGCGGTTCACCTCCCGGTCAGTCCGTTCGCGCTACCAGCGGCGGGCAGGTCGCCAGGCGGGCGCGGCCACCGATGCATCGGAGGCCGGGATCTTGAGTTCGGCGGACGTGAACCTGATCGTGGGCAAGGAGATCGCCCGCCGGCGTCGCGCCTTGCGGCTGTCCCTGGCCCAGCTCGGCGAGCAGTGCGGCGTCAGCCTGCAGCAGGTCCACAAGTACGAGACCGGCCAGTCCAACCTGTCGGTGTCGATGCTGGTGAAGCTGGCGCGATGCCTTGCGGCGCGTCCGAGCGAGCTCGTGGCGCCGCTCGACGACGCGCCCTAGAGGCCCCCATCCCGACCGGCCCGGATCGAGCCGGCCGGGAGGCGGGGCGCGTCAGAACGCGAGCCGGAAGCGCGCGCCGGTGAAGACCTCGTCCTGGCCTGCGCCGTCCGTGGCGGTCTCCACCCGTCCGAACAGGGCCACGTCGCCCTGGCCGTCCTGCACCGGGCGCAGGTAGATCGCCTCGCCGGCGACGCGACGCCGGCCGGCGATGTCCACGCCGCGGCTGACGATGCCCAGGTCGCCGGTCTGCCGGTCGACGATCTCGACCTGCTGCAGCTCGAGCCGGCCCTTCTCGACGAACATCGGCTGGGAGACCAGCACCTGGAAGCGGTCGCCCTTGCGGAACAGGTCGGTGGCGGCGAAGCCGGCCTCGAAGGACGAAGCGGTGAGTCCGCCCTTGCCCACCGAGAGCTGCTGGCCGTCGGACGCGTGGGTCCGGGCCATGGTCCCCGTGGCCATGAAGCTAAGCTTCGGCGTCGCGGCCCAGTTCACCGACAGCGAATAGCCGTCGGTGGTCGAGCCGTTGCGGAAGTCGTCGGCGTCGAGCGACTGCACGCCCAGGATGGCCGAGCCTTCGTTCAGACGGGTCCAGGATCCGGTCAGCGTCAGCTCGCCGTTCGGCTTGTAGGCGAGGGCGAAACGCTGGGCGCTGGCCGTGTAGCGTTCGGCGCCGTGGCCGACGAATCCGAACGCGGGATCGACGCCGCGCTCACGCTCCTGGTCCCGGCCGAGCGCGCCGGCCTGGAAGGTCAGGGTGTCCGAGAGCCGGTAGTCGAGGGCCGCATAGACGCCGCCCGAGGCAAGGCCCAGGAGGGGGTCGGCGCCGCCGCGCTCGATGTCGTACGAGCCCGCCG
This sequence comes from Phenylobacterium sp., assembly GCF_016793225.1. Taxonomy (GTDB): domain Bacteria; phylum Pseudomonadota; class Alphaproteobacteria; order Caulobacterales; family Caulobacteraceae; genus Phenylobacterium. The sequence goes on from NZ_JAEUMN010000176.1 coordinate 6,905, forward strand.
AGCCGAAGCCGGTCGAGGCGGCGAGCTGCGGAGCCCCGTCGCCGAAGCCGAACACCAGGCGGGACCGCTCGCCGTTCACGTCGAAGCGCGACTGGTAGGCCGGGCCGTCGTCGCGGAAGCCGAAGCGCGCCTGCCGCGGGGCCACCGCCACGGTCATGTCCATGCCCCACGGGTTGGCGACCGCCATCGCCGGCGAGAAGCCGTTGGCGAAGCCGACCTTGCCGCCCGACTTGGCCCAGGTCTCCATCCGCGTGAGCAGATAGGCCTGGAACTGCTCCTGGGCGCCCAGGTAGGTGGTGACGTTCTGGCCGACCAGCTTGGAGCTGAGCGGGATCGCGAAGTCGCGGCGCGTCAGGCCCAGGGTCTCGAAGGCGTAGACGAAGGCCTTCGAGGCGTCCCAGGTCGACTGCTGGACGGTGTTGTAGCGCGTGATCACCGCCGACTTGGTCTGCGGCGTCATCTTGCCGTTCTCGACGGTGAAGAAGATCAGCTTGTTGAAGTCCAGCGGCGACTGGCTGCGGGTGACGTCGAGCAGGCCGTAGCCGTACACCGCGTCCACGCCGGGGTCGCCCAGGTCCTTGGCCGAGTTCAGGATCACGCCCACCGTCTCGCGCGGGTAGTTCGCGAGCCACGGCCAGCGGTCGTGCAGCAGCGCGATGGCGCCCGACACCAGCGGCGCGGCGAACGACGTGCCGGTCTGACGGGTCACGCCGCCCTTGCCGTCCGACACCAGGATCAGTTCGCCCGGAGCCACGAGGAAGTGGTTCTTGAGCTTGTCGCCGGTGCAGAGGCCGAGGGTCGTGAGGCACGCCTCGCCCGGGCGGTTGGAGAAGTTCGAGATGGCGCCGTCCACGCCCACCGAGCCGACCACGATGAAGGCCGGGTTGAGCGCGTTCCAGGTGACGTTGCCGGTCTGGGTGACGCCGTCGTTGCCTGCGGCGAGCACGAACACGGTGTTCTTGAGCGTCAGCGCCACCGACGGATCGGTGAAGACGGCGTTCCAGCCGTTGTCCATCGTCGTGCCCGGAACGCCCAGCGACATGTTCACCACGCTGGCGCCGCTGGCCTTGAGGGTCTGGACCCCGCGCGTGACGTCGGCCCAGCTTGCCGAGCCGGTGTTGTCGAAGGGGTTGTAGGCGATGACCTTGGCGTCCGGCGCGATGCCCATCACGCCCTTGCCGTCGTGATGGCCCACGATCAGGCTGCCGACGGCCGCGCCGTGCCCGTTGGTGAAGTCCGACACGCCGTCCGAGCGGACGATGTTGCCCGAGATCGAGGCGTCGCCGACGAAGGTCTCGTCGAGGATGCCGATGATGGTCGAGCCGCCCGAGCCCTGGGTCTTGGTCAGCGACGGGGTCCAGTTGACCGTCTTCATCCAGTGATCGACGTGGTCGGTCCCGGCGTAGGCCATCAGGCCGTCGTAGTACTCGAGGAACAGGTGGGCCAGGGTGTCCTGGTCCAGCTTGCCGATGGCGTTCGGGTCCGCCGGATCGATGCCGCGGGCCTGCAGGAAGGGGTTCAGGAAGCCCTCGTCGAACGACTTGCCGGTCTTGGCCTGCACCGAGGCCCCCCAGAAAGCGCGCGAGTCGTCGAAGATCGTGGAGACCTTGCCCGCGATCAGGGCCTGGTCCGGGGTCCCGGAGATGGCGGAGTTGAAGGCCACGGTCCAGTCGTCGCCGGCCTTGGTCCAGAAGCCGCTGACCTGGGCATAGGCCGGCGCGCCGGTTCCCACGACCGGGTTGGACGTCGCCCAGAACGACTTCAGGTCGCCGTAGAAGGCGCCCGTGTCTCCCCAGAAGGGCCGCAGGTTGCCCCAGAACGGACGCAGGTTGCCGTAGAACGGGCGGAGGTTCCCGTAGAACGGACGCAGGTTCCCGTAGAAGGGCCTCAGGTTCCCATAGTACGGCTTGACCGGCGAGCTCGTCGTCGTGGTCGACTGCGCAGCGGCCGGCGTCGCATTCAGCGCCGTGGTCGCCAGCGTCGCGGCCGCGACGCTCATCAGCAGGGTGCTGGTCTTCCGGGACATGGACTTTGTTCTCCACGGCGCGTTCTTCCGCCGCTGGAGGAAAATGGCTCGGCAGGCGTTACTGAAACGCCAAGCGATGAGGTGTACGCAGATTAATCATAGGTTGTCCCAAGTTGAGACAACTTGCCGGTCTTGGCAAATCGGGGCGTAACCGCGCGCTGACGATGTATTCGCCGCCGACGAGGCGCCACCATGGCGCGATGTTGCTTGGAGATCAACTGGTGTTTTTCTGGCGCGCGGTTGGCGAGTGAGGTTGGCCTTAGTCTGCAATTGCGCGCGGTCACGGGGTCCGCGACACTCCACGCAAGACACCGGAGGGGCGGACATGCGGGGCGCGATCATCGGCCTGGCGGCGGCGATGCTGGCCGTGGGCGCGCAGGCGGCGCCCGACGTGACGATCCGGCGCGACTCCTGGGGCGTGCCGCACATCCTCGGAAGGACCGACGCGGACGCGGCCTACGGCCTGGCCTGGGCGCAGAGCGAGGACGACTTCGCCACCCTGCAGGAGGCGGTGTTCGCCGCGCGCGGCCGCCTGGCCGAGCTGAACGGACCCGCGGGCGTGGAGAGCGACTACCTCGTGGCGCTGCAGGACGTGTGGGGCACGGTGCGCCGCCGCTACGCCCGCGACCTGGAGCCGAAGACCAAGGCGGTCATGGAGGCCTACGCCGCCGGCGCGAGCGCCTGGGCCCGGGCGCATCCGGACAAGGTGGCGCCCGGCCTTCTGCCGATCACGGGGCAGGACCTCGCGGCCAGCGTGATCTACCGGGGGCCCACCTTCTACGGCCTGGACGACCTGTTCCGCCGCACCATGCGGCCGACGTCGCAGCGCCGCGCCGAGGTCTGGGACGGTGTGGAGATCGGCTCCAACGGCGTCGCCGTCGGCCCGGCCCGTTCGGCCGACGGGGCGACGCGCCTGCTCGTCAACTCGCACCAGCCCTACACCGGCCCCCTCGCCTGGTACGAGGCGGTGGTGCAGAGCCGCGAAGGGTGGCACGTGGCCGGCGGCTTCTTCCCGGGCGGCCCTTTCATGCTGCACGGCCACAACGCGCGGCTGGGCTGGGCCTCGACGGTCGACAATCCCGATCTCGCCGACGTCTACCAGCTCGTCATGCACCCGACGGACCGCGAGCTCTACAGGCTGGACGGGGCGTGGAAGCGGCTGGAGAGCCGCTGGGTCGAGATCCGCGTGAAGCGGGCGGACGGATCGCTGGAGACGGTGCGGCGCGAGACGCTCCGTTCGGTCCACGGGCCGGTGGTTCGGACGGACCACGGCGTCTTCGCCATCCGCTACGCCGGCATGGATGAGATCCGGCAGAACGAGCAGTACTTCGCCATGAACAAGGCCCGGAACCTCGCCGAGTGGAAGGCGGCGATGGCCAAGGGCGTGCTGCCGTCGATCAACTACGTGTACGCGGACGCGGACGGGAACGTTGGCTACGTCCACAACGGGCGCTTCCCGGTGCGCAAGGACGGCGTGGACTGGTCCGGGGTCGTGCCCGGCGACCGCAGCGACCTGATCTGGACGCGCCAGCGGCCGTTCTCCGGCGTCCCGCAGCTCTGGAACCCGAAGAGCGGCTGGACCTACAACGCCAACAACACCCCGTTCTCGGCCACGGACCCCGCCCACGACCTGAAGCCGGCCGACTTCCCGAAGTGGATGGGGCTGCAGACCAACATGACCAACCGCGCCTTCCGCGCGCTCGAGACCTACGGCGCCGACCCCTCGATCACCGCCGAGGAATTCGAGGCCTACAAGTACGACCTGGCGTTCTCTGCGAAGTCCGAGCTGGGCAAGGCCCTGCCGCTGCTGCTGGCGCTTCCGGCGGGGGACGATGCGGACCTCAAGGCCGCGCAGGACCTGCTGCGGGGATGGGACCTGCGGACCCACCGCGACAGCCGCGCAGCGGCCCTTGCGGTGCTGACCGTGCTGCGGCTGAACCAGCAACCCGGAACGGCGCCGCTTTCCGCGCTCAAGGGCGTGATGGCGGATCTGAAGAAGGCCTACGGCCGCATCGACCCGACCTGGGGCGAGGTGAACCGGATCCGGCGCGGGACGGTGGACCTGCCCATCGACGGCGGGCCCGACATCTTCCGGGCGGTGTACGGGCGACCCGATCCCGATGGACGGCTGCGGGCGGTGGCCGGCGACACCTTCGTGATGTTCGTCACGTGGGAGAAGGGCGGCAGGCTCTCGTCGAAGAGCATCCACCAGTTCGGGTCGGCGACCCTCGACGCGGCCTCGCCGCACTACGCCGACCAGACTCCGCTCTTCGCGGCGATGCAGACCAAGCCGGTGCTGTTCACCGAGGACCAGCTGAAGGGCCACGTGAAGCGCGAGTACCGGCCGGGGGAGTGATGATGGGCGACGGCTTCCCGGTCTGGCTGTTCGGCGTCTTCCCGCTCGTCTTCGCGGCCATGTGGCTCGCGGTGACGACGGCGCTCAGTCATCTGTCGGGCTGGCCGGCATTGCAGCAGGCCTACCCCGACCGGGACGACGAGGTGCTCGCGACGTTCGGCGGTCAGTCCGGGATGATGGGAGGCGCGCCCGGCGTGAACTTCAGCGGCGTGCTGGAGCTGAGCGCCTGCCGCCAGGGGCTGAGGGTGGCGATCTGGCGGATCTTCGCGCCGTTCATGCGTCCGGTCCTGGTCCCCTGGCGGGACCTCACGGTGCGCCGGCAGCAGACGTTTCTCGGACCGCGGGCCGTCCTGATGCTGGGCGACGTCGCCAGGCTCACGGTTTCGGGCGGACTGGCCGACCGGATCGCGAGGGCGGCGGGGCAGAACTGGCCGGCCGGGGGCGCGCCCCCGCCGATCGAGAAGCCGGTGGGCCGCCTCGTGGCCGCGTCGGTGGTCGAGTGGCTCGTCGGGACGGCGTTGCTGGGCGGGTTCTTCACGGCGGCGACGCATTTCAGCGGCCTGGACGCCACGCCGCTGCCGCTCGCGATGACGCTTGGGTTTCCGGCCGTCTTCTGCGGCTTCATCGCGTTCAGCCGCTTCCTGAAGCGCATGCGGCGCTGAAGCGCGTCCCGAGTGCGGAACCGGTTGTCGGCCCAAGGCTCTCGCGCCGCGCGCGCCGAAGGAAGGTTGCCATTTTTCAAACGGCCGTTAGACCGCTCGCCATGGCTGACGACGCGCGCAAGACCGCAGGTTCGAAACCGGGGGGCAAGGAAACCTACGACGACCGGCCGTTCCACGTGGACGACCTGCCGCCGGAGGTGCGCGCGCCGCTCGCGCCTTACGCCGGCCGGGAGCCGGAGGCGCCCGCATGGTTCAAGTGGGCCATCGCCCAGGAGGCCGAGCGGACCTTCGTCGAGTCGGGCGGCATCAAGCTGGAAGCGCTGAGCTGGGGCGAGCGCGGCAAGCGCGGCTTGCTCCTCGTCCACGGCAACTCGGCCCACGCCGACTGGTGGAGCTTCATCGGCCCCTACCTCGCCAAGGACTTCCGCGTCACCTCCATGTCGCTGGCGGGCATGGGCGACTCCGAGTGGCGGCAGACCTACCGCTTCCCGGACTTCGCCGCCGACGCCGAGGCCGTGGCGCGGGCCACCGGCCTCTACGCGCCGGGCAAGAAGCCCATCTACATCGGCCACTCCTTCGGTGGCGGGCAGGTGTTCTTCACCGCCGCGCGCTACCCGCAGAACATGGATGCGGCCATCCTCGTGGACACCGGCTTCGGCGGCCCGCCGCCCGAGGTCCTGGAAGAGCGCAGGAAGCGCCAGGAGCTGCTCGCCAACAATCCCAGCCCGGACCGGCCGACGCGGATCTACCCCACCATGGAGGCGGCCCTGGCCCGGTTCCGGCTGATGCCGCCGCAGCCGGCCGAGAACCACTACATCCTCGACTTCATCGCGCGCCGCTCGCTGAAGCGGGTTCCCATGCCCGACGGTTCGGGCCAGGGCTACGCCTGGAAGTTCGATCCGAACATGTGGGAGAAGCTCGACCGCAGCGACGGGATCATGACGGCCGACCGTGGCGCCTTCCCCGACCTGAAGGTCCCGATGATCCACCTCTACGGAGACAAGAGCCGGATCATCGAGCGCCGCGCCTCGGGCGAGCCCGGCTTCCTGGACGGCAACGTGCCCGAGATCGAGATTCCGGATTCCCACCACCACGTCATGATCGACCAGCCCCTGGCCCTGGTGGCGGCGCTCCGCACCCTGCTGGCCAATTGGCCGCATGGAACCCCGCCGGATTGAACCGAGGGCGCGGTTCGTGTAGGGCCTCGCCGAACACCTCCCTGACCTAGAGAGTGAATTGATGGCCGGACAAGGCTCCGACTACCAGCGCGGTCACATGGACATCGCCGAGCAGACCGCGACGTTCCATCTCGTGATGGGCCTGACGAAGTGGGGCTCGCTCGTGATCGCCGCGGGCGTGCTGTTCTTCACGCTCCTGTTCTGCACCGCGGCCGGCTTCATCGGCTCGTTGGTCGCCACGGTGGCGCTGATCGCCGCCGGCGTGTTCCTCCTGCGCTCCAAGCCCGAGGCGGCGGGGGCGCACTAAGGCGTCCTGCCCGGCTGGCGCCCGCCCCGCCGTGGTGGAATAGTCGGCCCGAATGCTGAAGCGCGCGCAGGCCTACGGCTTGTCGTTCCTGTATCCCGCGAACGACACGGTGGTCGGGCCCTGCCTCGCCCGCCACGGCGAGTTCGCCCGGCCGCAACTCGACTTCCTTCTGGCGCTGGCGACCCCTGGCGCGGGCGCCTTCGTCGACGTGGGCGCCAACCTCGGAACCATGGCGGCGCCGTTCGCCAAGGCCCGGCCCGACTGGCGCGTGATCGCGGTCGAGGCGCACCGCGGGGTCGCCGCGATCCTCGCGGCCAATGCGGCGAACAACGGCTGCGACCGCCTGGAGGTGGTGCACGCCGCCGCGGGTCCCGATCGCCGCATCGCGGCCTTCCCGACCCTCCCGCTCGACGCGGCGGCCAACCTCGGGACCAGCAGCTTCTACGACCGGGAGACGCCGCGCCTCCCCGTCCTGATGCTGCCGCTCGACGAACTGGCGCCCGCCGACACGCGGCTGGTGAAGATCGACGTCGAGGGGCTCGAGCCCGAGGTGCTCGCGGGCGCGCACCGCCTGATCGAAACGGTCCGGCCCGTCTTCTTCGTCGAAGCGTTCCATGCCACGGCGAGGGCGGCCGTGCTGGAGACGTTCCTGCGGGCCGGCTACGCCGCCTACTGGTTCTACGCGCCGTGGGTGACGCGCGCGCCGCTCTCGGGCGTGACGGCGCAGGACGACACGATCGGCGACGCGAACTTCGTGTGCATCCCCGGGCAGGGGCCTGCGCCCTGGGACCTGCCGCCGGCGCGGCCCGAGCAGGAGACCTGGCCCAGCGACCACAGGCTCTATCCCTACCTCAAGGCCTACGGCTACTGACGGCGTGCGGGGCATGGCGTTGCGCGCGCCGAGCCCTGGGCCCTTCTCCACGAGTTGATTGTTGCGTTGCGAAGGTGCGCTGCGGGAGAAGCTTGCGGCGCGCCGCGAGATCCTTCGGGCGCCGCGCTGGACAATCCGACGCGGGCGCACCTATGGTCCGGCCGCCTGCAGCGCATTCGGGGGTTGAACGCGGACCATGGCCGTCATCGCTGTGACCAAGGAGCGCCGAGCCGGCGAGACCCGCGTGGCGGCCACGCCCGAAACGGCGAAGAAGCTGGCGGCTGCCGGTTTCGAGGTCGTCGTCGAGGCGGGCGCCGGCGCCGGCGCTTCGTTCGCCGATGCGGACTACCAGGCGGCCGGCGCGTCGATCGCCAAGTCCGCCAAGGACGCGGTCGCCAAGGCCGACCTGCTGTTCAAGGTCCGCGCGCCCGAGGCCGACGAGATCAAGGCGCTGAAGCCGGGCGCGTTCGTGGCCGCGCTGCTCAACCCCTACAACGAGAAGGCGACGGTCGAGGCCCTCGCCAAGGCCGGCGCCAGCGCCTTCGCCATGGAGTTCATTCCGCGGATCACCCGCGCGCAGGTGATGGACGCCCTGTCCAGCCAGGCCAACCTCGCGGGCTACCGCGCCGTGATCGAGGCGGCCGAGGCCTACGGGCGCGCCTTGCCGATGATGATGACACCGGCCGGCACCATCGCGCCGGCGAAGGTGTTCGTCATGGGCGTGGGGGTCGCGGGTCTGCAGGCCATCGCCACCGCGCGGCGCCTGGGCGCGGTGGTCACCGCCACCGACGTGCGGCCGGCGACCAAGGAGCAGGTGGAGAGCCTGGGCGCCAAGTTCGTCGCGGTCGAGGACGAGGAGTTCAAGGCCGCCGAGACCGCCGCCGGCTACGCCAAGGAGATGAGCAAGGAATACCAGGCCAAGCAGGCCGAGCTCATCAGCGGCCACATCGCCAAGCAGGACATCGTCATCACCACCGCGCTGATCCCGGGCCGTCCCGCGCCGAAGCTGGTGAGCGCAGCCCAGGTCGCGTCGATGAAGTCCGGATCGGTGATCGTGGACCTGGCCGTGGAGCAGGGCGGCAACGTGGACGGCGCAAAGCTGGGCGAGGTCGCCGTCACGGCCAACGGCGTGAAGATCATGGGCGTGGCCAACCTGCCCGGCCGCATCGCCGCCGACGCCTCGTCGCTCTACGCCCGCAACCTGCTGGCCTTCGCCGAGCTCTTCCGGAACAAGGAGGGCCAGTTCGCCCCCGATCTGGAGGACGAGATCCTCAAGGCCGCGCTCGTCACCCACGGCGGCGCCGTCGTGCACCCGCAACTCACCGCCTAAGCCCGGAGAACCCCATGGACGTCGATCCCACGGTCTTCCGCCTCGCCATCTTCGTGCTGGCGATCTTCGTCGGCTACTACGTGGTCTGGAGCGTGACGCCGGCGCTGCACACGCCCCTGATGGCGGTGACCAACGCCATTTCCTCGGTGATCATCGTGGGCGCCCTGCTGGCGGCCGCCGCCAGCGGCGCCGACGGCGAGCTCACCGGCAACGTCCTGGTCTCGAAGGGCGCCGGCGCCGTGGCCGCGGCCTTCGCCGCGGTGAACATCTTCGGCGGCTTCCTGGTCACCCAGCGCATGCTGGCCATGTACAAGAAGAAGGACCGCGGCAAGTGAGCGTGGACTGGCGGGCGACCGCTCAGCTCATGGGCGGCCTGGCCCTGGGCCTGGTGGTCGTGGGAATGATCCTCCAGACCATCGCCGACGTCAGCCTGCGTAAGCGCGGGCGCGTCGCCGCCCTAGGCCTTGCCTTGGTCGTTGGCGGGTACGGCCTGTCCGAGGCGCTGTTGACGGCGGCGGAGAATGACCTCCTGCCGGCTGTAGGTGGCCTACTGGCTCTGGGCCTTCTGCTGGCCACCTTCTTCGTACGGAACACATTGAGCAGGCGGCTTGGTCAGCTGAGCGCCATGCTGGGGCTGGCGGTGGTGGCTCATAGCGCTTGGCGGAACGACCAGATGGGCCAACTCCTGTGGACCGCCGGTGTCCTCGTTGGCGTCCTCGCCGTCGTCGTGGCTGGAGACTGTCTCCAACGCAAGCTCAGCAAGTCCAAGCCGGGCCGGAGGGCGCACGCATGAGCGGCGAAGCCCGCAACGCGGCCCTCTCTCGCGCGGCCCTGCTGTCGGCCGGCGGGGCGGCGCTCATCGGCCTGACGCAGCAGATGCCGGCCGGATCGCCGGGCGGCCTGGTCCTCATGATCCTCGGCGGCGTCGTCGTGGCCGCCGGCCTCGCGCTCGCCGTCAGGGCGCTTCTCGGGCGATCGGGAGGGGGCCGGTGACTGACGCGGCGGCGGGCGCCTCACTGCTTGAGCAGGCTCTGGTCGTGATCAGGTCGCGGCGAGGCGATGCACGCGAGCACGGGATCGAACTGCTGGGCGTCGTCGGCTCGGTCGCCCGCGGCGAGGCGCGCCCGGACAGCGACGTGGATGTCGCCTACGCCATCGTGGGCAAGTCATCCCTGTTCGATCTTGGCGGCCTCGCGATGGACATTCAGGGCGACCTGGGGCGCCGCGTGGACATGGTCGATCTCACCCGCCTCAAGCCGGCGTTCCGCGCGAGCATGGAACGAGACCTTGTCCGCGCATGACCGAGCGTGACCGCAGCCTGCTCGAGGACATGCGCGCCTTCGCCCGCGATGCGGTGGAGTTTCTCGGCGAGCGCGACGCCGCAGACCTGCTGGCGGACAAGCGCACGCAGTACGCCGTGATCCGCGCCGTGGAACTCGTAGGCGAAGCGGCCTCCAAGGTCAGCGCCGATACGCGAACCTCCGCACCGGACCTTCCCTGGCGGGAGGCGATCGGCACGCGCAACATACTGATCCACGCCTACCACGAGCTCGACCTTAGGCTGGTGGTAGCCACCGTTCGAGAGCACCTGCCGCCGCTGATCCTGCGGCTGAACGCGCTCCTGGGGGACGAACCGACATGAACGCCAATCTCGCGGCCATCCTCTACCTCGTCTCCGGGGTGCTGTTCATCCTGGCGCTGCGGGGCCTCTCGAGTCCCGAGACCAGCCAGTCCGGCAATCGGAACGGCATGATCGGCATGGCCCTGGCCGTCGGCGTCGCCCTGGCGACGCTGCTCTCCGAGGGCAAGCTCGACGCGCTGACCCTGGGCCTCATCGCCGCGGGCATCGCGGTGGGCGGGACCATCGGCGCGGTGATCGCCCGGCGCGTCGCCATGACCTCGATGCCGCAGCTGGTGGCGGCGTTCCACAGCCTGGTCGGCATGGCCGCGTGCCTGGTGGCGGTGGCCGCGATCCATACGCCGGCCGCGTACGGGATCGGCGAGGTCGGCGCGGTCCACATGGTCTCGCTGGTGGAGCTGTCGCTGGGCCTGGCCATCGGGGCGGTGACCTTCACCGGCTCGGTGATCGCTTTCGCCAAGCTGAACGGCAACATGTCGGGCGCGCCGATCCTGCTGCCGGCGCGGCACCTGCTGAACATCGCGATCGGCCTCGCCATCGTGGCGCTGATCGTGGTGCTGGTCCTCAGCGGCGGTCAGGCGCTCTGGGCCTTCTGGGGCATCTTCGCCCTCAGCCTGCTGATCGGCGTGACCCTGATCATCCCCATCGGCGGCGCGGACATGCCCGTCGTGGTCTCGATGCTGAACAGCTACTCGGGATGGGCGGCCGCGGCCCTGGGCTTCACGCTCGAGAACGTGACTCTGATCATCACCGGCGCGCTGGTCGGCTCCTCGGGCGCGATCCTCAGCTACATCATGTGCAAGGGGATGAACCGCAGCTTCATCTCGGTGATCCTGGGCGGCTTCGGCGCCGACGACAGCGCGGCGGCCGGCGGCGGCAGGGTCGAGACCCGCCCCGTCAAGCAGGGCTCGGCGGACGATGCGGCCTTCATCATGAAGAACGCCAGCAAGGTGATCATCGTGCCGGGCTACGGCATGGCGGTGGCCCAGGCCCAGCACGCGCTGCGCGAGATGGCCGACAAGCTGAAGGAGGAGGGCGTCGAAGTGAAGTACGCCATCCACCCGGTGGCGGGGCGGATGCCGGGCCACATGAACGTGCTGCTCGCCGAGGCGAACGTGCCCTACGACGAGGTGTTCGAGCTGGAGGACATCAACTCCGAGTTCGCCACCGCCGACGTGGCCTTCGTGATCGGCGCGAACGACGTGACCAACCCGGCCGCGAAGACGGATCCGACCAGCGCCATCTACGGCATGCCGATCCTCGACGTGGAGAAGGCCCGCACGGTGCTGTTCGTGAAGCGCGGCATGGCCGCCGGCTACGCGGGCGTCGAGAACGAACTGTTCTTCCGCGACAACACGATGATGCTCTTCGCCGACGCCAAGAAGATGGTCGAAGGGATCGTGAAGGGCCTCTGAGCGCGTTCCGCGCGTTCCGAAAGTGGGAACCGGTTTTCGGATCCAGACGCGCTCAAGCTCTTGGTGAGGGTCTGAGCGCGGCTCAGCCGAAGGGGTCCGGCGGGGGCAGCGCCTGGCCGGTCACCACGATGCCCGCGTCCTCGGCAGGCGGCGGCGTCGTGGGCTCCGGCGGACGGAAGCTCACCAGCACGTAGCCGTCGATGACGCCGTCGCCGTCGATGTCGACGTCCACCCGGGTCGGCGTGGTCGGGACCAGGGTCGTCGGCCCCGGCAGGGTCGGCCCCAGCGTACTGACGCCGAAGTCGCCGGGAGGCGTGACGCCGGGACCGGGAGCCTGTGGTTCGGTCCCGTCCGGCGGGCGGGGCGCGACCACGACCCGGCCCGCGGCGGTGACGATCCTGTCCCCCTGCTCGAACGAGAAATCGACGATCACGCCGAGCAGCGTGTCCGGGCCGGCGCCCGCGCTCGACGCCGCGACCACGAAGCTGTCGGCGCCGGAACCGCCCTCGACGATGGCCCCGTCGGTGAACTCGATGCGGTCGTCGCCGGCGCCGCCCAGCAGGGTGTCGCGGCCGCCTCCGCCGACGAGCGTGTCGTCGCCCGCTCCGCCGTCCATCCGCTCGGCGGCGGCCGAGCCCACAAGGCTGTCGTCCCCGGCTCCGCCCCGCAGGATCGGGGGCGGGGCCTCCGCCGGAGCCGCCGGCGGGAGCTCGATCTGCAGCGCCGCCGCCGCGCCCGGCTCCGGCGCGGACGCGCCGGGAGGGGCGGCGGCCGTGGCGACGGCCGACGCCATGGCGGCGAGACCGGCTTCCACAGGCGCGCGCGCCGCGGCAGGCTCGTTCAGCGCCGCACCCTGGATCGCGACTTCCCGGTCCTGCGCCGGGGCGTCCGCCGGCGGCGGCGCGGCGCCCGGCTCGTCCGGCGGCGGCGGGCTGGCGACGATCTCCGCGGCCTCGGCCCCGCCTCCGATGGAGGCGGTCTCGTAGAAGAACGCGGCGGCCACGATCAGCGCGAGGAAGGTCTGACCGTCGCGCCCGGTGAAGGGCAGGATCGCCGCCGACTTCGGCGCGATGGCCTCCTCGGTGACCGCCAGCCGCTGGCGGAGCGCCGCATGCAGGTCGAAGCTCTCGTCGATGGCGTCGTCGACCGCCGAGTGGACCACGAACCTGCCGTCGATGCGCGCCACGTGGATCAGCACGTCGCCGGAGCCGTCGGTGACGACGCACCACGGGTCACCTTCGTCGGTCGCGCCGAAGATCACTTCCACATCGACGCCCGCCGCGGCGAGCTGGTCCGCCAGCGCCTGCAGGCGGACGCGCTCGGCGGCGGTCCAGTCGCCGCTGTCGCGGACGCGGGCAATGAAGGGGACGACCTGGCCCATGGCGCTCGGAAAATCTCCTGGCGGACTATCCGGCCGCTCGGCCAGCCTGCGCACGGGCCGCGCCCTCGCCGCCGAAGAGCAGCCTGAAGAGCTCCGGCTCGTAGTACCGCAGCAGGGTGCGCGCGAACTCGCCCGGCTCGAGCCCCAGCGCTTCGGCCCAGGCCCCCTGCGTCTCGATCGGCAGGCGGCCGAGCCCGCTTTCGACCTGGCTGACGAAGGTGTAGTAGCGCAGCCCCACCCGCTCGGCGAGCTCCGCCTGGGTCAGCCCGGCCTGTTCGCGCGACGCCTTGAGCCACCGGCCCGCCTCCTGGCGCAGCGCCTTGATGTGGGCGGCCTTCGCCGGATCCGTGGCAGGTCTGGGCATCGGGAACTCCGCGTCGCTCGGCTCACGCGCGAGCCGGCGAACTTAGTAAGTACTTAAGACGTAAATATACGACGTGTACACGCTTGTCCCGCTATCATGTCCCGATGTTCGGCGAAAGGCGTCGCTTCGCGCTCGCTCCGCAGGCGCAAGGACTCGCCCGCGGCCCGGATTTTGCCTAGAAGGCGCGGCAACCTGGCGGGCTCGCCGGGGTTGGACGGCCGAGAAACGGCGGTTGGAGCATCCCTTGGCGAACGGCAGATCGATCACGGGCGGGTGGAGCGCGCGCCGCAAGGCGGAAGCCGCCATCGTGCTGGTGGCGGGCGTGTCCGCCTTCGCCGTGGCGCACGCGTCCCTGCCGGCCGCCCCGAAAGTGCGGCCGATTTCCGCGCCGGCCTCCGCGGTGGCGCCGGTTCAGGTGGCCCAGGCGGACGCCGGCGAGGTCCTGATCGCCTTCGAAGAGCCCGTGCCGGGCCGGCAGATCATTTCGCCCTTCGGCCTGCGTCAGCTTCCGTGGGAGGGCAGCGGCCGCCTTCACGAGGGCGTCGACATCTCCGCCGATGCGGGCGTGGCGGTCGTGGCGGTGGCGGACGGCGTCGTGACCGAGGCCGGGACCAAGGGCGGATACGGCCGCTTCGTGGCCGTACGCCACACAGCCGGCCTGACCACCTACTACGCCCACCTCGGCGCCATCGGCTCGGACGTGAAGCCGGGTGTCCAGGTCGAGGCGGGCCAGCCGATCGGCAAGATCGGCTCGACGGGGGTCTCCACCGGCCCGCACCTGCACTTTGAGATCCGCGACCCGGACGGGAAGCCGCTGAATCCGGCGATGTTCCTGGGCCGCGCCTTCGCCGAGGCCGGCGACCTGCCGCTCGACAAGGCCAAGCGCTACTCCGGCCGCGTCCGCATGGCCTACGTCTCGTTCATCCCCGCCAGCAAGCGCGCCCTGATGGACGCCAAGTCCGACAAGCCGGTCCTGATCGTGAAGCGCGTCACCACCGACGCCCAGGACGAGGCCGCCGCCGAGCGGAACTTGAAGGGGCTGGCCGAAGCCGCCGCCCAGCAGGAGAAGATCGACGGCCTGAAGGGCCTCTCGATCGGGCCGGACGGCCGGCCGCGGGCGCAGCTCAGCCTTTGAAGCCCGCGAACTACCGGGGCGAGCGCATCGACATCGGCGGTCGCTGCCTGCGGGTGGTGCGCGCCGGGCCGGCGACGGGCGAAGCGCCGCTGATCGTCTGCGAGCACGGCGCTTTCGGGTGCGCCACCGACTGGGCCGTGGTCCAGGACAAGCTTGCGCAGAAGGGCCTGCGCAGCCTCGCCTACGACCGCGCGGGGCTTGGGCATTCCGATCCGGGGCCCGAGCCGCGCGACGGACGCGCCATCAACGACGACCTCGAAGCGCTCCTCGACCGCCTCGGCGAGCACGGTCCGGTGCTGCTCGCGGGCCATTCGATGGGCGGGCTCATGGTGCGGCTCTTCGCGCTCGAGCGCGAGCGGCGGCCGATCCGCGGGCTGGTGCTGGTGGATGCGGTGACGCCCGCCATCCTCGACGTGCCGGGCGGCGCGGAGGCGGTCCGCTCGTTCGGGGGGCTGCTGGAGGTCGTCAGCCGAGGCGCCCGGTTCGGCCTGATGGTCCCGGTGTCGCTGGTGAGCTCGAACCTGATCGGCCTGCCCTCCCTCGCCGCGGCCGAGAAGCGGCGCATCCACGGCTCGGCGCCGCACGCGCGCGGCGCCTCCGCGGAGGTGACGCAGTGGCCGGCCACGTCGAAACTGGCGGGCGCGCTGGACCTGCCCGCCGAACTGCCCGTCGCCGTCGTCACCGCCGGCGCCAAGACGATCCGCGCGCCGATCCGCGCCGCTCAGGAGGCGCCGGCGAAGCAGTCGCGCTTCGGCTACCTGGAGCATGTCGCGCCGGCCACCCACGCGAACCTCCTGGGCCCGCGGCACGCGGACGCCGTCGTCCGGGGCGTGGACCACGTGCTGAAGGCCGCCACGCTGCGCTAGCGTGCGGTCACGCGTCCACGGTCGTCACTCCTTCTCAGGCGCCGCCGTTCCACGCTAGATCAGCGCGACAGTTCGGGGAGATCGACAATGGCGGAGACGACTGCGGACCAGGAGCCCGAGGTGCTGCCGGCGACATCGCTCCGGACCGTGGTCGCCGCGAGTTCGGCCGGCACCACGTTCGAGTGGTACGATTTCTTCGTTTTCGGCAGCCTGACCGGGGTCATTTCCAAGACGTTCTTCACGGGCTTGCCCGAGACGGCGGGGCTGGCGGCGGCGCTGGCGCTGTTCGGGGCCGGGTTCCTGTTCCGGCCGCTGGGCGCCTTGGTCTTCGGCCGGATCGGCGACCGCGCGGGGCGCAAGGGCGCGTTCCTGGCCACCGTGCTCCTGATGGGCGGCGCGACCGTCGCGATCGGGCTCCTGCCCAGCTACACCCAGGCCGGGATCATCGGCCCGATCCTGCTGATCCTGATGCGGATCCTGCAGGGTTTCGCCCTGGGCGGAGAGTATGGCGGGGCCGCGATCTACGTGGCCGAACACGCCCCCGCCAACGGGCGGGGTGGGGCCACGTCGTGGATCCAGACCTCGGCGGCGTTCGGCCTGTTCTCGGCGCTGCTGGTGATCCTCGCGACCCGCCTCGCCGTGGGCCCGGAGGCGTTCGACGCCTGGGGCTGGCGCATCCCGTTCCTGGTCTCGGGCATCCTGCTGGCCATCTCGATCTGGATGCGCCTGAAGCTCACGGAGAGCCCGGAGTTCGCGAAGCTCAAGGCCGAAGGGGGCGAGACCAAGGCGCCGTTCGCCGAGGCCTTCGGCCGCTGGCCGAACCTCAGGCTGGTGCTCATCGCCCTGGTGGCGATCATGTTCGCCCAGGGGGCCGTCTGGTACACGGCGTTCTTCTACTCGCAGACCTTCATGGAGCGCTTCCTGAAGGCGCCGCCCGAGACCATCAACCTGCTGATGATGGCGGCCACGGCGGCTTCGGCGCCGCTCTACGTCTTCTTCGGCTGGCTCTCCGACCGCGCCGGCCGCAAGCCCGTGATGCTGTTCGGCATGGTGCTGATGCTGGCGGCCTACTTCCCCGGCTTCCACCTCCTCAGCCAGACGCTCAATCCCGCGCTCACCGAGGCCCAGGCGCGAACCCCGGTGGTCGTGATCGCCGATCCCGCGGACTGCACGCTGCAGTTCGATCCGGTGGGCAAGGCGACGTTCCTGTCCTCGTGCGACATCGCCAAGTCGACCCTGGCGAACGCGGGCGTCTCCTACACGAACGAAGCCGGCGTGCCCGGGCGGGCGGCGATGGTGCGCATCGGCTATCAGACCATCCCCTCGACCAGCGCCGAGGGGCTCTCGCCGGACGTGGCCAAGGCGGTGAAGGCCTCGGTCGAAAGCCGGATCAAGACGACGCTGGCCCAGGCCGGCTATCCCGCCAAGGCCGATCCCGAGCGGATGAACCTGATCGGCGCGTTCGGCGTGCTGCTGATCTTCGTGGTCGCCGCCACGGCCCTCTACGGCCCGATCGCGGCGTGCCTGGTGGAGCTGTTCCCGACCCGCGTGCGCTACACCGCCCTGTCGCTGCCCTACCACATCGGCACCGGCTGGGTCGGCGGGTTCGTGCCCTTCACCGCGTTCGCCATCGTGACCGCGACAGGCCATCTCTATTCCGGCCTCTGGTACCCCTTCGCCTTCACCGCGGTTTCGGTGATCGTCTGCCTGCTGCTGCTGCCGGAAACCAACGGCAAGCCGCTCAACACCTGACGCCGGACCCGGAGCCCGCCATGCGCCGTCTCGTCCCGATCGCGCTGGGCTGCGCCTTGTGCCTGCCCCCGCCCGCCGTCGCCCAGCCCGCGGATCCCGCGCGGGACGACCTGCGCTGCATGGTGATCATGACCATGTTCGCCGCCCGCACCGAGGATCCCGCCCTGCGCCAGGGCGCCGTCACCGGCTTCGGCTACTACATGGGCCGCCTCAAAGGCCGGGACCCCTCGATCGAGGTGAAGCCCCGGCTGATCGACGAGGCGCGCGGCATGATGGCCGACGCGGAGCGCGTCAAGGCGGAGGCTGCCCGCTGCGGCGGCGACATGCAGGTGTGGGGCCGCGAGACGAAGGAGATCGGCGACGCGCTGCAGGCCGAGGGCCGCCGCGGACCCGGCGCGCCCCAGCCGCGCTAGGGTTCAACTCCATTCGATATCAGCAATTTCGACGGCGTCCGGCCGTCCCGGCGAATGCCGGGACCCAGATCCACGTGCGAGATCGTGGTTGGAGGGGCTCCGGGCCTACGAAAGCCGCACCTGAGCCCTTCCATCTGGATCCCGGCTTTCGCCGGGACGACCGGGTGTTGAGACCGGATCCAGGACAGCCGCCTCAGGAGCCGGACAGGGTGGCGTAGCTGGGCTGGGTCGTGGCCTGCAGGCGCTTCGCCGCGGCCTCGGCCTCGCGCATGACCCGCAGGACATTGCCGCCGGCAAGGCCCGCGAGGTCGGCGTCGCTCCACCCGCGGCGGGCCAGTTCGGCCAGCAGGTCGGGGAACTTGTCCACGCCGTCCAGGCCGTCAGGCGTGTCGCCGATGCCGTCGAAGTCCGAGCCGATGCCGATGCAGCCCATGCCGCAGACCTTCGCCAGGTACTCGACGTGGTCCGCGACCATCGCCAGCGTGACCGGCGGCTTCGGGTTGGCCTTGTCCCATTCGGCGAGCGCGGCCTTCGCCCGCTCTGGCTGGCCGATGTAGAGGCCGCCGAACGGCGGCGCGTTGTAGCGGGCCTGCTCGGCCGACCGCGCCGCGGCCCATTCCATGCGGGCGCGGCTCACGTAGTTCGGCAGGAAGTTCACCATCACCACGCCGCGGTTGGCCTTCACCAGCGCCAGAACCTCGTCCGAGACGTTGCGGGCGTGGTCGGCGACGCCGTCGGCGCCCGAGTGGGAGAAGATCACCGGCGCCTGCGCCACGCGCAGGGCGTCCTTCATGGTGTCCTCCGACACGTGGCTGAGGTCGACCAGCATGCCCAGGCGGTTCATCTCGCGCACGACCTCCTCGCCGAAGGGCGTCAGGCCTCCATGCTGGGGGTTGGCCGTGGCCGAGTCGGCCCAGCGCGTGTTCAGCGAATGGGTCAGCGTCATGTAGCGCGCGCCCGCGGCGTAGAGCTGCCGCAGGACAGGCAGGCTGTCGCCGATCTGGTGGCCCCCCTCGACGCCCACGAGGGAGGCGACCTTGCCGCCCCTGTGGATGCGCACGACGTCGTCCGCGGTGTAGGCCATCTCGAAGGTCGCCGGGTAGCGCTGCGGCAGCGACTTGACGATGTCGATCTGCTCCAGGGTCATCTGCACGGCCAGCGGGCCCTCGAAGCTGGAGGGGATGAAGACGCTCCAGAACTGGCCGCCGACCCGGCCGGCCTTCAGGCGCGGGATGTCCGTCATCATGCCCGGGCCGCCGGCCTCCACGAGGTGGCGGGTGTCCGTCGCCAGGTCGATCTTCTCGGGATGCACCCCCACGCGCTGGCGGATCGCCCAGGGGACGTCGTTGTGGCCGTCGATGAGGGGCGTCGCCTTCAGGACCTTCTCGACCCGCGCCGCGATCCGGGCGTCGGCCGGCTGGGCCTGCGTCGTCGACGCAGCGGCGAGCGCCGCCACCGCCCCGGCTGCCACGAATACCCGCATGACGATCCTCCCCGTCGAAGTCCCCGCCCTTCGAACCACAAAAGGCGCGGAAAACACAGACATCCCATGCGGGGCCGCGGCTCGCCCGCCGCGGTTGCGCACAGTCCGTTCATCCGGCGATGGGGAGCACGTCCGTGGCGACGCCCGAGGCGTCGAGGGCGGCGCGTTCCGTGCGCCAGGCCGGCGTGGTGACCAGTCGCGCGACCGTGAGCCCTTCTGCGGCGAGATCGGCCAGGTCCGCGACGGAGCGGTCGTGGACGCGCTCGGCGTCGCGGCGGGCCAGCGCCAGCACGTCGGCGTGGGCGTCCGGGTCGCACACCAGGACGTCCGCGGCCGCCAGGGCCCGGGCGGCGCGCAGGGTCAGGAGGTCGGCCGGGCCGCGGGCGTCGATGTAGCGGACGACGCCGCGCAGCTGCGGTCCCTCGAACAGCGCGGCGCGCAGGCGCTCGCGGGCGCCCTGCATGTCGCCGGCCATGGCCGACTCGGCGGCCGGGCCGGTCAGGGCGGCGCGCAGGAAGCGGCGGCGCGCATGCGCCTCGGGCAGCACGGCGCGGATCTCCTCGGCCATGGTGCGGAAGAGGGCGGCGATCCGGCCCGCGCCTTCCGGCACGCGGGCCTCGATGTCGTGGCGCAGCATGGTCGCCAGCATGGGCGACGCGCCGCCCGTGCCGATGGCGGCCACGACCTCGCCCCGGTCGATCACCGCCGGGGTCGTGAAGTCGCAGAGCGCGGGGCGATCGACGACATTGACCGGCACGCCCGCCCGCCGCGCCGCCTCGGCCGCGTCGCGCGCCCAGGCGTCGTCCTCGCCCGCGATGAAGGCGAGCGTCATCCCGGCATAGGACCCCGGGTCCAGAGCCTCGGCGGTCGAGAGCCGCACGACCGTGGCCGGAGATCCCTCGAACAGCCGGGCCTTGGCCTCGGCCGCCTCGCCCTCGCCCGCGATCGCCAGCGTGCGGCCGGCGAGCGGGAAGAAGGCGGGGAAGGCGTCCATCTATTTCAGGGTCTTGAGGTAGGCGACGATCGCCGCGCGGTTCTCGTCGGAGGGCACCGCGATCAGCATCTTGGTGCCCGGCGCGAACTGCGACGGGGCCTTGAGGTAGGCGTCGAGATTGGCCTCGGTCCAGGTCCCGCCCTTGTTCTTCAGGCCGGGCGAATAGGCGAAGCCGGGCTTGGACGCGATCGGGGCGCCGGCCACGCCGTTCAGCGCGGGGCCCATGACCGATCCGCCGTGGCACATCTTGCACTGGAGATTGAACAGCTGGGCTCCGTCGGCCGCCAGCGCGGGCGCGGCGGAGAGCGAGACGAGAGCGGCGAGGGCGGCGACGCGGGGCATTCGGGCTCCTGGCACTTCGTAGTTTGGGTACGCAATACCTTCCGTCGCCGTCCCGGACCAAGGTTCGATTTACGGCGCGGTCTGAACAACGTTAGGATCGGCCGCAAATCAGCGAGATCGGGGATCCCATGCCGACGACAGTCGATGTGAACGGGCGGGCCATGAACGTCAACTCGCCGCCGGACACGCCGCTGTTGTGGGTCCTGCGAGATGAACTGGGGCTGACCGGCACGAAATACGGGTGCGGCGTGGCCCAGTGCGGCGCCTGCACGGTGCTGGCCGACGGTCAGCCTATCCGGGCCTGCCAGGTTCCCGTCTCGGCTGTCGGCGCGGCGAAGATCACCACGATCGAGGGCCTCGGCGGGACGCATCCGCTGCAGGCGGCCTGGGTCAGGCTGGACGTGCCCCAGTGCGGCTACTGCCAGTCGGGCCAGATCATGAGCGCCGCGGCCCTGCTCGCGGCCAACCCCCGTCCCGACGACGCCGCGATCTCCGCGGCGATGGACGGCAACATCTGCCGGTGCGGCGCGTATCAGCGAATTCGCGCGGCGATCAAGGATGCGGCAGCGGCGCCTACGCCCGCGGCGCCGGGCGCGTGAGGTCGGTCATGAACAAGCCCGTTGCGAACCTCTCCGCCGCGCCGACCCGCCGCCAGGCGCTCGTGGTCGGCGCCACCCTGGCCGGCTCGTCCCTGCTGGTCGGCTGCTCGCTCCCGGACGTGCTGTCCTACGGCAGCCGCGTCGAGCCGGGCGCGTTCGGTCCGTTCCTGAAGTTCGATCCCGACGGGACGGTCACCGTCCTCTCGAAGCACATCGAGTTCGGGCAGGGAAACCACGCCGGCCTCGCCGCCATCGCGGCCGAGGAACTCGACGCCGACTGGACGAAGGTGAAGGTCGAGCAGGCCCCCGCCAACGCCAAGCTCTACGGCAACGCCATGATGGGCGGAACGCAGGGCACGGGCGGCTCGTCGGCGATCTCGGACTCGTGGATGAAGATGCGCAAGGCCGGCGCCGCCGCGCGGGCCATGTTCGTCCAGGCCGCGGCCGCCAAGTGGAGCGTGCCGGCGGCGGAGATCACCGTCGAGAACGGCCTTGTCCGCCACGCGGGATCGGGCCGCTCGCTGGGGTTCGGCGAACTGGTGGCCGACGCCGCCAAGGTCACGCCGCCCGAGGCGCCGACGCTCAAGAACCCCTCGGCCTTCACCCTGGTGGGCACGGACCGCGTGCGGCGCAAGGACTCGGCCGCGAAGTCAAACGGCACGGCCCGCTTCACCCAGGACGTCCGCCTGCCCGATATGCTGACGGCAATGGTGGCCCACCCGCCGCGCTTCGGCGCCAAGGTGGCGAGCTTCGACGCGGCCGCGGCCCGCAAGGTTCCCGGCGTCGTCGACGTCTTCCAGATCCCCAGCGGGGTGGCGGTGGTCGCCAGCTCCACCTGGGCGGCGAAGACCGGCCGCGACGCCCTCAAGGTCACCTGGGACGAGTCGAAGGCCGAGACGCGAAGCTCGGCGACCCTCGCCCAGCAGTTCCGCGACTACGCCGCCGGCAAGGCCGCCGCGCCGGCCAAGACCGAGTGGAAGGCGTTCGACGCCAAGGGCGACGCGGCGCAGGCCGCCGGCGGAACCGCCGCCGTCGACGTGACCTACGATTTTCCCTACCTCGCCCACGCCACCATGGAGCCGATGAACTGCGTGGCCATGGTGGGCAAGGGCCCGCCCCGGCTGGTCTACGGCGCCCAGGGCCAGACCCTCGACCAGATCAACGTGGCGCGCGCGGCCACGGCCCTGCCGGGATCGGTGGAGATCGAGACCCTGTTCGCAGGCGGTTCGTTCGGCCGCCGCAGCAACTTCCAGTCCGACTTCGTGGTCGAGTGCGTGCAGATCGCCAAGAAGGTGGGCAAGGGACGGCCGGTGAAGCTGGTCTGGACCCGCGAGGACGACATGCGCGCCGGTTACTACCGGCCGCTCGTGCATCACGCAGTGCGCGTGACCGTGGACAAGGACGGCTTCCCGGCCACGTGGCGGCACCGGATCGTCACCCAGTCGATCATGAAGGGCGCCCCGCCCGGCGCGCCCACCGCCGAGATCGATTTCACCGCCGTGGAGGGCTCGATGGGCTCGCCCTACCTCAAGGCGACGCCGGTGGTGGACGGTCAGCTCCTGACCCCGGACGCGGGCGTGCCGGTGCTGTGGTGGCGTTCGGTGGGCGCGACCCACACGGCCTATGTGATGGAGCACACGATCGACCAGCTGGCGCGCAAGGCCGGCAAGGACCCGGTGGCCTACCGGCGGGCGCTCTACCAGAAGGCGGGGGCCAAGCGGCACCTGGCGGTCCTGGACCTGGCGGCCGAGAAGGCCGGCTGGACCGCGCCGCCGCCCGCGGGCTGGACCCGCGGCGTCGCCGTCCACGAGAGCTTCGGCTCGGTGGTCGCCCAGGTGGCCGAGGTCAGGCTCGAGAACGGCGCACCCAAGGTGGGACGTGTGGTCACCGCCATCGACTGCGGCATCGCCATCAGCCCGAACCAGATCGCGGCCCAGATGGAGGGCGGGACCTGCTACGGCCTTTCGGCCGCGCTCTTCGGGGCCGTGACCCTCACCGACGGGGTGGTCGACCAGGTCAACTTCGACAGCTACCGCGTGCTGCGCAACTCGGAGGCCCCGACGGTGGAGACCTACATCGTCCCCTCGGCGGCCCCGCCGAGCGGCGTGGGCGAGCCGGGCACGCCCGTGATCGGGCCCGCGGTCGCCAACGCGCTCCTGGCCATCAGCGGCCAGCCCGTGCTGAGCCAGCCGTTCGTGAAGGCCTGACGCCGCCCTCCCCTTGCGGGGGAGGACGGTGTACGGCGGAGCCATGAACTTCGACCTGATGCGGCTCATCGCGGCGCTGCTCGTCGTGGTGAGCCACGCGTTTCCGCTCGCGGGGGACCCGCCGCTTCGCATCGTGGGTGTCGAGGACCTCGGCGCCCTGGGCGTGTCGATCTTCTTCGTGATCTCGGGCTACCTGGTGACCGCGAGTTACCTGCGGGACCCGAAGACCTACCTGCTGAAGCGCGTGCTGCGCATCGAGCCCGGGCTGATCGCCTCGCTCGTCGTGACCGTGGTGCTGCTGGCCTTCGTGACCACGGCGCCCGCCGCCGAGTACTGGCCGGCGGCCGCGCTCTATGTGCTGCGGAACGCGCTGCTCTACCCCGTGACCTACGACCTGCCGGGGGTGTTCGCCGATGCTCCCATGGCCGGGGTCGTCAACGGCGTCCTGTGGACCCTGCGGCTGGAGTTCACCTTCTATCTCGTGCTGATGCTGATCCGTGCGCGGCCTGCCGCGGTCTACGGCCTGGCGGCGCTCTGCGCGGCGGTGTGGCTCACGATGCGGCTCACCATGCCGAACTGGGCCGACGAGACCCTGACGCGGGTCGTCTTCCTCGCGGCGCGCAACGGCCTGCTGTTCTTCGCGGGCGCCGCGATCCTGCTGCGCGACTGGAAGCCGCCGCTGTGGCTGGGCGCGGCCTCCGCCCTGTCGTTTCCCCTGCTGGGGCCCCTGGCCCTGCCCACCGCGGTACTTGGGCTCGCGCGGCCCGGCAAGCTTCCCGCCGATCTGTCCTATGGCGTCTATATCTACGCCTTCCCGTTGCAGCAGTGGCTGGCCATCCAGGGCCACCTGAGCGTCGTCACCTCGATCCTGGCCGTGACGCCGTTCGCCCTGGCGAGCTGGTTCCTCGTGGAAAAGCCCGCTTTGAGGCTGAAACCGGGCCCGCGACCGGCGTGGTGACGGCTATTTCGCAGTTCCGGTGAACCGATCACGCATTCGTGCGCTCTATGTCGGCAAGCTGAACCGGAGAGACCCCATGCGCATCGCAATCGCCGCCGTCGCCGCCCTGGGCGCCCTGAGCCTCGCCGCCTGCGAAAGCAGCGCCGACAAGGCCGCCGAGCAAAAGGCCGACAGCCTGGAAGCCCAGGCCGCCGCCACGCCCAACGAGGCGAAGGAAACCCAGCTCAACGCCGCTGCCGACGCCGTCGAGCAGCAGGCCGGTAACGCGGACGGTGGGGCCACCACGGCCAACACCCCCGACACCAGCCCGTCCAAGTAAGGGCGAGCGCGGCGTCATCGCCGCGACGATCCGGACGCCCCGGGACTCAGCCGAGTCTCGGGGCGTTTCGATTCAGACGCCGCAGATCGTCGGACGCGCGGCGCACGCCCAGCCATACGCCGGTGGCGACCCCCAGCCCGCCCAGGAACAGCAGCGCCGTCATGGCGGCCGCCCACCCCGGGCCCCGGTCGAACCCGTCGACGAAGTCGAGCCGGTGCGCGCCCTCGAAGGCCCACCGGAAGCCCTGGGCCTCGGCGTCCACGACGCGACGGACCTCGCCGCTGCCCGGGTCGATATAGACGCGGACGCCGTCCCGGAGGATCACGCGGTAGACCGGCAGGGCGACCGGCTCGTGGTGGCCCCGGTAGTACTGGTCCTCGCGGGCGAGCAGCGCCGCGGAACGGACGGGGCCGAGACGTCCGGCCGCCGCCGCCAGATCCGCCGCCTGCAGGGGCGCAGGACGGGCCAGAGGGTCGAGCCGCACGCCGTCGGCCATGAGGTAGACGCGGCCGTCGAGCGGCGCCGCGCGGAGACGATGCGCGGCCGCGCCCGCCGCCTTCGCCGCCAGGACCGCCTCGCGCAGCTGCCCGACGTCCACGGCGCCGGCCACTCGTGCCGCACGCGCGTCGCCGTCGCTGTCGAGCAGGCCCCACGGGTTGACCGAGAGGAGGCCGCTCGCCACCCAACTCAGGGTGAGCAGCCCGGCCGCCAGTCCCCCCAGGTGATGCCAGGCCATCCACCCGCGATAGGGCGTCAGGCGCGCGTCGCGCCAGGGCCGCCAGGCGACCACGCCGAGGTAGAGGCCGGTCACCGTCAGGAAGACGCCCGCCAGCGACGTCCAGATCACCACCTGCGTCCAGAGCTTCACGTCCGCGCGGAGAACCGCCGGGTAGAGCCAGTGTGGGATCGGACCCAGCCAGCTGAGGACCTTTTCGGTCCGGTTCACCGCCTGGGCCACCCGGCCGTCACGGGCCGAGACATAGACGGCGGTGCGGGCCGGATCGTCGAAGTGGAACAGGTAGAAGGGCCGGGCGCGGTTGAAGTAGCCGGTCACCGTCCACTGGTCGCGCACGACGGCCTCGGCCGCGCCGGCGTCGCCGGCGACGCCATGGGCCCGGGCGTAGGCGATGGCGACCTGGCGCGCCTCGGCCGAGGTGACGCCCGTGAGCCCGCGACCCGTCGCCAGGTCGAAGACCTCGCCGTCGAGGCGGAGCACCGGCCGGCCGGCCAACGCCTCGACGGCGGCCCGCTCGAAGCGCCGATCGTCGGGCAGCCCGCCGAAGTCGCAGCAGGCCTCCCAGGGGATGGGCGCCAGGCCTGCGGCGCGTTCGTGGTCGGTCACCTCGGGCCAGCGCACGAAGAGCATCACGACGCCGCTCGCGAACCACAGCAGCATCAAAAGGCCCATGACGACGCCCACGTAGCGATGGGTCACCACCAGCCACTTCGGCGCCCAGGGCCTGCGGGCGGAGCGGGCCGCCTCAGAAGGAATAGGCGTAGCTCACGTTGAGGGTCCGCGGCACGCCGAGGAACCGGTAGAGGAAGCGCTGGGTGGAGAGGTCGATCCGCGCCGAGTTCACCCGCGTCGCATAGTCCTCGTCGAACGCATTCTCGAGCCGGGCGGTGAGCCGGTGTCTGCGGTCGGCGTCGATGTAGACGTGCGCCGCCAGGTCCACGACCACGTAGTCGCCGTAGTTCACCCGCCCGAAGTCGGTCACCTGCTGGTGGACGTCGCCGGTCCAGAGCAGGCTGGCCGAGGCGCCGAAGGGACGGTCGGCCGGCGCGTAGACGACGCCGCCCTTGGCCTGGACTTTCGGGATCCGGTCGAACTGCCGCCCCGCGCCCGCGGCCCGCGTCCGCGTCAGCGCGAAGGAGCCGAAGGCGCGCAGCGCGTCGGTCACCTGGACGCTGGCCTGCCCCTCGAGGCCGCGCGAGCGCACCTTGCCCGGCGTGTTGATGTAGATCCCGTCCGGGAAGCCCGGCTGGACGTAGTCGTCGACGATCAGGTCCTCGATCCGGCGCGCGAAGGCCGTGACCTGCCAGGTCAGCCGCCCGGCGCGGCCGCCGACGGCGACATTCCCGTTCAGGCTCTCCTCCGGCTTCAGGTCGGGGTTGCCGACCGCGCAGCATGGATCGATCCCGAACAGCTGCTCCGCGCTGGGCAGGATGAACGACGTGCCCATCATCCCCTCGAGGTACAGCTGCGGCGTCACGTCCCAATGGCCGGAGACGTTCCAGACCGCCTTCTCGCTCTCCTTCGTGCGGTTGTAGCGGACCCCGGCGGCGAGATGGGCGTTGGCGAAGAGGTCGTCGGTGGTGCGGACCTGGGCCACCAGGGCGTGCACGCGCTCGGTCTGCTGGGCGATCAGCAGCACCTCGTCGCGTCCGTTGAAGTTCTGGTAGTCGTAGCCGAGCTGGTACTCGAACCCGCGGTGCAGGTTCAGCTTCGCCAGCACGGCCACGCCGTAGTCCTCGTAGCCCCAGTAGGTGAGGTCGTCGACGATCACCGGCGGGGCGGCCGGGGCGCCGGGCACGTTGTTGACCGTCGAATAGACGCTGTCCCAGTCGTGGTAGTAGCCCTTGACCGAGAGCTGGACCGCCTCGCTCGCCGTCCAGTCCAGCGAGACGCTGCCGATCTCCTCGTCGCGGTCGTTGAAGGCCAGCCGCGTGAGGCGCGGGTTCGGATAGTCCAGGTGCGCGTCGGTGTGCTGGTAGTAGAGGTTGAGCGCGAGGTCGTCCGAGAGCGTGAGCCCCAGCTTCCCGCCGAAGCTCACGACGTCGTAGCCGCGCTTGCGCGCCGTGGCGCTGGGCTGGAAGACGTCGAAGGTGCGGTAGCCCTCGGCCTCGTCCTTGGACGCCCAGGCCACGAACTTCGCCGGGCCGGCCGGTCCGCGCACCATGAGGTCGGCGTGGACGCCCTCGTTGGTGTGGCCCCCCACGGTGAAGACCCCGCCGAGGTCGTCGCTGTAGGGCCGGGTCACGACGTTGATGACGCCCGCCGCCGCCTGGGTGCCGTAGAACAGGCTCTGGCCGCCCTTCAGCACCTCGATCCGCTCGACCATGCTGGCGGGCAGGGTGTCGGCCGGGCTGGTGGACGTGTAGAGCCGGTTGTTGATCCGCACGCCGTCCACGAGCCACAGCACGTCGCCGGTGCGCGAGCCCTGCAGAGCGATGTCGGCGTACGAGAAGGGGCCGTTCCGCGGGGACAGGAACAGGCCCGGCGTCTGCATCTGCAGCGCCTGCCCCACGTCCACGTAGATGTTGTCGCGCAGCACCTTGGCCGAGATCACCTCCAGGTCGCTGCCATAGCGTGACAGGTCTTGCGGCAGGGTCTCGTCGAGGCGCGCCCCCGCCACCACCAGTTCGGCCACCTCGGAGTCCGCGGCCATCGCCGCGGTCCCCCACGCCGCCAGCGCTGCGCCCAGCAGCAGCGCGTTCATCCGACCGGTCATCGTCGTCCCCCATCGCGTGCGGCCAGACCGCCCCGCATGGGTGGGTTTGGGCCCGCGCGGGCGCGTCGGCGCGCGTACTTTACGGTTTCCAGGACCGTTACAGGGGGTTACAGGGCGCGGAGCGGGGTCGAAGACCGGGTATGAGCGACGATCTGGCCGGGGCGTTGGCGGAGGAGGTGGCGCGGATCCGCGCCGCCGGCGTCCTCGGACGCTCGCAAGGCCTGGCCCGGCTCTTCGACTACATGGCCGACCCCGCCCGCCAGGGGCGCACCCTGCGCGAAGCGGACGTGGCGCAGGACGTGTTCGGCCGCGTGCTCGACCTTTCGGGCGACGCCTCGGTGCGGGTCTACGTTCACCGGCTGCGCAAGAAGCTGGCCGAGTTCTATGCGGGCGAGGGCGCGGCCGCGCCGCACCGCCTGGAGATCCCGATCGGCGAGTATCGGCTGGACGTGGTCGAGGTCGCGCCCGCCGCCGCGCCGCCGGCGCCTGCCCCGGCGGGTCGATCCCGCTGGCTGGGTCCCTTCGCCGCGGTCGCCGCCCTGGTTCTCGCCCTCAATCTCGGCGCCTGGTGGATGGTGGTCCAGCGCGCGCCCTCCCACGAACTGGCCGCCGCGGCCGCGTCGCCGCTGTGGGCGGGGGTGGGGCGGGAGCGGCCCGTCATCGTGGTGGTCGGCGACTACTACATCTTCGGCGACACCGAGAACGGCGACGCGCCGAGGCGGATGATCCGGGCGTTCGAGATCAACTCGCCGGCGGACCTGGACGCCTGGCTGATGGACAACCCGCAGTTCCAGGGCCGCTATGTCGACCTCGACACCTACTACACGCCCGTCGGCGCGACGCTCGCGCTGCGCCAGATCGTCCCGCTGGTGCGGGAGGCGGCAGGGCGCGGCGACCGCGTGCGGGTGATCACGGCCTCGCAGCTGACGCCCGACCTGATGAAGAGCGCCGACATCGTCTACGTGGGATACCTGTCGGCCCTGCGCCTGCTGCAGGAGCCGGTCTTCGATCGCTCGCGGTTCGCGGTCGGCGACACCTTCGACGAGCTGATCGACCGCCGCACCGGCGAGACCTACGTCTCAGGCGCGGGGCCGGCGTCCGGCGACCGCCCGAACCGGGACTACGGCTACCTCGCGGCGTTCACGGGCGCGGCGGGAAACCGGTTCGTGATCGTCGCCGGCGCGCGCGACATCGGGGTCATGCAGACGGCCGAGATCGCGGCGGACGCCAAGGCCCTGTCCGCGCTGCCGGCATCCTCGCCCCTCGAGGCGCTCTACGCGGTGGACGGCGTCGGGCGGACCAACATCGCGGCCAAGCCGGTGGTCGCCGGGCGCTGAACCCCGGCGGCGGCGACGCGTTCCCCTGCCTCCACCAGCTCGAAGGAGGCGCCGAGATGGCCGCCCAGCCGGAACATCCGCTCATTCCAGCCGACCGCGTGAACGGGACCGACGTGGTCAACCCAGCGGGCGAGAAACTCGGGAAGATCGAGGACGTCGCCATCGAGAAGGTCTCGGGTCAGGTGGCCTATGCGATCCTGTCCTTCGGCGGCCTCCTGGGGATCGGCGCGAAGTACCACCCGGTGCCCTGGAAGCTCCTGAAGTACGACACCGAGCAGCGCGCCTACGTGGTCCCCATGGACAAGGGCGCCCTGGAGACCGCGCCCATGATCGACGAGAGCGAGCTTTCGGGCTGGAACGACGAACTCAGCCGCGAGGACATCCACCGCTACTACGCGGGCTACGGGATCGGTCCGTACTGGCTCTAGTCCCCCGCGCCTACGGCGACGGTCAGGTTGGGTTCAGGCGCGGCAGGGCCTCTTGCGCCGCCCGTCGTTCGGTCGTCACCTCGTGAGATTCCATGCGTGCATTGCTTTCCGTCACTGCGCTCCTCGCCGGAGCCGCAACCGCCTTCGTCCCCGCCGCTGCGGCCCAGCCGGCGGAAGCCGCGCGCATCGCGCCCGCCTTCGGAAACACCGTGAAGGCGCTCTATCCGGACGGCCGGGCGCAGCGCCTTTGGTTCAAGGCGGACGGCACCTGGGAAGCCATCGGGCGGCGCGGCAAGTGGTCGGCCGGGAAATGGAGCCTGAAGGACGA
>NZ_JAEUMN010000019.1 GCF_016793225.1 Phenylobacterium sp.
CGGCCGTCCGGCGCCTTCACGCGGCGCACCTGGGCGCCTCGCCCCGGCAGCCGCGCCCAGACCGGCAGCAGGAGGCCCGTGGCCAGGGTCAGCTCTCGGGTCCGCCAGGGATCGGCCTCGGCGATCTCGCCCGCCCAGGCGGCGCGCCAGGTCTGCGGCTCGGCGGGCGCCCAGGCCGACTCTTCGAAGGCCTTGGCCGTCTCCAGCGACTTCCCGTCGGGCCGGCGCAGGCGCACGGCCGGCAGCAGGCGGTCGTTGTCGTCCGTGGTCGTCAGGCCGAGCTCCACCAGCGCCGCGCGACCTGATCGTCCATTGATGGCCAGGACGGCGGCCTCGCCGAGTCCCTCGGCCAGATCGAGGGCCTCATCGACACTGAGGAACTCGCGCCGTGTCCGCAGCGCGAACCCCACCAGCCGGGTCTCTGCGCCTGTGGCCTCGTCGGTTCGGACGGTCTCCTCGGACAGGACCTGCAGGTCCTCGGCGACGATGTCCTCCAGGCCGTGGTCCAGCTGCCCGGAGGCCGCGGCGCGTTCGACCACCCCGGCCAGGATTTTCTCGTAGTCGGCGAACAGCGCGTTCTGGTCGGCGATACGCAGGGCCAGCAGGCGGTTGAGGAAGGTGTTCATCGGCGGCAGATCCTCACCGCCCTTCAACTGACCCTCGCTGTCCAGCAGCTTGAGCGCGGTCTTCGCTTCGAACGCCTCCAGCGACATGCTCTCGAGTTCGCCAAAGGCCAGCGCGCCGTAGAGCACCAGCAGGGCCCGCCGCGCCCAGGGGCTCTCGAGATTGTCCTCGGCCCGGAACAGGCCGGCGCCGGCGACCCGGCGCTCGCCGCGGGTCAGCGCGCCCAGCGAGTCCAGCCGCCGCGCGATGGTCGACAGGAAACGCTTCTCGCCGTGGATGTCGGTGGTGACCGGCCGGAAGAGCGGCGGGGACGCCTGATGGGTCCGATGCGTGCGCCCCAGGCCCTGGATGGCCGCATCGGCGCGCCAGCCCGGCTCGACCAGGTAGTGGACGCGCCGCTGGCGGTTCACGGCGTCCAGGGCGGCATGATAGCTGCGGCCGGTGCCGCCGGCGTCGGAGAACACCAGCACGCGCTTGCGCCCGTCCATGAAGGCGTCGGTCTCGGACTTGGCGGCCGAGGCGCCCCGGCGCTCCACGACGCGGCGGCCCTCGCGCAACACCACCCGCCGCGAGCGGCCGGTGATCTCCGCCACCGCGCCGGTCCCGAAGGCGTCGAGCACCGCGTCCAGAACCCCGGGCACCGCCGGCAGGCTCGCCAGCCCCGCGACCGTCTCGTCGCGCAGGCGCAGCGCTTCCTGGCTGTGCACCGGGCAGCCGTCCTTCATCACGGGCCGCAGGACCACCTGGTCGTCCTCGCCCTCGACGGATTCCATCAGCGCGGTCGGGAAGGCGCCCTGTAGGTAGTCGAGCACATACTCCTTGGGCGTCAGGTCCACCTGCAGGTTGCTCCACTCCTCCGGCGGGATCTCGTCCAGGCGGCGGTTCATCACCGCCTCGTTGGTCGATACGATCTGCACGACGGCCGAGCGCCCAGCGCCCAGATCGCGGCGGATCGCAGCCACCAGCGTCGGGGCCTTCAGGCCAGCCAGCAGATGGCCGAAGAAGCGCAGCTTGGCGCCTTCGAAGGCCGAGCGCAGCGCGCTCAGGGCGGCGCCGCTCACCACCCTGCCCTCCTCGTCCACGACGCCGATGGCCTGCAGTGCCGCGGCAAGGTTGGCGTGGATCACCTGGAAGGCGTCGGCCCAGGCATCCCAGATGGCGATGTCGTCGGCCGTCAGGGGATGCGCCAACGGCGAGTACTCGACCCCCTCGAAGGACAGGCTTCGGGCCACATAGAGGCCCATGGCCTTCAGCTCGCGCGCCACCAGCTCCATGAAGGCGATGCCGCCGGTCTCAGCCGCGTCGAGGAAGTCGGCGCGCGTGGTGAAGGGAGCCTCCGGCCCGCCCCAGAGGCCGAGCCGAGCCGCGTAGGCGAGGTTTGCGGGCTCGGTGGCCCCGGTCGCCGACACGTAGAACACCCGTGCGTCCGGGAGGCGGTTCTGCAGGGCGAGGCCCGCCAGCCCTTGTTGCGAAGCCTTCTTCGGGCCGCGCCCGCCGACCCCGCCCGCGGCATTGGCCATGGCATGGGCTTCGTCGAAGACGATGGCCCCGTCGAAGCCCGCGCCGAGCCAGGCCACGATCTGGTCGAGGCGGGAGAGGAGTCCGCCTCGGGCCGGCTGGCGCAGGGTGGCGTAGGTCGTGAAGAGCACGCCGCGCTCGAGCCGGATCGCCTCGCCCTGCTTCCAGCGCGACTGCGCCACCACCTCGTGCGCCGAGCCGCCGATGGCCTTCCAGTCGCGCTGGGCGTCCTCCAGCAGAGCCTCGTTCTTCGACAGCCAGACGGCGCGCATGCGTCCGTGCGCCATGTTGTCGGCGATGACCGCGGCGATCTGGCGGCCCTTGCCGGCGCCGGTGCCGTCGCCCAGGAACATGCCGCGCCGCAGCCGGAAGGCGCCCTCGGCCTCGGCGTCCACGGGCCGCAGCTCGTGGGCGGCCTCACCCGGTAGCCACCACCCCGACAGGTGCGCGCTGTGCGCCTCGCCGGCGTACACGACGGTCTCGGCCTGGGCGTCGGAGAGCCGTCCCTCCGCCCGCAGGACCGCCGGCAGACGGGGCCGATGCGTCGGCGCCGGCGGCGCCACGGACGCCATCGCCCCCGACTCCACCAGCGGCGTCGGATGCGGCTGCGCCGCCGCAAAGGCGATCCGACCCAGCCGCCAGGCCTGGTAGAGGCCCACGTCGCGCCCTTCGCCGGACCACACGGCCTCCGCATAGTCCAGGGTCTGGGCGTCCTCCAGGAAGCGCAGCGCGACCGCGGGTCCGCTGAGGCCGCGAGGCCGCAGCGCCAAGCCCACAGGCCCCACACGCGCCAGGCGCGGCTGACAGGTCGGTCGCGCCGACAGGCCTCCGGCCCAGGCGGCTGCGTCCGCCAGCGCCACGGCCGTCTCCAGCGCGGCGGGCTCCGCGCCCGCGCCGCGGTCGAGCACCAGGATCCCGGTCTCTACGCCGGTGCCATGCTTGGCGAAGGCCCCAGGCGGCAGGACCAAGCGCCCCACCACCCGCCCAACCCGCCGCACCGCCGCGAGCAAGCCGGCGTCGGTCAAAGCGCTCGCCGGCACGATGGCGGCCACGCGACCGCCCTCGGCCACGCACGCCAGCGCCGCCAGCACGTGCGAGCCCAGCCCCGCGAACGGCGGGTTCATGACGACAGCGTGGAAGCCCCCGGCCTCCGGCAGCAGGTCGCCGAGATGCGCCGCATCTAGCCGCGTGCGCGCCGCGCCCGGGAACAGTCCGTCCAGCAGCCCGGCGCGCCGGTCGCTGAGCTCATTGAGGGTGACGGACGCGCCGCACGCTTCCGCCACCGCGGCCACCATGCCCACGCCGGCCGACGGCTCCAGCACGTTGTCGCCGGGGCGTACCTGGGCGGCCAGCACCAGCAAGGCGGCCAGCGGCGCCGGGCTCGAGAACTGGTCCAGCGCCAGCTGATGTTCGGAGCGGCGGGTGTGGGTGAGCCCGAGCTCCACCAGATCGGCCAAGGCGCCCACGACCTCTGCCGGCGCGTCCTCGAGCCGCGCCACCTGGCCCGCGATCCGGCGGACCTGGAGCACCATGGCCGCCTCGATGGCGTCGTAGGCGTCTCGCCAGTCCCAGGCTCCCTCGGCGTCCGTCGCGCCGAAGGTGGTGGTGAGCACGGTGGAGACCACGCGCCGCTCAAGGGGGCGGCCGCGGAAGAGGTGAGGGGCGAGTGCGCGGCCGGCAGCGAGCAGGTTCTGCGGACGGTCGCCGGCGGCGTCGGCGGCGAAGAGCGGAAGGGCGGCGTTCATGTCGGAGCTCCGGCCCGGCGCGGAGGGCGGCTCCCTCCACTTCGCCGGGCTCGCCCCCGCCCACCCTTCCTCCGGCTCCAGTAGGACGGCGCCGTCCCGGAGCGACCGGAACGGCGCCGTCGACCCGACTGCGCACCGCGGAGGGAGCCGCTGTGGTCTCCGCAGCTGAGAGCGCTCCAGTCGTGCCCACGGCTCGGCCGCACCGGCTCTACGGTGCGAAGCGCCGGCCGTTCGCGACGGGCATGCGCGTCAGGCTTTCCCTCAGGCGGCGAGGGGCGCCTCGGCCGCATCGTCACCGACGGCTTCCGCTACCTCCGCGGGCGGTTCCTCCTCCTCGGCCTCGGCCGGCGGCTCGGCCGCCCAGGAGAGATAGGCCGGCGCCCAACCGCGCTCTGCCGCCCGCTCGGCGACCAGGGCGACCAGCTCGTCCTTCTTGCAGGCGCCGGCCCGGCTCTCGCCCGCGCCCATCTCGTCCAGCATGTCGAACAGCTTGGGCTTGGGATGGGCGGCCAGGAACCCGGCGTCCGGCGTCCAGTGCAGGGTGACGTCCGCCGAGCACAGGGCGGCGATCTCCACCGCCTCGGCCCGGGCCGAGCGGCGCACCGAGGTGGTCCGCTCCTCGCGCAGGTCAAGGCTCAGCGCCACGAGCTCGGCCAGCAGCGCCATCTTCTCGCCGTGCGCCAGGCCGTCGACCCAGGCGATCGGCGAGACCTCGGAAGCTTCCCAGGCCGCCCGCCGTTCGGCGAGGCGTCTGCGGACCTCGCCGTCCAGCGCCTCGATGGGCGACACCCCCACCCGCCCATAGGGCTCGGCGTCGATCGCCAGCGCGCCGCCGCCCTTGGCCCGGTTCTGCCGCAACACGAGGACCCCGAAGAGCCGCGCGACCAGGGCGGTCAGCGCCACCGCGGGATCGTCGGCCAGCGCCCGGATCAGGGCTCGCGTGGCGGTGTCGGTGCGCACGTCGTGCAGCACGTGGTTGACGCCCTCGAGCTCCGGCGTCGGGGCCACCGCCACCGGCACGACGCTGACCACCCCGCGGCGCACGATGGCCGTGGGCTGCAGCGCCCCGTCGCCCTCGTCCGCCTCGTCCCCGTCAACCTCGCGCTCGGGCCCGTCCTCGGTCTCCACGACCGGCGCCGGCGGCCCGAAGGCGCGCACGTCCAGGCCGGTGGACCCGTCGGAGAACACCTGCACGAGACTGATCTCTCGAAAGGGTTCGCCCGCCACGTCGGCGGCGAGCTTCGCCTCCAGCAAGGCGGCGATGGCCGCGTCCGCCTCGGCGTTCGACAGGTCCTGATCATGGAGGGCCGCGGCCGCATCCTGGGCGGCGTCCTGGGCCTGGTCCCAGGCCGAGAGCGCCTCGGCGTCCAGGCCCATGCCGTAGGCGTCCCCGAACGGCTCCAGCGCCGGGTCGTCGATCTGCGACGGCGCCACCGACACCAGGACCTGCACCGCCTCGGTCCGGAGGCCCGCCGACAGCGCCTCGGCGCGGGCGATCCAAGCGTCCTGCAGGATCTCGGGGTCGAGGATCACATCCGGCCGCTCCCCGAAGAGATCGCTCTCGAGGCGGCCGCCAGCCGCCCCGTAGCGCTCGGCGCCTACCAGCCTGAAGCGGCGGTCGCGCACGGTCACTTGGCCGGCGTCCAGCCGGTCGGTGATCCGCCACTCCTGGAAGCCGAAGCCGTTCAGGACCGCCTCGGCGATCTCGCCCTGCTCTTTCTTGCTGGGCACCCGCGCCATCAGCCGCGCCTGCTTCAGGTTGAGGCGTCCGCTCCGGAGCGCCTCGAGCGCCTTGGGGTGCAGTTCGGCGAGCGCCGAGAGCCGGCGCACATCGATCTCGGCGTAGCCCAGGGCGCCCGCGATCACCGCCGACGTCAGCTTGGCCTTCGCCATCTTGCCGATGGCGATGATCACGTCGGCCACATGCACCGGCACCGCGGTGTTGGTCAGCACGATCGCGGCGGCCTGGCGGGCCGGATCGGTCTCCACGAAGGCCGGCACCGGATAGTCCTCGGCGATGCGCCCGGCTTCCAGCAGCAGCTGCAGCGCCAGCCAGCGCCGCCGGCCGTCCAGGGCCATGGCGGGCTTC
>NZ_JAEUMN010000029.1 GCF_016793225.1 Phenylobacterium sp.
GATGGCCTGCAGCACATCGCCCTTCTTCACGCGGCCGCGCGGGATCGCCTCCTTCACGGAGACGACGATCTTGTCGCCGACGCTGGCGTAACGGCGCTTCGCGCCGCCCAGCACCTTGATGCACATGACCCGGCGGGCGCCGGAATTGTCGGCGACGTCCAGGTTAGTTTGCATCTGGATCATGACTGCAGATCCTTACGCTTGGGCCGCGCCGCCGGCAGGCAGCACTTCCCAGGTTTTCGTCTTGGAGCGAGGGGCGCATTCGATGATGCGCACCGTCTCACCGGCCTTGCAGGCGTTGGCTTCGTCATGGGCGTGGTACTTCTTCGACCGGCGGACGGTCTTCTTAAGCACCGGGTGCAGGAAGGTCCGCTCGACCTTCACCACCACCGTCTTGTCGCCCTTGTCGGAGACGACAACGCCTTCGAGAATTCGCTTCGGCATCTGTCTGTTCTCCTCAGGCCTGAGCCTGCTTCGTCCGCAGAACGGTCTTGATGCGCGCGATATCCTTGCGCACCTCGTTCACGCGGTGGGTCTTCTCGATCTGGCCCGTCGCCTTCTGGAAGCGCAGGTTGAACTGCTCCTTCTTGAGGGAGACGAGCTGCTCGTTCAGCTGATCGGGCGTCATGCCCCGGACTTCGTCGATCTTCATCACGCGTGCTCCACGGCGGCGTCGATGCGGGTCACGATCCGGGTCCGCACGGGAAGCTTCGCCGCGCCGAGGCGCAGGGCTTCGCGGGCCACGTCGTCCGGCACGCCGTCGATTTCGAACATGATCCGGCCGGGATGCACCCGGGCCGCCCAGTACTCGACCGAACCCTTGCCCGAGCCCATGCGGACTTCGGCGGGCTTGCCGGTCACCGGAACGTCCGGATAGACGCGGATCCACACCCGGCCCTGACGCTTCATCTGGCGGGTGATCGCGCGGCGGGCCGCCTCGATCTGCCGCGCCGTGATGCGCTCGGGCTCCATGGACTTCAGGCCGTATGAGCCGAAGTTCAGCGTGAAGCCGCCCTTGGCCGTCCCGTGGATGCGGCCCTTGAACTGCTTGCGGTACTTGGTGCGCTTAGGGGAAAGCATCTGTCAGTCCTCAGGCGTTCTGCGGCTCGCCGCGGCGCTCGCGGCGCGGGCCGCGGTCCGGACGGTCCCGATCGCGGCCGCCGCCTTCACCGGCGGGCCCGCTCTCGCCGGCCAGGCGCTTGTCGAGGGCCATCGGGTCGTGGTCGAGGACCTCGCCCTTGAAGACCCAAACCTTCACGCCGATGATGCCGTAGGTGGTCCGGGCTTCGGTGAAGCCGTAGTCCACGTCGGCCCGCAGGGTGTGCAGCGGCACGCGGCCTTCGCGGTACCACTCCATCCGCGCGATTTCGGCGCCGCCGAGGCGGCCCGACACGTTGATGCGGACGCCCTTGGCGCCGAGGCGCATGGCCGACTGCATCGAACGCTTCATGGCGCGGCGGAACGCGACCCGGCGCTCGAGCTGCTGGGCGATGTTCTCGGCGATCAGCTGCGCGTCGGTCTCCGGCTTGCGGATCTCGACGATGTTCAGGTGCACCTCGCCGTCCGTCATGGCGGCGATGTCCTTGCGCAGCTTCTCGATGTCCGCGCCCTTCTTGCCGATGATCACGCCCGGGCGCGCGGCATAGATGGTGATGCGGCACTTCTTGTGCGGACGCTCGATGATGATGCGCGACACGCCGGCCTGGTTCAGGCGCTTCTTCAGCGCGCGGCGCACCTTGATGTCCTCGTGCAGCAGCCGGCCGTACTCGGGGCCGTCGGCGAACCAGCGGCTGTCCCAGGTGCGGTTGATGCCGAGGCGAAGCCCGACCGGATTGATCTTCTGACCCATTAGGCGGCCTCACCCACTTCGCGGACCACGATCGTGATCTCGCTGAACGGCTTTTCGACGCGGCTCGCACGGCCGCGGGCGCGGGCGTGGAAGCGCTTCATGACCAGGTTCTTGCCCACGTAGGCCTCGGCGAC
The DNA here is from genome assembly GCF_016793225.1 of Phenylobacterium sp. Lineage (GTDB taxonomy): Bacteria > Pseudomonadota > Alphaproteobacteria > Caulobacterales > Caulobacteraceae > Phenylobacterium. The sequence continues at coordinate 1,984 of NZ_JAEUMN010000029.1, forward strand.
GACCAGCGAGTCGATGTCGAGGTTGTGGTTGTTCTCGGCGTTCGAGATCGCCGAGTAGAGCGCCTTGCGGACGTCCTTGGCGATGCGCTTGGCGCTGAACTCGAGCTCGTTGAGAGCGCGCTGAACCTTCAGGCCGCGGATCGACTGGGCCACGAGGTTGAGCTTGCGGGGGCTGATGCGGATGGTCCGCACCTTCGCCACCGCTTCGGCGTCCGAATAACGGCGAGCCTTGGCTTGCTTGCTCATTTACTTCCTCTTGGCCTTCTTGTCGGCCGCGTGACCGGGGAAGAAGCGGGTGGGAGCGAACTCGCCCAGCTTCATGCCGACCATGTCTTCCGAGATGAGCACGGGGACGTGCTTCTGGCCGTTGTGCACGCCGAAGGTCAGGCCCACGAACTGGGGCATGATCGTCGAGCGGCGCGACCAGGTCTTGATCACATCCTTGCGGCCCGAGCTCTGCAGAGCCTCGGCCTTCTTGAGCAGGTACCCGTCGACGAACGGGCCTTTCCAGACGGAACGGGTCATGGCTTAGCGAGCCTTCCGAGCGTG
>NZ_JAEUMN010000082.1 GCF_016793225.1 Phenylobacterium sp.
GGACACCGTCGTCTGCGCCGAGATCCTCGGCCACGAGGTCGACATGCACAAGTACGCCGTCCAGATCACGGTGGCCGACGTGCGTGACGGCGCCTGCTCGTCCTCGACGCTCAAGGAGGCCTGCTCCTGGGGCAAGGTGGACGTGACCTGGGAGCAGATGGTGTTCGCCGAGGCCACCACGGTGGTCCCGCTGATCGCCTCGGACGCCTTCCACCGCGGCGCGCACAAGGCCCGCAAGAAGCCGCGCTGGGCCGACCTGTTCGCGAAGGCGTAGACACCTCGCGGAACCGCCCTCTCAGCTGTCATCCCGGCTTCGGCAAAGCCGAACACCGGGACCCATACGCGCCCGATTGTGGGGGCGGCCCGCCATCGCCACCGCCGCGCCTCGTCCGGCAACCACGGAGTCTATGGGTCCCGGTCTTCGCCTGCGGCGAAACCGGGATGACAGCCGTTTGAGGTAGCGCCCCCACCCTCCCAGCTGTCATCCCGGTTTCCGCGAAGCGGAACACCGGGACCCATACGCGCCCGATGGTCGTGGCGGCCCGCGGGCGTCACCGCCGCGCCCTTTCCGGAACCACGGAGTCTATGGGTCCCGGTCTTCGCCTGCGGCGAAACCGGGATGACAGGGTTTGAGGTAGCGCCTCCACCCTCTCAGCTGTCATCCTGGGCCGGGACCCAGACGCGCCCGATTGTCGAGGCGGCCCGCTAAGCGCCGCCGCCGCGCCCCTTCCGGAGCCACGGAGTCTATGGGTCCCGGTCTTCGCCTGCGGCGAGACCGGGATGACAGCCGATGGTCGGACGTTGTTGACGGGGTTCTCAGTCCAGAGCGCGTTCCTGGCCCTCGGCGTCCGCCAGCACGCGCAGGCCGGCGGCGCGCGCGATCTCCAGGGCGGCGATGGTCCGGATCGTCGCGTCGTCCGGCTCGTCGCCCCCGTCGAACAGGGTCAGCAGCCGCCGGTCGACGGCCTCGATGAAGCGGCGGATGGCGCCGGCGTCCGGCAGGTGGTTGCGGTGGGCTGCGGCGTTCATGGCGTGGCCGACTAGACGCCGGGGCCCGGCCTCGCCTTGAACTGCGTCAAACCCGGCCGCGTCAGCCGCGGAATTTGGCCAGCAGCGCCTTGAGCTCGGGCTCGTCCACCAGCCGCGCGGCTTCGGCCGGAGTGGTCCAGTTGCGGTCGCGCTCGGCCATCTCGGGCCAGATGTCACGCTCCTCGGCCACCTCCATGGGGAAGACCTGCACGCGCACGTGCTGGGTGCGGCCCGACCGCAGGCGCTTGTCGTAGTGGTAGGCGCCCAGGCTGCGGCGGCGCGGCTCGCCCACGACGCCCGCCTCCTCGAACGCCTCCTGGGCGGCGCAGGGCCCCGGCTCCTTGTCCTTCATGGGCCAGCCCTTGGGGATCACCCAGCGGCGGGTCTCCCGCGAGGTGATGAGCAGGACCTCGACCTCGCCGTCCTCGCGCCGGCGCCACGGCAGCGCGGCGTACTGGGTCCGCGGCTCCCGGTCGGGTTCGGGACGAACTCTGTCCTGCTTCTTGCCCAACGGCGCGCTGAGGCTCCCGTGTGATTCGATCATGAGAACGAGCGTCGAGCGGGCGGGTTTACGCGCGGTTGCCGGGCGCGCCAACCGCATTGTCATAAAAGTGTCATGCGGCCCGGCGCCGGACCCCCCGCGATCAGGCGGCCTCGGGCCTGCGGCGGCGCACGCGGGCCAGGCGCCTCAGGCGGCGCCAGAACCGGGTCTTCTCCGGCTCGGGATACGGCTCGAGGTTCTTCACGAAGTCCTCGGCGCAGGCGCGCCAGGAGAACGTCTCGGCGAACGCCCGCACGGCCCGCCGGTCGAGGTCCAGGCACTGCAGGCAGGCCTCGCGCAGGCCTTCGGTGGCGGTGAGGGCCAGGACGCCCGCGCCCGATCCCGGGATCAGGTCGATGGGCCCCGGCGCGGGGTAGGCCGCCACCGGCGTCCCGGACGCCATGGCCTCCAGGATGACCAGCCCGAAGGTGTCGGTGAGCGAGGGGAAGACGAAGACGTCGGCGCACCGGTAGTGCTGCGCAAGCTCCTCGCCCTGCTTCGAGCCGGTGAAGACCACGTCCGGATACTTGGGCTTCAGTTCCTCCAGCTGCGGCCCGGGGCCCACCACGACCTTCGAGCCCGGCAGGTCCAGCGCCAGGAAGGCCTCGATGTTCTTCTCCACCGCCACCCGGCCCACGTAGAGGAACACCGGCTTCGGCAGGTGGGCGAAGATGTCCGCCTCGCCCTCGGCCCGGGGCCGGAAGACCTCGGTGTCCACGCCGCGCGACCAGTTGGAGATGTTGCGGAAGCCGTGGCGCGACAGCTCCTCGCGCATGGTCGGCGTGGCGACCATCAGCCGGCCGGACGGCTTGTGGAACCACTTCATGTACGCATAGCCGGCGGCCAGCGGCAGGGGCAGGCGGGCCGAGACGTACTCCGGGAAGCGGGTATGGTAGCTGGTCGTGAAGGGCAGCTTCCATTCCACGCAGATGCGCCGCGCGGCCAGGCCGATCGGTCCCTCGGTGGCGATATGGATGGCCTCGGGCTCGAACGCCTTGAACAGCTCCTGCACCGGCTCGTAGACGCCGATCGCCACCTTGATCTCGTTGTAGGTGGGCAGCGGGAAGGTCTTGAACTGGCCCGGGTGGATCACCTCCACCGTGTGGCCGATCGCCTGCAGCTCGCTCACCACCCGCGTGAGGGTGCGGACCACGCCGTTCACCTGCGGCTCCCAGGCGTCGGTGGCGATCAGGATCCGCAGCGGACGGGTCGGGTCGCGCTGGGCGGTGATCGCCTCGCGCAGGCGCCGGTCGGTGCGGGGGGCGGGCTTGGGCCGCTCGGGCTGGCCGAAGGCCTCGGACTGCATCCACGCCCAGAACGCCCCCAGGAGGGCTTCCTTGGTCGGGAAATGCCGGTAGACGGTCCGCTCGCCCACCCCCGCGTCGCGGGCGATCTCGGCGAAGCTGAGGTCCTCGAGGCTGCGGGTCTCGAGCTGACGGCCGACGGCGCGCAGGATCTGGTCGCGGGTTTCCGCCCGCTGGCGGTCGCGCAGGTTCGGCAGGGGGGTTTTCATGACAGTCGAACTGTCATCGCTTCTCCGGGCAAGTCAATGCAGCTCGGCGGGCGCCGGGCGGCCCAGGCGCCCGGAATTTGCGCCGCCCTTGCGGGAGAGGGGGGCGAAAGACCACCTAGCCTCTTGGCAGGCGCGCCCGCCGCGTGCCTAGGGAGCGTCAGGTTCCCGACGTGGATTCTATGGACGCCAGCCCTACCACCGCCCGCGCGACGCCCAAGTCCCAGCGCACGCGCACGCGCATCCTGGACGCGGCGATGCGCCTGTTCGCGGAGATCGGCTACCACGCCGCGAGCAACGCGGTGATCGCCGACGCGGCGGGCCTCACGCGCGGCGCCATGCTCTACCACTTCGCCGGCCGCGAGGAGCTGGTCGAGGCGGCCATCGCGCACATCGAGTCGACCCGGGCGCGCCTGTCCGAGGATGCGGCCGCCCAGCCGGCCCCCGGGGTGGACGCCGCCGAGCACGCCATCGACGTCTACTGGGCGCTCCTGCAGCAGCCGGCGTTCGTCGCCTTCGCCGAGCTGGAGGCCGCCGCGCGCACCGATCCGATGGTCCGCGAGCGCCTGGCCGCGGCCCGCAGCGCCTTCGACCACGCCCAGCTGGGCGGCGTCCGGTTCGGGGCGATGGTGCAGGCCGGCGACGACCCTCGCTTCCAGACCAGCCGCGACCTCGGCCGCTTCCTGCTGGAGGGCCTCGCCAAGGGCTCGCTCACCTACGACGAGGCCGCGCGGCGCGAACGCCTGCTGATGGTGGTGAAGCGGGCGGTGCGCATGCTGAACCGCAAGGGCGACCTGCACGACCTCTGGCCCGAGTAGTCAGCCGCCGGCCAGCACGTCCTTCGGGTCGGCCACGCCCTGGAGCGGTTCGCCGGCCAGGAAGCGGCGCAGGTTCTCCAGGAAGGTGGCGTCGTTGCGCACGGGGTTTCCGGCGCTCATGCCCGACGCGTGGGGCGTCAGCGTCACCTGCGGGTGGTCCCAGAACGGGCTGTCGGCCGGGAGCGGCTCGGTCTCGAACACGTCCAGCACCGCATGCGCCGGACGTCCCGCCGCCAGCGCCGCCAGCAGCGCGGGCTCGTCCACCAGCGCGCCGCGGCCCACGTTGACCAGGATCGAGCCCGGCTTCATCCGGGCGAACGCCGCCGCATCGGCCACATGCCGCGTCTCGGCCGTTGCGGGCGCGGCGAGCACCCAGACGTCGGCGTCCGGCAGCACGTCCGGCAGCGCCGACGGCGTCGCGATCGCGTCGGCGCAGGGCTCGGGCGCGGGATTGCGGCGCACGCCGGTCACGTGGGCGCCGAACGCCTGGGCGCGCCGGGCCACGGCCTGGCCGATGGCGCCGAAGCCGAAGATCACCCAGCGCGTGCCGGCGACCTCGCGGAAGGGCCGGCGGGCCCATTCGTGCGCCGCCTGGGCGGCCCGGCGCCGGGGGCCGTCCTGCAGCACGTCCAGCACGCCCCACATGACATAGTCGGCCATGCCCACGGCCTGCCCGTGGCTGGTGGTGAGGCTGGCGCCCTTCTCCACGATCCGCCCGAACACCGGATTGTCGAACCCGGCCGCGCCGCTCTGCATCCAGCGCAGGCGCGGCGACTTCAGGACCGCGGCCATGAACGGCCGGCCGGCGCCGGAGAAGAACGTGTCGGGGTTGGCCCAGGCCGCGTCGGGCTGCGCGTCGTCGACGCTCACGGGCGCGCCCGCGAGCCGGATCTGGCCCTGGTCGTCGATCAGCAGCAGCTCGAGGGCCGCGCCAAAGGCGTCGAGGGCGGCCCGGTTGCGGGCGTAGGACTTCTCGTGGAGCAGCAGGCGCATGGGTTTCTCCCCGGCCGGTGGTCTAGCCGGGGAGAGGCCGTTCCGCTACCGCCCGCCGCCGCCGGCCGCGGGCTTGGCCACCGGCGCCGGCGCCGCCGGCTGTTCGGCCGACTGCTGCTGGCGACGGCGCATGTTGCCCATCATCTTCAGGGCCGCCTGCAGCTCGCCGTTCTCGACGCCGCCCGACTTGTCCTGGTCCATCTGGGCGAAGAACGGCTTCAGCCGGTCGCCCAGCTCGCCGCGGAACTCGGCGACCTGGATCTTGCCGTCCAGGTTGTCGTCGAACATGCCCATGAGGCGGCTCTGGTCGACGAGCTGGTCGTAGTTCACCTGCTTGGCCGCCGTCTCCTCGGTCCACCGGTAGCGGATGGCCGTGTAGAACATCTCCTCCCAGGACTGGTCGCCCCAGACGATCGTCTTGGTCGGGTCCGGGTTGGCCGGGTTCTGCTTGGAGTTGTCGTACCAGTAGTTCGCGACGAGCCGCGAGCCGGCGGGGATCTTCACCGGCTCGGCGAAGGTGTACTCGCGCTGCCAGTTGAAGTCGTAGCGCGGCATCGCCAGCAGGCGCTTCTTCGTGCCGTCGGGCAGATGCACCCAGAGGTCCGAGGCGTAGCCGCGGTAGTGGGCGTGCGGGAACGCCGAGTAGAGCAGCATCTCCTTCGGGATCTCGAGGTAGGCCGTCTCCTTGTGACGCGCCGCGCCGGCGGGGATGCGGATCGAATTGTCCACGATCACCGAGTTGCGCATCATCAGCTCGGGCTTCTCGCCGTCCTTGTAGAAGTAGAGGCCTAGCAGGGACTTGTCGGTCGCTTCCTTGCCGAAGGGCGTGTAGTGCGCCTGGAAGCCGACGGCGCCGCCCGGCGGCAGGTAGGTGCCGACGTTCTTGGGCCACAGCGTCGCCTCGGCGCCCACCGCGTAGCCGCCCATGGACGCGCCCCAGCGGCTCTCGTTGCCCTTGCCGTCCTTCGGCACTTCCGTGAGGTAGCCCGACAGGAAGTGGTGCACGCCCTGGCGCGAGCCGACCACATAGCTGGACGCCTTGACCCACTTGCCCTCGGTGAGCGGGTTGGCGACCACCGGCCGCTGGTAGTCCACCACGCCCGAGGCGGGGATGGTGTAGGCCGGGATCTCGAGCACCAGGTCCGGCTTGCCCAGCGGCCACTCGGTCACCTTGCGCTTCTTGGCGTTGGAGGCCAGCACGTCGGGACCGTCGCCGCGCGGCGCGCCCTGCTCGACCCACTTCACCAGCGTCTTGATCTCGGTGGGCGTGAGGCTCTTGTCGTCGTCCCACTTGCCCACGTGGGCGTCCACGTTCCACGGCGGCATGCGGTCGGTGCGGATGACCTCGCGGATCATCGGCGAGAAGCCCTTCACCATCTCGTAGCTGGACATGGCGAACGGGCCGATGCCGCCCTCGGTGTGGCAGCTGGCGCACTTCTTCTCGAGGATCGGCGCGACCTGCTTGGCGTATGAGATCTGGGCGACCTTCCCGCGCTCGGGGAAGTCGATCAGGCAGCCGCGGGACTGCTGCGTGGCCTGCACGACCGGCCGGCCGGCCAGCGCCGCCTCGATGGCGTCGGTCGTCCAGGTGTGGTCGGCCTTGGCCTTCTGGGCGCCGTAGTCGAGCCGGTCGTCCAGCGGGCCGCGGTACAGGATCTTCCAGGTCTTGGGATCGACCACGAAGAACTCGCCGGTGCGCGTCACGCCCAGCTGCTCGCCCACCAGCTGGTTGGCGTCCTTCAGGATCGGCACGTCGAACCCGTACTCGGCCTTCTCGGCCGCGATCGCCTCCATGCTGTCCTGGACGGCGGAGTTGACCATCAGGAACTGGACGCCCTGGCCCTCGTACTTGGCCTTCAGCTCCCGGATCGCCGGGGCGAGATTGCGCACGATGGGGCAGCCGTTCGCGTGGCTGATCAGAACCACCAGCTTGGCGTCGGTGCGGTAGAGCTCGTGGCCCATGTAGTCGGTGTCGGCGAGCATGAAGTTGTCGACCGAGACCGGCGTCGCGACGCCCGCCACGGCCGAGGCCGGAGCCGCGTTCGCGAACGCGTTGGGCGCCTGGCCGTCCGTGGTGCAGCCGACAAGCAGCGCACTGGCCGAGGCGGTCGCCGCCAGCATCGAAAGGCGGGCCTTCGTCATCCGGTATCCTCCCCAGGGATCCCGCCGGGTTGGGTCCTGGCGGGTCCGTTCGAATTTGATTGCTACGTCAGATCATAGTCGAGCAGATGCGCGTTGCATCATTATTTCTAATCAATGTTCAGATGGCGAACGGCGCCGGATCGGGGCGCCCGGCATCGCGTAGGCGCACAGCTTGTTGCCGTCGAGGTCGCGGAAGTACGCAAGGTACAACCCGCCCCCGCGGACCCCGGGAAGACCTTCGCAGGCGCCGCCCAGTTCGAGACCCTTGGCGTGGAAGCGCTCGACATCCTCGCGGGTGTCGAAGATGAACGCGAACATCGAACCGTTCCCCACCGTCGCCGGCCGGCCGTCGAACGGGCCCAGGACGCCGAAGTTGGGCCCGGCGGCGGTCCCGTACACGCGACCGCCCGTGGGATGCTCGAAGATCGGCTCCAGTCCCGCCAGGGACAGCAGGGCGTCGTAGAACGCCTTCGCGTCCTCGAGGCGGTTCGAGCCCACCGTGCAGTACGTCAGCGCGCCCATGTCCGCCCCCCGAAGGCCTCAGCTTAGCAGCCGGGCGCGCGGGCGTTCCACCCGGACCCGACGCCGCGGCTAGCGCGCCGCCTCCGCAGCGGTCCAGGCCTCGATGCGCTGCTCCAGCAGGCCCAGGGGCAGGGGGCCCGCCAGCAGGACCGCGTCGTGGAAGCGGCGGATGTCGAAGCGGTCGCCGAGACGCCCGCGCGCCCGCTCGCGCAGCTCCAGGATCTTCATCTGCCCCACCTTGTAGGCCAGCGCCTGCCCCGGCCATCCCACGTAGCGGGCCAGTTCCACGTCGATGTTCAGCGGGGCGAGGGCCGTGTTGTCGGTGAAGCAGGTCTTCGCCTGGGCCACCGTCCAGCCCTTCCAGTGGATGCCGGTGTCCGCCACCAGGCGGCAGGCGCGCCACATCTCCATCGAGAGCATGCCGAAGGTCTCGTAGGGGTTCCGGTAGAGGCCCATCTCGCCCGCCAGGCGCTCGGCGTAGAGCCCCCAGCCCTCGGTGAAGGCGGTGACCCCGGCGTTGCGGCGGAACGCGGGCACGCCCTCCAGCTCCTGCGCCAGGGCGATCTGGGTGTGGTGGCCGGGTTGCGCCTCGTGCGCCGCCAGCGCCGGCATCTCGAACAGCGGGCGCTGGTCGAGGTGGCTGGTGTTGACGATGTGGCCGCCCGCGACGCCCTGCTTCGGCGCGCCCTCGAAATAGCGGGCCGAGGTGTAGCCCTCCTCGATCTCGGCCGGCACGGGCCGCACCCCGAAGGGCAGCCGGGGCAGGCGGCCGAACCAGCGCGGCATCTGGTCGTCCACCCGCTTGTCGAACCAGGCGGTCTTCTCGAGCAGTTCCTCGCGGGTGCGGGCGTAGAACCGCGGGTCGGTCCGCAGGAAGCGGATGAAGGCGGACAGGTCGCCCTGGAAACCGGCCTCCGCCTTGACCTCCTCCATCCGGGCGCGGATCCGCGCCACCTCGGCGAGGCCCAGCTCATGGATCTGGTCGGGCGTCATCGCGGTGGTCGTGTGGTCGGCCACGAGCCAGCGGTAGTAGGCTTCGCCGCCCGCGAGCGTCCGCGCCCCCAGCCCCTTGCGGCTCGCGGGGAGGTATTCGCGCTCGAGGAATTCGGCAAACCGGCGCTGGGCGGGCCGGATCCGGTCGCGGATCACCGCCTCGGCGGCGGCTCTGAGTTCGGCGGCCCGCGCGGGGGGCAGCTTCGCGGCGGCGAAGGGCTTCAGCAGCGGGTCGGTCTCGACCGGCGCGGCCGCGGCGGCCCGGGCGCGCTTCAGCACCGCCTCGCCGGTGGTCGCGGGCTGGGTGAAGCCCGTGCGCACGCCGCGCCGGGCGTTCTCGATGTTCTGGGCGTAGTAGCCCGGCAGGGCGCGGAGGCGGGCGATCCAGGCCTCGGCGTCGGCCTCGCTGTCGAGCGGCGTGGTCGAGGCGTAGTAGTTCATCTCGATGTCGAAGCCGCTGTCGCTGTTGAACGGCATCCGCGCCTCGTCGAAGGCGAGGCTCTTCAGGCGTCGGTCGAGGGTCCAGGCCAGGAATTCGCGGTTCAGCCGGGCCTCGGGCGACAGGCCGGCCGGGTCGACGGCCGACAGCCGCGCCTGGAACGCCTCGTAGGCGGCGCGGCGCTGCAGGTCCGCGGCGAGCGAGGCGTCGGGCAGCCGCGCCAGCGCCCCCCGGTCGCCCTCCCGGCCGGCGGTCACCGGATCCTGCCCGAGGGCGTAGGCCTCGTAGTCGGCGACCAGCCGGTCGAGCGGCCGGTCCTCGGCGAGGGCGGGCGTGAACGCGGGGACGGCGAACGCGAGGGCGAGCACGAACAGAAGACGGCGCATGGCCGGCAGGCTCGCGCGCATCGCCGCCAGCGGCAAGGCTTGGCAGTGCGTCGCGACGCAGGCCAAATGGGCCGGTCGAACAGGGGCGTCCATGAACTTCCTGACGCGGATCAAGCCGCTGGAGCACGCCTCGGCGCACGACGGCCGCCGGCTGAAAGCGACGCTGGGATGGCCGCACCTCATGGCGCTGGGCATCGGCGCCATCATCGGGACCGGCATCTACACGCTCACGGGCGTGGCCGCGGGCCTGGCCGGGCCCGCCGTCATCCTGTCCTTCGCCGCCGCCGGGCTCATCTGCGCGCTGGCCGCGCTCTGCTACTCCGAGATGGCCAGCCTGACCCCACAGGCCGGAAGCGCCTACACCTACACCTATGTGACGCTGGGCGAGGGCCTCGCCTGGATCGTCGGCTGGAGCCTGATCCTCGAGTACACGCTGGTCTGCAGCGCCGTGTCCGTGGGCTGGTCGGGCTACGCCTCGGGCCTGCTGCGCGGCTGGGGCGTCCCGGAGATGTTCCTCGACAAGGGGGTCATCGACCTTCCCGCCGTGTTCATCGCCCTGGTGGTGACCGGCGTCCTCCTGATCGGCACCCGCGAGAGCGCGGTGATCAACTTCGTCCTGGTGTGCGTGAAGCTCGTCGCCCTGGCGGTGTTCGTGGCCTTCACCCTGCCGCACTTCGACGCGGCGAACTTCGGCGACTTCGCCCCCTTCGGGTACGGCGCGCACGAGATCGACGGCAAGAAGTACGGAGTCATGGGCGCCGCGGCGATCATCTTCTTCGCCTTCTACGGGTTCGACGCCATCTCGACGGCGGCCGAGGAGGCCCGGAACCCGCGCCGCGACCTCACCATCGGCATCGTGGGTTCGATGGCGGTCTGCACGCTGATCTACATGGTGATCGCCGCCTGCGCCCTGGGCGTGGTCCCCTACGAGCCCTTCTCCCGCAGCTCCGAGCCGCTGGCCTATGCGCTGAAGGCCCTCGGGCAGAACACCGCCGCCGAGCTGATCGCGGGCGCGGCGGTCGTCGCGATGCCGACGGTCATCATGGTGTTCATGTTCGGCCAGAGCCGGGTCTTCTTCGCCATGGCGCGGGACGGCCTTCTGCCGGCGCGCCTCGCCACCGTCGATCGCCGCGGCGTCCCGGCGGCGGTGACGATCCTGACCGGCGTCATCGCCGCGGTCATCGCCGGGATCATGCCGCTGGACGAGATCGCGTCCCTGGCCAACGCCGGCACCCTGGCCGCGTTCATCGCCACCGCGTTCGCCGTGATGGTCCTGCGGCGGCGGGATCCGGCGCTGGAACGCCCGTTCGTGACGCCGCTGGTCTGGATCGTGGCCCCCGCGACGGTGGCGGGCTGCCTGTGGCTCTTCAGCAGCCTGCAGGCGAAGACGATCCTGTTCTTCTTCATCTGGAACGCCGTGGGCGTGGGCGCCTATCTCGCCTACGGCCGGCTGCGGAGCCGCCTGGCCTGATGTCCGCCGCACCTCCAGCCAACGCCACGGCCGCCCGGGCGGCGGCCCGCCACAGCGCCGACTACGTCCTGCGGTCGCTGAACCTGCTCGGGCAGCTCTCGGGCGGCCACCTGCTGACGGGCCTGGTGTCCCTGGCCCTCACCCAGGCCAACGTCGCCCACCTGATGACGAAGGGGGGCTACACCGAGATCGACGACATCCCGCCGGACGCCGAGCGCCGGCCGGTCAGCGTCCTCTCGCTGGCGGCGTCCCTGGGGCTGCCCTACGAGACCACGCGCCGGCACGTGGAGATCCTGATCCGCGGCGGCCACTGCGTGCGCGTCAAGGGCGGCGTGATCACCCCCGCGAGCGCCCTCGACACTGCCCTCCATCGCGAGTTCCTGGCGGCCAACCTCGCCAACCTGCGCCGCCTCTACCGCGGCCTCCACGCCCTGGGGCTGGACTTCTAGCGCCTGCTCATTTCGGGCGCCTGCCGCCGCGCCCGCCGCGCGACAGCCGCTATACCCCCGCGCCGGGAGGGTGCGGGATGAGCTGGACGACGATGCTGACGCTGTCCGCGCTGGCGGGGATCTTCGCGGCGGTCGTGGTGTGGCTCCAGGAGGGTCCGCCCGCGGGCCCGCCGCCCGAGGTCGCCGCGACCCGGGCCGCAGGCGCCGAGGGCCGCTAGAGCGCGGCCTTCAGCTCGGCCAGGATCTCGCGCAGGGCGTCCCGCCACGGGCGGGGGCGCACGCCGTAGACGGCTTCGAGGCGGCCCAGGTCCATGGTGGCGCGCAGCGGCCGCCGGGCCGGGGTGACGTATTCGGCGGTGGTGGTGGGCGCGACCTCGGGCGCGGACTCGCCCAGGGCCTCGGCGAAGATCGCCTGGGCGAAGCCGCGCCAGGTGACCTCGCCCGAATTGGCGAAGTGAACGACGCCGAACGCCGGATCGCCGGCCGGCGCCGCGGCGAGCCGGGGGGCGATCGCCAGGATGAAGCCCGCGAGGTCGGCCGCGCTGGTGGGCCGGCCCGACTGGTCGTCCACCACCTTCAGCGGGTTCCCCGCCGCCGCCACCCGCAGCATGGTCTTGATGAAGTTCTTGCCGTGCGGCGAGACCACCCAGGACGTGCGGATGCTGAGCGCGCGCGGATTCGCCGCCGCCACCGCCCGTTCGCCCGCCAGCTTGGAGGCGCCGTAGACGTTCAGCGGGTTCGTCGCCGCGTCCTCGCGATAGGGCGCCCCGCCCGCGCCGTCGAAGACGTAGTCGGTGGAGACGTTGATCACCGCCGCGCCCACCTCGGCCGCCGCCGCCGCGATGGCGCCGGGGCTCTCGGCGTTCACCGTGAAGGCGAGATCCCGCTCGGACTCGGCCTGGTCCACGGCCGTGTGCGCGGCGGCGATCACCACGAGCCCGGGCCTGTGCCGGCGCACGGCCTCGGCCGCCGCGGCGGGGTCGGCGAGGTCGGCGTCGGCCCGGCCCAGCGCGGTGACCGTCACGTCGTGGGCGGGGGCCTGGCGCAGCAGCTCCAGCCCGAGCTGGCCCGTGGTTCCGAACTGCAGGATCTTGAGGCTCATGGGCGCGTCATAGCGGGAACGCCGGCCGGCTCAAACGACGGTGCGCCGACACGCCGCTTGTATGCCGCAACGGCGCGCCCGTAGAAGCGGTGCGAGCCAGGAGAGGAATCGGCCGTGGAGGGAAGCGGCGGCGGGGCGATGCGCGGGCCCGGCGGAATGCCGGGCGGCCGGCGCATGCCCGATCTCACCACCGGGCCCATCGGCAAGACGCTGATCCTGTTCGCCCTGCCCGTGATGGGCTCGAACATCCTGCAGTCGCTGAACGGGACGGCGAACGCGGTCTGGGTCAGCCATGTGCTGGGCGAGGCGGCGCTGACCGCCATCTCGAACTCGAACCAGATCTTCTTCCTGATGCTGGGGGCCATGTTCGGGATGAGCATGGCCGCCAACATCATGATCGGCCAGGCGGTGGGCGCGGGCGACCGCGACCTGGCGCGGCGGGTCGTGGGCACCGCCACGCTCTTCTTCCTGGCGCTGTCGACGGTCGTGGGCGCGCTGGGCTACACGCTCACCCCGGCGATCCTCACCGGCATGGCCACGCCGCCCGACGCCAAGCGCGACGCCATCGCCTACCTGCGGGTGATCTTCACCGCGATCCCGATCCTCTACGCCTTCACCTTCCTGATGATGGCCCAGCGCGGCGCCGGCGACTCGCGCACGCCCTTCTTCTTCTCGCTCGTGGCGGTGGGGCTGGAGGTGACGCTGAACCCGCTGCTGATCATGGGGGTCGGCCCGTTCCCCCGCCTCGACATCGTGGGCTCGGCCACCGCCACCCTGATCGCCCAGAGCACCACGCTGGCCGTCATGGTCACGCACCTCTACCGCCGACGGAGCATCCTGGTGCTGACGCCGGCGGAGTGGCGCAGCTTCCGGCCCGACTGGGACGTGGTGAAGAACCTGGTCTTCAAGGGCCTGCCGATGGCGTTCCAGATGATCGTCATCAGCCTGGCGGCCGTCACCATGATGAGCCTGGTGAACGGCTACGGCTCGACCACCGCGGCCGCCTACGGCGCCGCCGTCCAGGTGTGGACCTACGTCCAGATGCCGGCGATGGCGCTGGGCGCCGCGGTCTCGTCCATGGCCGCCCAGAACGTCGGCGCGGGCAACATGGAGCGCGTGGGCAAGATCGCCCGCGTGGGCGTCATGTACGCCGCCATCTTCTCGGCGACGCCCATCGTGATCATCTACCTGCTGGACCCGATCATCCTGCAGGCCTTCCTGCCGGCCGGCAGCCCCTCGCTGCCCATCGCCGTGCACATCAACTCCATCGTGCTCTGGGGCTTCATCCCCTTCGGCATGGCCTTCATCTTCTCGGGCATCGTGCGGGCCACCGGCGCGGTCTGGCCGCCGCTCCTGGCCATGATCATCGCCCTGTGGGGCGTGCGGGTGCCGCTCGCCAACGCGCTGGAGCCGATGCTGGGCGCCGACGCGGTCTGGCTCAGCTTCCCGGCGGGCAGCCTCGTGTCGCTGCTGCTGGCGGCGGCCTACTACCGCTGGGGCGGCTGGCGGAAGTCGCGGATGCTGCCCACGACGCCGCACGGCGAGACGCTGGACACCGGCATGGCCCCGCCGTCCGGCGTCGAGGAGACCGAAGTCGCCGCCGAGGCCGCCGCCCGCGCGCCCGAGAAGGAGACCGAGAAGGCCCGCTAGGCACAGCGCCGAAAGGCTATCCCGTGGTCTCCATCAGGGCGGCGTAGGTGAGCGTCCGCAGCTCGCGGCGGATCGGGTAGGTCGAGCTGGGCAGCAGCTGGGTCATGAACACCGCGGTGATCTCCTCCACGGGGTCCACCCAGAAGGCGGTCGAGGCCGCGCCGCCCCAGTAGAACTCGCCCACGCTGCACGGGATCAGCGTCTGCGGCGGGTCGAACACCACCGCGAAGCCCAGGCCGAAGCCCACCCCGGCGTTGGTGCTCTCCGAGAACAGCGAGCGCGACAGCTGGGTCAGGTCCCCGCCGCCCGGCAGGTGGTTCGAGGCCATCAGGTCGACGGTCTTCGGCGCCAGGATCCGGGCCCCGTCGAGCTCGCCGCGGTTCAGCAGCATGTTGGCGAACCGCAGGTAGTCGGCCGTGGTGCCCACGAGGCCGCCGCCGCCCGACAGCAGGCTGGGCGGCGCGAGATAGGGGCTCTTCTGCGGATCGTCCTGCAGCTTCGTCCCGCCGCCCGGCTGGGCGTCGTAGCAGGCCGCGAAGCGGCTCCGCTGGTCGTCGCGGACGTGGAAGCCGGTGTCGACCATCTTCAGGGGCTCGAAGATCCGCTCGCGGTACACCTCGTCCAGCGGCTTGCCGGCGATCTTCTGCACCAGGTAGCCGCACACGTCGGTCGAGACCGAGTAGTTCCAGGCCTCGCCCGGCGAGAACTCCAGCGGGACCTTGGCCATCAGCTGGATCATGGCCTCCAGGTCGTGCCCGCCGTGCATCGCCTCCAGCTTCAGCCGGCGATACGCGGCGTCGATGTTGGTGCGGTTCTGGAAGCCGTACGTCAGCCCCGAGGTGTGGCGCAGCAGGTCGACCACCTGCATCGGCCGGGCGCAGGGCGTCGTGAGATAGGGCCCCGTTCCCGCCGAGAAGACGGCCAGGTCGCTCCACTCGGGAATGTGCCGGGCCACCGGATCGTCCAGCGCGATCGCGCCTTCCTCGACCAGCTGCATCAGCGCGACCGACGTGACCGGCTTGGTCATGGAGTAGATGCGGTAGACGGTGTCGTCGGCGATCGCGACGCCCCGCTCCGGGTCCTGCTGGCCGAGCAGCGTCTGGTGGACCACCTCGCCGCGGCGGGCGAGGACGAAGTGGGCGCACGGCAGCCTGCCGGGACCGACGTACTTCTCCTGCAGGAACCGGTCGATGCGCGCCAGCCGCGCCGACGAGAACCCCAGCTTCTCGGCCTTGTTCATGCCGCGCCCTCCCTTTGGAGGCGGCATTTGCCCTTGCCTTCCCGCCCCCCGCAAGCGCCACGATGGGGGCCAGCAAGGGAGGATCCGGCGATGACCACCGTGAGCGTCGAGCACGACGGACGCATCTGCATCGTCACCGTCGAGCGCCCGGAGCGGCGCAACGCCTACGACGGCGCCACCGCGCGCCGACTCTACGACGCCTTCAAGGCCTTCGACGCCGACGAGGGCCTGGACGTCGCCGTGCTGACCGGGCGCGGCGGGTACTTCTGCGCCGGCGCCGATCTGAAGGCGATCGCCGGCGACGGGCGGCGGTCCGACGCCAACCCGATCCGCCCGGACGGCGACCTGGGCCCGATGGGCGTCACGCGCCTGCGGCTGGGCAAGCCGGTGATCGCCGCGGTGGAGGGGCCGGCGGTGGCCGGGGGCCTGGAGGTGGCGTGCTGGGCCGACCTGCGCGTGGCGGCCGAGGGCGCGACCTTCGGGGTCTTCTGCCGGCGCTTCGGCGTGCCGCTGATCGACCTGGGCACCGTGCGGCTGCCGCGGCTCATCGGCCACTCGCGGGCGATGGACATGATCCTCACCGGCCGGCCCGTGGGCGCCGCCGAGGCGCTGGCGATGGGGCTCGCCAACCGCGTCGTGCCCGACGGCGAGGCGCTGACCGCGGCGGTGGCGCTGGCCAGGCAGCTCTCGGCCTTCCCGCAGCTCTGCATGCGCAACGACCGGCTCTCGGCGCTCGCCCAGTGGTCCCTGGACTGGGACGAGGCGACGGCCTTCGAGGTCCAGGTCGGCCTCGAGACCCTGCGCACCGGCTCGCACGTCGAAGGCGCGACCCGCTTCGCCGGCGGCCAGGGCCGCGGCGGGGCGTTCTAGATCTCCAGCTCCGCGCCCGCCAGGTCGCAGCCGGCGAGGCGCGCGCCGTCCAGCTCGGCCTCGAGGAAGCGCGCGCGGGGCGCGCTCGCGCCGCGCAGGTCGGCGCCGCGCATCGAGGCGCGGGAGAAGTCGGTGCGGACGAAGCGGTTGTCGCCGATGGCCAGCGGACCCATCTTCGCGCCCCGCAGGTCGGCGCGGGCGAGCTGTGCGTGGGTGAACCGCGCGCCGCGCAGGTCCGCGTCGCGCAGGTTGGCGCCCCGCAGGTCGCAGCCCGAGAGGTCGGCGCCCTGGAGCTGCACCCCCTCCATGTCGAGGCCGAAGAAGATCGAGCGCGGCGCCGCGAGGCCCGAGAGCCGCCGCTTCTTCAGCGACCTCAGCGGCCGGAAGTCGACGTCGGCGAGCTTGGTCACCTTGCCCTGCCGCCCGCCCGAGTCGCAGAAGGCCTCGTGTTCGGCCACGACCTCGCTCAGCGACTTGTCGTCCACGTAGAAGATGGGCGGGGGCGCGCGCAGCACGCCCGTGAGGTCGGCGTCGTCCAGCCGCGCCTGGTTCAGGTTCACGCCGTTCAGCACCGCCCGCTTCATCGAGGCGCCGGTGAGGTCCGCCCCGCCCAGGTCGGCGTTCGAGAGGTCCGCGCCGTCCAGGACCGCGCGCATCAGCTTGGCGCCCGTCAGCACCGCGCCCGAGAGGTTCGCGTCGGTGAAGTCCGAGGTCATGGCGACCGCGCCGGTCATCTGGGCGCCGGCGAGGTTGGCGCCCGACAGCACGGCGTAGTTCAGTTCGCCCGGGCGGTGCTCGTGACGCAGGATGCGGAAGCCGTCCAGCTTGTCCTGCAGGGCGATGCGCCCCTCGCGCAGGTCGCAGCCGGCGAGCTCGGCGCCGGCCAGGTTGGCGCCGCGCATGCACGCGCCGCGCAGGTCGGCCCGCTTCAGGTTCACGTGGCGCATGTCGGCTTCGCGCAGGTCTGCGCCGAACAGGATCGCGCGGGAGAAGTTCGAGCGGGCCAGGGTCGCGCCCGAGAGCTTGGCGCCGGTCAAGTCCGCGTCCCTCAGGTCGACGCCCTCGAGGCTGCAGTTGGCCAGGTCCGCATAGTGCAGCGCGAGCCGCCGGCCGCCCGATCGGCCGGACAGGTAGCGCTGATGCGCGTCGAGCGCCTCCCGCAGGGCGTGGACGTCGAGCGCCGTATGATGCTGTTGGGGTGCGGACGACATGAAGGCCTTCGCGTTCACCATGCCGCCCGCGCTTTAAGGATGGGTTGCGCGACGTCCTTAAGCGAACCTTGAGCGCAACTTCCGGTGGCTAGAGCCAGCCCCGCTGCTTGAACCACAGCACCGGGACCACGCCGGCGACGACCATGAGCAGCAAGGCGAAGGGATAGCCCGCCATCCAGGCCAGTTCGGGCATGTGGGCGAAGTTCATGCCGTAGATCGAGGCGATCAGCGTCGGGGGCATGAAGGCCACCGCGGCCACCGAGAAGAACTTGATGATTCCGTTCTGCTCGATGGTGATGAGGCCCAGCGCCGCGTCGAGCAGGAAGGCGATGTGGCTCGACTGCTGGCCGGCGTTCTCGGTGAGCGACTGGACGTCGCGCTTCAGCGACTCCAGGTGCGCCCGGCTCTCCTCCTCCCCGCCGATCTCGCTGGAGAGGCCGGCGAAGCTGAGCGCCCGCGAGAGGCTGACCAGAGAGTTGCGGACCAGGGAGGTCACCGACTGGGCCTGGGCGAGGCCGGTCAGCAGCGGCCGAAAGTTGCCGGCGCGCGGCCTGTGGAAGATGGCGGTGGAGACGTCCTCGACCCGGTCGCCCATGTCGTCGAGGGTGCGGGCGAGCCGCTCCACGATGGCCTCCCAGAGGCCCATCAGCATGGCGGCGCCGGTGGCCGGATCGCCCTCCGCCGCCCGTTCCCCGAAGACGGTGAAGGCGCGGAGGTTCTCGTAGCGCAGGGTCACCAGCACGCCCTTCGACAGGACGAAGGTGGCGGGCGTGGCGAACGGATGGTCCTCGTGGCTTCGCGCGATCAGCGTCGAGGTCATGAAGGTCGCGCCGTGCTCCTGGTAGAGCCGGCTGGACGGCTCCAGCGCCTGCATCTCCTCGATCGTGGGGAGATCGACCCCAAGGGCCGTCTCGACGGCGACTTCCTCCTCGCGCGTCGGCTTGACGAGGTCGATCCAGACCACGTCCGCCTCGGGCGTCCAGCCGGGGGCGAGCGCGGTGACCTGGCTCTGGCCCTTGCCGCGCCGGAAGACGTAGAGCATGCGCGATTCTCCGCCCAGTCCCTTTCAGACCGTGCGCCCGCGCGGGCGTCAACCGCCGGGGGTCAGCGGGAGGACGAGTCCGAGCGCGTGGCGGCGGCGATGAGGGCGGCGATCCGGTCGGTGGAGTCCGCGGCCTGCGACAGCAGGCTCATCGGGCCCTGGCCGGGCCGCACGGCGCTGGCCATCTGCGAGGCGGCGGACTGGGCCACCGCGATCGCGCCGTTCTGCAGGCGGCTGACGCCCGAGGCGGCCAGGACACGCGCCGAGGCGTCCTGGTAGATGAAGCCGTGCGTCGGATAGGTGGAGCCGCCGAGGTCGCGGTTCGGGTCGTACCAGACCTTCACCTCGCTCCAGTCGCCCGCGGGCGACACGTCGATGACCGTGACGTCCTTCTCGACCTTGCCGCGCGAACCCTCGATCGGGCTCCAGTTGGCGTGGGTGATCTGGATCACGCGGTCGGTGAGCACCTGGCTCACCACGGCCACGTGGCCCAGGCGCATCCGCTGGGTCGGCTTGAACGCCAGGACGGCGCCGGTCCTCGGCGTGAAGCCCGTCTCGTACTTGCCGGCGGCCTGCTGCCACCAGGTCCGGGCGTCACCGAAGATCTGGATGCCGGAGATCAGGCGCGCGAAGGGCACGCACTGCCAATAGGTATCGGCCACAGCTCCTGCCGGAGCGAGAGCGACGAACGCCGCGGCGGCCAGGGAACCCCAAAGGGTCCGCGTCCGTTTGCGCATTGATCGGAAACTCCCCGCACTGACAGGTGAAGGGGTAACCGTATCCTGCTTCAGTGAAAAGAGGGTTTACGCATCGCGGCGCGATGTCGCGGCTGGATTATCCACAGCCGGCGGCAGACATGCGCCTACCGAGGCATCGCCGCCGCTCAATCACATCCCGAATTGGCGCAGTATTTGTCGCTGTTCGAAGAAAACTATTGGCGAACATCGCCTATCGAGTTCGTATTTGAGCTGTAGACAACTCGAATTCGGACCCTGGGTTAACCCTTGATTTCCTAATATTAGCTTTGTCTCGCGAAAGCGTAACAATGCGAAACAAGAGCTCGCGATCCCTGGCCAAGGCTTCGCGCGAATTCCCCCAAGAGGAGAATCCGCCGCTTCACAAACCCTTGAGCGGAGGCGCCGCTGTGCAAAAAACCGGCGCCGCAAAGGAACTTCGTCCCGGCCCTAGCCGTCGGAAGCGGAGCCACTAGATAGGGCGCTGGGGAATTTTCGGAGAGATCGATGGATATCGCCGCTCTGGTCAGCGACCCGGCCGCTTGGGCTGCGCTCGTCACGCTCATCGTGATGGAGGTGGTGCTGGGGATCGACAACCTCATCTTCATCTCGATCCTCTCGAACAAGCTGCCCGAGCATCAGCGCCAGCGGGCGCGCCGCATCGGGATCGCGCTCGCGCTGATCATGCGCCTGGCCCTGCTCTCCACGCTGGCCTTCATCGTCGGCCTGGTGCAGCCGGTGTTCTCGATCCCCTGGGATCCGCCCGGCGACATCGACCTCACCTTCTCCTGGCGCGACCTGATCCTCATCGCCGGCGGTCTCTTCCTCGTCTGGAAGGCCACCACCGAGATCCACGAGAAGGTGGATCCGCAGGACACCCACGGCCTGCTGAACACCAAGGCGCCGGTCGTGAACGGCCTGGGCGCGGCGATCTTCCAGATCATCCTGCTGGACCTGGTCTTCTCGATCGACTCGATCCTGACGGCCGTGGGCATGACCGAGCACCTGCCGATCATGGTGGCGGCGGTGGTGATCACCGTGGCGATCATGCTGGTGGCGGCCGATCCGCTGGCCAACTTCATCAACAACAACCCCACCGTCGTGATGCTGGCGCTGGGCTTCCTGCTGATGATCGGCGCGGTCCTGATCGCCGACGGCTTCGGGATGCACGTGCCCAAGGGCTACATCTACGCCGCCATGGCCTTCTC
>NZ_JAEUMN010000113.1 GCF_016793225.1 Phenylobacterium sp.
GGCCGCACAGCCGGCCGCCCCGCCGCCACCGCCCGCCGCGGCCGCGCCGCCGCGCCCGGCCGCGCCGCCCTCCGCGCCGACGGCGCCGGGCCAGACGCGCACCTACCAGCCGTCGCACGACCGCCGCGACGACCGGCCCACCACCACCACCTACCGTCCCGAGCGGCCTGCGGGCCGCTTCGAGAACGCCAACTTCAACCAGCGCGCGCCCCGCGCCGATGGCGACCGCGGCCCGCGTCCGCCGCGCGACGACCGCGGCCCGCCGCGGCGCGACGGCGACCGTCCGCAGGGCGGCGGCGGCCCGCGTCCCGAAGGCGGCACCGTCCGCTACTCGGCGCTCGCCCCGCGCCCCGCGCCGCCCCGCGACGGCGCCCGTGGTCCCGGCGGCCCCCGCGGGCCCGGCGGCCCGCGCGTCGGACCCAACGCCCCGCCGGCCACGCCCGAGGTGCAGCGCGCCGCCCGCCAGGCCCCGCGGCCCGGCGGTTCGGTCATGGACCGCCGCGACGAGGACGACCGCCGCCGCAGCAACGAGCCCGGCAAGGGCGCCATCAGCCGCGCCAAGGGCGCGCCGAACCGCCGCGAAGGCCGCCTCACCATCCAGGCCGTGGCCGGGGACGCCGAGGGCGCCGAGCGGATGCGTTCGCTGGCGTCGGTGCGCCGCGCCCGCGAGCGTGAGCGCGAGAAGCGCAAGGGCGGTGCGGTCGAGCAGGCCCGCGTGGCCCGCGAGGTCGTCATTCCCGACGTGATCACGGTGGGCGAACTGGCCAACCGCATGGCCACGCGTGGCGTCGAGATCATCAAGTTCCTGATGCGTCAGGGCGTGATGCTGAAGATCAACGACGTCATCGACAACGACACCGCCGAACTGGTGGCCACCGAGTTCGGCCACACCGTGAAGCGCGTGTCCGAGGCCGACGTCGAAGAGGGCTTCATCGGCGCCGAGGACGTGGACGATCACCTGGAGCCGCGGCCCCCGGTGGTCACCGTCATGGGCCACGTCGACCACGGCAAGACGTCGCTGCTCGACGCCCTGCGCTCCACCGACGTCGTGTCGGGCGAGCACGGCGGCATCACCCAGCACATCGGCGCCTACCAGGTCCGGCTCGAGAACGGCCAGAAGGTCACCTTCCTCGACACGCCCGGCCACGCCGCCTTCTCCGCCATGCGGATGCGCGGCGCCAACGTCACCGACATCGTGGTGCTGGTGGTGGCCGCCGACGACGGCGTCATGCCGCAGACGATCGAGGCCATCCAGCACGCCAAGGCGGCCGGCGCCCCGATCATCGTGGCGATCAACAAGATCGACAAACCCGACGCCGACCCGAACCGCGTGATCAACGAGCTGCTCCAGCACGAGATCGTCGTCGAGAGCCTCGGCGGCGAAACGCAGGCGGTCGAGGTCTCGGCCACCCAGAAGCTGGGCCTGGACGACCTGATCGAGAACATCCTGCTGCAGGCCGAAGTCCTCGACCTCAAGGCCAATCCGGACCGTACCGCGGACGGCCTGGTCATCGAGGCCAAGCTGGACAAGGGCCGGGGCGCGGTGTCCACGGTCCTGGTCAAGCGCGGCACCCTGAAGCGCGGCGACATCGTCGTGGCGGGCTCCAACTTCGGCCGCGTCCGCGCGCTCCTCAACGAGCGGGGCGAGCAGCTGGACGAGGCGGGGCCGTCGGTGCCCGTCGAGATTCTCGGCCTCGACGGCACGCCCGATCCGGGCGAGCCGTTCGCCGTCGTGGAGAACGACGCCCGCGCCCGCGAACTCGTCGAGTACCGCATCCGCCTGAAGCGCGAGAAGGCCGGCGCCCCGGTCCAGGGCGCGTCCCTGGCCGAGATGATGGCCAAGATCACGGACAAGAAGGTCTCCGAGCTGCCGCTGCTCATCAAGGCCGACGTCCAGGGCTCGACCGAGGCCATCCTGGGCTCGCTGGACAAGATGGGCACCGACGAGGTCCGCGCGCGGATCATCCTGTCGGGCGCCGGCGCGATCAGCGAGAGCGACGTGATGCTCGCCAAGGGCGCCGGGGCGTCGATCCTGGGCTTCAACGTCCGTGCTTCGAAGCAGGCGCAGGCCCTGGCCGAGCGCGAGGGCGTGGAAATCCGCTACTACGCGATCATCTACGACCTCCTCGACGACATCAAAGGCGTGCTTTCGGGCCTGCTGGCGCCGATCCAGCGGGAAACCTTCCTGGGCAACGCCGATGTCCTGCAGGCCTTCGACATCACGAAGGTGGGCCGCGTCGCCGGCTGCCGCGTCACCGAAGGCGTCGTCCGCAAGGGCGCCCGCGTTCGTATCGTTCGCGACGGCGTGGTCATCCTCGAGCTCGGCGTCCTCAAGACGCTCAAGCGCTTCAAGGACGAGGTCAACGAGGTCCCGGCCGGCCAGGAGTGCGGGATGGCCTTCGAGGGCTTCCAGGACATCAAGGCGGGCGACACCATCGAGTGCTTCAACCTCGAGGAAGTGAAGCGCAGCCTCTGAGCCCGATCGGCTCGCGGGATTCGGGGGGCGCGCCGCACGGGCGCGCCCCCCGCTCACGCCTTCTTGAGATTGCCAGCCCCCGGAACCTTCCGTAAGTCGGGGCGATGCGGATGGCCGCGCTCCTCAGCCTGTTCCTGCTTGCGTGGCCGCTCGGCGCCGCGGCGGCGAAGCCCCCGGTGCTCGTGGAACTGTTCACGGCCCAGGGCTGCGGCTCGTGCGACGACGCCAACGCCTATTTCGCCAAGCTCGCCGAACGCGACGGCGTGCTCGCTCTGACCTTCTCCGTCGACTACTGGGACTATCTCGGCTGGACCGACACCTTCGCCAAGCCGGAGTTCTCCGAGCGGCAGAAGGCCTATGTGGCGCGCCTGAAGCTGCGCGAGCCCTACACCCCGCAGGTGGTCGTCGACGGTCGGGAGCAGGCCCAGGGCCTGAAGTCCGCCGAGGTCGAACGCCTGGTGCGCGCCGCCGCCGCGGCCCCCCGCAACCCGCCCGACATCCGGTTCGTGAGTTCGCGCCGGGTGGACGTGGGTTCGGGACGGCCGGGACGCGGAGGGGCCGAGGTCTGGCTGATCCGCTACGAGCCCGACGAGGTCGAGGTCCAGGTGCGCGCCGGCGACAACCGCGGCGAGACGGTCGTCCAGAAGAACGTGGTGCGCCAGATCCACCGCCTGGGCCCCTGGCGAGGACGGCCGACCGCCTATCGCATGCCGCCCGCCGCAGAGGAGGGGCTGCGGACCGTCGTGGTCGTGCAGCAGCCGCGCGGCGGCCGCGTGCTGGGCGTCGCCGAGCGCACCCCGGAACGCGACGCCGACTGAGCGCGGCGGGCTTCGCCGGCTAGGGCGAGGCGCTGAGATGTCTGGGTGGGGGAGGTGTCGGTTGGCCGCACGGCCGACCCAGAGGGGCTGGGGGGGCTGTTCAGGATCCGGGATCGACCGTCTTTCAGGGCCAACCGACCCTCGCAATATCGGCGCCGCATCGGGCTGGTCCGGGACGGAAATAAGGTCATTTCGCGGCCTGCGAACCGGGCGCGCGCCCACGATTTTTGGTGGTCCGACACAACAACTTCATGCAGGCTTCCGCGTGATGTCTCTCGATCCGAGCCAGTCGGCCCCGCGCGGGGCCGGCGTCTTCTTCGAACGGCGCGAGCTGGAGCGCCTCCTCCGCCTCTACGGACGCATGGTGGCCGCCGGCGAGTGGCGCGACTACGGCATGGACGCCCTCCACGACTGCGCGGTGTTTTCGGTCTTCCGCCGCAGCTCCGAGGCGCCGCTCTATCGCATCGAGAAGCGGCCCGCCCTCAGCCGCCGCCAGGGCGCCTGGGCGATCGTCGGCCATGGCGGACACATCCTGCGGCGCGGCCACGAGCTGGAGCAGGTGCTGCGGTTCTTCGACAAGGGCCGCTTCACGGTCGTGGACTAGGTCCGGCATCCGCCGATCGACAGGGGCTACGGGTCCCGCCTGAGGGCCGCCAGCGTCTGGGTGCGCAGGGCGGCGCGATCGACCTT
Organism: Phenylobacterium sp.; assembly: GCF_016793225.1. Taxonomy (GTDB): domain Bacteria; phylum Pseudomonadota; class Alphaproteobacteria; order Caulobacterales; family Caulobacteraceae; genus Phenylobacterium. The sequence continues at coordinate 3,985 of NZ_JAEUMN010000113.1, forward strand.
CCCCATCTCGCCGCGGGGCAAGCTCTCGGTCCAGGCGAAGCGCAGGACAGGCAGCCGCACGCCCTTGCCCCGGAGAAAGGCGCCCATCGCCTCGCGGCCGACCTCGGCGTCGGCCACGAGCGCCAGCCAGACCTCGTCGGGGCCCCCCTCGGCCGGGACGGCGAAACAGGCGGCGTCGCGCACGGCGGGGTGCTCCAGCGCGGCCGCCTCGATCGGTCCGGGCCACAGCTTGACGCCGTCGATGTTGATCCGGTCGTCCGCGCGACCCTCCAGCACAAGCCCCCCGTCCGGCAGGAAGCGGCCGAGGTCGCCCGGATAGACGAAGCCGTCCCGGAAGCTGGCGGCGCTCGGGTCCCCCTCATCGAGGTAGCGGTTCGCGCTGGCGGGCCCCGCGACGCGGACCTCGCCGACCTCGCCGACGGGCAGCGGGGCGCCGTCCGGCCCCACGACCTCCACGGTCACGCCAGGGGCGGGCCACCCGACCCAGCCCGGCTCCGTTTCGAGGCGACTGGCGGGACCGACCGCCACGCGCCCCGTCTCCGAGGCGCCGTAGACGATGTGAACGTCGGGCGACAGCCGCAGGCGCGCCTGCCGGGCGGTGGCCGGGGCGAGAGCGCCGCCGGTGACGAGGAAGCGCCAGGTGGGCGCGCCGGGATGGTCCGCCGGCAGCGCCACAAGCAGTTCGCGAAGCTGCAGCGGCGTGAGCCCGACCAGACCGTCCGCCTCGGTCTCGAACAGCCGGACGAGGTCGCGCGCCCGCAGGTCCGCCGCGACGGGGGCGCCGGTCGCCCACGCCCCGGCCGACAGCGCCTGGCCCAGGCCGCTCTCCAGGCCGGTGCGGATGACCCAGGGGCCCGGCCGACTGTGGCCGAAGAGGGCGATGGCCTCGGCCGCCCGGTGTGCAAGGGTCCGCCAGCTTCGGCCGACGCGACGAGGACGCCCCGTGCTGCCCGAGGTCAGCTGGACGCGCCCTATGGCGTCGGGGTCGCGGGCGGCGGGCGCGACGGGGTCGCCGGAACCGGCCTCGACGGCGGCCGTCCAGGCCGCGTCGAGCACGATGCGCCGCGCGGCGCCGGCCCTCGGCCGGGGACTGAGGCGCAGGTCTGCGCGGCGGTCGGCCCACGGGGTCGCCGCCACGGCCAGGCGCTCCAGCGCCAGCGCCATCACATAGTGGCGGTAACGGCTGGACGTCTCTGAGGCGACGATCCCGCTCGCTGCGCCCAGGCCCAACTCCCGCAGGCCGCTCGCGTAGCGGTTCACATCGGCGTCCAGCTCGGCATAGCCCACCCGTCGCGTCGGCAGGATCAAGGCCGGCGCGCGGGGACGCATCCTGGCGTGGTAGGCGAGGCAGCCTTCGAACATCGCGGCCACGCTAGAGCGAGTTCCCGGCGGATTGAACGGGCGATGCGAGCCTAGGCGGCCGGCGCAACGAAAAACCCCGGCGGAGGGCCGCCGGGGTCTCGTGGTCCGCGCCTGCGGCGGGGATCAGCGGCGGTCGCCGAAGATCGAGAGCAGGAATTGGAACAGGTTGATGAAGTTGATGTAGAGGCTGAGCGCGCCGTAGTTGGTGGCCACGCCCATGGCCGCCTGGTCGCCGCCCAGTTCGTAGTACTGCATCTTCAGGCGCTGGGTGTCGTAGGCGATGAGGCCGGCGAAGATGAGCACGCCCAGGACGCTGATGATGAAGTTCATCATCGAGTTCTGCAGGAAGATGTTCACCACCGAGGCGATGACGAGGCCGATCAGGCCCACCAGCAGGAAGCTGCCGAAGCCGGTCAGGTCCTTCTTGGTGGTGTAGCCGAACAGGCTGAGGCCGCCGAACGCCGTGGCCGTGATGAGGAAGGTCGAGGCGATCGAGGCCCCGGTGTAGACGAGGGTCAGCACCCCGAGACCCGCCCCGATCAGGGCGACGATCGTCCAGTAGAAGATGCCCGAGCTCTTCGGGGAGGCGTTGCGAAGCGCGAACATGCCGAACAGCATCACGCCCAGCGGCGCGAAGGCCACGATCATGCCGAGCACGGTCATGCCGGCCAGGCGGCCGTCGGGCGTGACCGTGTACATGAGGTCGCGAACGGGCGCGAACTGGCCGGTGAGGTAGGCGAGCGCGGCCGAGACGACCAGGCCCAGCGCCACCTTGTTGTAGACGCCGAGCATGAAGCTGCGGAGGCCCGCGTCCACCGACATGTCGGCGCGATCCGCCGGGATCGAGCGCGCGTAGCCGCGGTTGAAGTCGCTCATGAGAGCAAGGCCCTTACGGTTGCGCGTCGCAAATCGGACGCGATCGAAATATCGTTTCGCATACGGTCGTAAGCAAGGCCCCCTCCCGAAGGTTCCGATGATCCGCCTGTTCGCCGCGCTCTCCGTCCCCGTCGAGTTCGGTCGGACCCTGCAGCTCCGGCAGGCCGGGATCGAGGGCGCCCGTTGGCGGCCGCTGGAGGCGCTGCACGTGACGCTGCGGTTCTTCGGCGAGCTTCGACAGGACGTGGCCCGCGACCTGGACGCCGAACTGGTCGGGATCGGCGGCCGTCCGTTCGAGATCGAGCTGGCGGGCGCGGGCGCTTTCGACGACGGCGACGACATCCACGCCGTCTGGGCCGGCGTGGCGGAGAACGCCGAGCTGCGACGACTGGCGGAAGCGTGCGAGACGGCGGCGCGGCGGGCCGGCCTCAAGCCCGAGAAGCGCAGCTACCGTCCACACGTGACCCTGGCCTACCTGCGCCGGCCGGATCCCGGCGAGGTGGCGGCCTGGATCCAGGCGAACAACCTGCTGAAGAGCCCGCCGATCCTCGTGGACCGCTTCGGCCTCTACTCCAGCCACCAGAGCCGCGACGGCTCGTACTACCGGCTGGAGGCCGAATACCCCCTCTGACCTTCCCTTCCCGCGCGCGGGAAGGGGGGACCGCTCGCCGAAGAGCGAGCGGTGGGAAGGGCAAGCGCCGGCAAGGCGGACTGACGTGGCGCCCTTGGCCGCCTGGGCGTTGAAGCCGCTAGGCGCTGGACGCGTAGTCCTTGAGCACCCCCAGGGGAACGATGGCGAGGGTTTCCTCGTGGGTGCTCTCCAGGACCACCTGGGGCGCGGCGCCGGCGTCGAGGGCCTCCTTCCAGCGCGGCGCGCACAGGCACCAGCGGTCCCCCGGCTTCAGGCCCGGGAAGCCGAGATCGGGCCGCGGCGTGGAGAGGTCGTTGCCGACGCTCTTGGAGAACGCCAGGAAATCGGCCGTCATGACGGCGCAGACCGTGTGCATGCCGGTGTCGTGCGGGCCGGTCTCGCAGCAGCCGTTGCGGAAGAAGCCCGTCACCGGGTCGAGGGAGCAGGGCGCCAGCTCCTGGCCCAGGACGTTACGGGCGCCGGCGTCGTAGCGGATCGGGCGTGTGGCCATGCGCGCATCCTAAACGCTAAGAAACGCCGCGCGCCAACGCGCGAAGGAGACGATTGTCCGTGACCCAGCCCCCCTCCAGGCCGCGCCGAAGCGCCCTCTACCTGCCGGCGTCCAATCCGCGGGCGCTCGAGAAGGCGCGCGCCCTGCCCTGCGACGTGGTGATCCTCGACCTCGAGGACGCGGTGGCGCCCGAGGCCAAGGCCGAGGCTCGGGCGGCCGCGGCCGCGGCCGTCGCCGCCGGCGGTTTCGGCGACCGCGAGGTGGTGATCCGCGCGAACGGCCTCGACACCCCGTGGGGGGCGGACGACCTGGCGGCGGCGGGCGCCGCCCACCCGCACGCCATCCTGGTCCCCAAGATCTCGGCGCCCGAGGATCTGGCGGCCGTTCGCACCCGCCTCCCTGAAGGCGCGCCGATCTGGGCGATGATCGAGACCTGTGCGGCGGTCTTCCGGCTGGAGGCGCTGGGGGCGGAATCGGTCAACGAGGGCGTGACGGCCTGGGTGATGGGCACGAACGACCTCGCCAAGGAGATGCGCTGCCGCCTGACGGTCGGCCGCGAGCCGCTGATGGCCGCCCTGAGCCTCAGCGTCATGTCCGCCCGCGCCCACGGCCTGGCGATCCTTGACGGCGTGTTCAACGAGATCGCCGACGCCGAGGGCCTGGCGCTTCAGTGCGCGCAGGCCGCCGACCTGGGCTTCGACGGCAAGACCCTGATCCATCCGAGCCAGGTGGAGGCCGCCAATGCAGCCTTTACGCCGGACCCCGCCGCGGTCGACTGGGCGAGAACTGTGGTCAAGGCGTTCGAAAACCCCGAAGCTGCAGGCAAGGGCGTTCTGAAGGTCGAGGGGCGGATGGTGGAGCGGCTGCATTTCGCCGAGGCGCAGCGGCTGATCGGCGTGGCCGAGGCGATCGCCGCGCGCGAGACCGCATGACGCTTCGCGCGTCGATCCTTGCGCTCGCGATGGGCGGGCTGTGGGCGCCCGCGGCCGCGCAGCCGTCGTCCGCCGCCGATCCGATCGGGGAGATCCTCGGCCAGCGCGCCATCGAGCCTGAAGAGCCCAGGGCGCCGGCGCCCAGGCTCACGCGGCCGGTGATGCTTCACGAGACCGGCCGCAGCCCCGACGCGCCGCCCTCGCCGGCGGACGTCGCCTACGACAGCCGGCTCAAGTCCTCTGCGGCCTCGGCCCAGGGGTTCCAGGGGCGGCTGGAAGGCGCCTGGACGCTGTCCGCGGGCGGCCGCGAGGCCTACGCCGTGCAGCTGGTCGACCGGAACGGATCGGTGGAAGGCGCATGGCGCGACCTGCGCCGGCCCGGCGCGCTGGACGGCTCGGGCTACATCGAGGCTGTCGAACGGGCGGGTGAGGACGTGATCCTGCGGCTGCCGGGCGGGACCGTCGCGACGCTGCGCCCGCAGGGCGACCGCTACAGCGGCGAGCTCACCGAACGCGGCCGCACCGAGCCGGCGACCCTTGCGCGCCGCACGCCTTAGTCAGAGGCCCAGCGACGTGCGGGCCGCGGCCAGGGCGGTGTCCTGCGCATCCAGACGGTAGGCCTGCGGCGTTCCGAAGCCCCAGACAGGGCCCGGCCAGGCGGGGTCGTCGGCGCGCCGGCCGACGATGTGGACGTGCAGCTGCGGCGTCACGTTGCCCAGCGCCCCGATGTTCAGCTTCTCGATGGGCCGGCCTAGAGCCTCGCCGACGGCGCGGACGGCGGCGCCCGCGCGCACCACCTCCTCCACCAGGGCGGCGCGGTCGCGGACGGGGAGGTCGTCGAGTTCCCGCACGCCGGGGACGCGCGGGATCAGAACCAGCCAGGCGAAGCGGGCGTCGGCCTGCAGGCGGGCGTGGCAGAGCGGCAGGTCGCCCACCGCCTCGGAGGTCGCCGGAAAGGCCGGGTGCAGCTCGAACATCGTCCCCGGCGCGTGCGCCATTGCAGCGGCGCGGTCAACGGGCTAACGAGCGGCCGCACATCACCTGAGGAGAGCAGCAGATGGCGAAGCAGCCCATTCGCGTGGCGGTTACCGGCGCGGCCGGCAACATCGGTTACGCCCTGCTGTTCCGGATCGCCTCCGGCGCCATGCTGGGCCCCGACCAGCCCGTCATCCTGCAGCTGCTCGAGATCCCCGTCGAAGGCCCGCAGAAGGCGCTGAAGGGCGTCGCGATGGAGCTGGAGGACTGCGCCTTCCCGCTGCTCCAGGACATGGTGCTGACCGGCGAACCGGACGTGGCCTTCAAGGACGCCAACTGGTGCCTGCTGGTGGGCTCCAAGCCCCGCGGCCCGGGCATGGAGCGCGCCGACCTCCTGAAGGACAACGGCAAGATCTTCATCGCCCAGGGCCAGTCCATCGACAAGGTGGCCGCCGATGACGCGCGGATCGCCGTGGTGGGCAATCCCTGCAACACCAACTGCATGATCGCCGCCAGCCAGGCCAAGCGCCTGCCGGCCGACCGCTTCACCGCCATGGTGCGCCTGGACGAGAACCGCGGCCGCAACCAGCTGGCCAAGAAGGCCGGCGTGCCGGTCACCGACGTCGCCGACCTCTTCATCTACGGCAACCACAGCCCGACGATGTTCGCCGACTTCACCCACGCCAAGATCGGCGGCAAGGCGGTCACCGACGTGATCACCGACCGGGCCTGGCTCGACAACGAGTACCTGCCGGCGGTGGGCAAGCGCGGCGCGGCCATCATCGACGCGCGCGGCGCGAGCTCGGCGGCCTCGGCCGCGGGCGCGCTCATCGACCACGTGCGCGACCTCGTCACGCCCGGCGCGATCCACTCGGTGGCCGTGAAGTCGGAAGGCCGCTACGGCTTCGACCCGAACGTCTGGGCCGGCATGCCGGTGAGGACCACGAGCCCCGGTTCGTTCGAGGTCATCACCTCGTACGAGATGGACGACTTCGCCAAGTCGAAGATCAAGATCACCAACGACGAACTGCTCGGCGAGCGCGACACCGTCAAGGACATGCTGGCCTAGGCCTTCGCTGCGCGCCGCCTCCCGGCGTCCGCCGGGAGGGCGGCGTTCAGCGCCTGCGGCCGGCTACCTGGCCATCTCGTTCAGCTCTGCGATGCGCTGCCGGTAGATGCTCTCGACCGCCTGCGGCGAGCGCCGCGCGGCGTACTCGCGGATGTCCAGCCAATCGTCCTGCTCGCCCCGCAGCTCGCGGTAGGGAACGCCGCTGTCCACGGCGCGCCGGAACGCCCGGTCGAGGCTGCGGTCGAGGGCGGCGAGGTTGGAGTCTCCACAGACCATGCGTTCGGCCGGGGAACGGGCGAACCTGCAGTCGAAGCTGGGCCGCGGCGCGGCGAACGGCTCCGGCGCGGGCCGCGCCGCGGCGACGGGTTGCTCCACGGGCGCGACGACAGGGGCGGGCCGCGGGGCTTCAGGGGCCTCGGCGACGATGGGCGGCGGGGCGGCGGCGGGACGCGCCGGTCGCTGGGCCGGTCGCGCCTCCCGATCGGCGAGCGCGGGCGGCAGGACCTCGAGCTTCGTGGCCGCGGGCGGCGGTCGGACCGGGGCCGGCGGGACGACCTCGACCGGCATGGTGGCCCGGCTGGGCGACGCGGCGACCGGCGCCATGGGTCGCTCCTCGGCCAGATCGAGTTCCGGCCGCGACAGCAGTCCGAACGCCAGGCCGCCGGCCAGGGCGACCGCCACGCCCCCGATCACCACGCCGCGCGGCATGCGCCGGTGGACAGGCGGGGCGGGCGGCGGCTCAGGAGGGGGCGGGCGACCCACATAGGCCACCTGGCGCACCCGCCCATGAGGGGCCATCCGATCGCCGGGATCGGCAGCGAACCAAGCCTCGTGGTCGTCGTCCTCGCGCATGCAAGACATCCTGCAACCGCGCCCCTCGCCGCCTGAACTCCCCCCCTCCGTCACCGGTTGCAACGGCGCAGGTCAGTTCTCGCGCGCGTCGCGGGTCAGGTCGTTCAGTTCCGAGATGCGCGCGACATAGACGTCCTCGACCGCCCAGGGCGCGTCCCGGCTGGCCGCGGCGCGGGCCTGCTGCCAGCGGGCCTGCTGGCGGCGGAGGGCCGAAGCGGGAACGCCGGCGGCCTCGGCGTTGCGGTACGCCTGCTGCAACTGCCGCTCGCGCGCGGTGAGCCGCGCGTCGCCGCAGCGGCCGGCGTCCGCGCAGGGGTCGGCCCGGGCCACCCGCAAGGGACCCTCGCCGCGCGGGACCACGACCCGCCGCTTCGGCGGCGCGGCGCGGGCGGCGGTCTCGACACGCGCCGGCGCCTTGACCTTCGCCTTGGCCGGCTTCGCCGTCACTGACCTGGCCTTGGCGTCGGATCGGACGGAGGCCAGCTTGACGGAAGCCTTGCGGCTCGCCGAACGGACATCGGCCTTCACCTTCGCCGGCGCCGCCTTCGCAGCCTTGGCGGCCGCGGCGAGCCGCCGTTCCGCCGCCGCCTTGCGGGTCGCGGCCTCCGCGCGGGCCTGCTTCCGCTCCGCGGACTTCGCAGCGGCCAGCCGGGCTTCGGCGGCCTTCGCCTTCGCGGCGCGGGCGGCCCGGGCCTTCTCGGCTTTCCCGGCCTTGGCGTCGGCGAGCTGGGCGGCCTTGCGCGCCCTGGCGCGCTCCGCCGCCTGGGCTTCGGCGCGCTTCGTCTCGGCGGCCTTCGCCGCCTCGGCCTTGGCCTTCACGAGGCGGGCCTTCTCGGCGCGGGCCTTGACGAGACGTTCCCGGGCCAGGTCGACGTCGGTTTCGGACGGCGCGGGCGGGCGGATCAGCCGTGGCGCGGCCGCAGGCTCGGCGGGAGGCTTCAGCGCGGTGACCACCAGCGGCGCGGCGGCGATGGGCGCGTCGACCTTCACCAGCCCCGAGGCCGAGCGGTGGGGCGCCAGCACGGGCGCCGCCGGGGCCGGCGCGGCCTCGGCGAAGTCGCCGGGAAGCACCTCGAGCGGCGGGCCGATCGGGGCCGGCGCGTCGGCGACCACGATCTGCAGGGCGGCCGGTCGCGGCGGCGCGGCGGGCGCCGGCCGTCCGACGGCCTCGCCCATGGGATCGGTCGGGCGCGCCCACAGGCCCAGCCCGACGCCCAGGACGCAGGCGCCCACGGCGCCCGCGACCACGAGAGCGCCCGGACCCGAGCGCCGACGCGGCGCAGCCGGCGAGCCCGCGGCCTGGATGGATGGATGCTCCTGCGTCATGGCGACCCCCTTACTCCCGGGTCCCTCGACGCGCAGGATGGAACGGCAGCGCGCGGATCGCGCGTAACGCCTTGCCCCACCCCGAACTCTCTCCCAACCGCAGATTGAGGCCAAACCTGGCCTCTGCCAAGTCCCGACCCTCGGGACACAAGGTCTCATTGAGGATGCGGGCGGCCAGAGCCAGGCGATGTGGGCCGCGCGGCCAGAGCAGCCGCCCCTAGATCCAGCCGCGTTCGCGCAGGGGGCCGGCGTAGGTGCGGCTGACGGGGACCTCGGAGCCGTCCCTGAGCGTCAGGGTGGCGCGGCCGTCGCTGCGGCGGGCGTCGGCGATGGCGTTCCTGGCCACCCACCAGCTGCGGTGGACCTGGGCGCCCTCGATGCCCTCGAGCTCGGTGACCGCATCGGCCAGGCGCATGAGGATGAGGTCCTGGCCCTTGGAGGTGTGCAGGCGCAGGTAGTGGTCCTCGGCCTCCACCGCCCAGACCTCCGCGCCGCGCAGCTTGAGCGGCAGCCGGTCGAGGAACTTCGGCGGCGCGGGCGTCGCGTGGGTGACGCGCGGCCGCTCGACGAGGAGGTTGATGAAGGTGATGGCCACCGAGACCATCCAGACCGAGCCGAACAGGATCGGCAGGGCGGCGAGCGGGGTGGTGCTGTCGAACAGCGCCCGCGAGGTGAGCCAGACCACCGCGGTGAACGGGATCGCTATCACCACCGAGGCGATCAGGCCGTTGAGCCACAGGTTCCCTTCGCGCGCCTTCCCGCCGAAGAAGAACCGCGCCACGAACGCCCCCCACAGGTAGCCCAGCCCCATCAGGAGCATCCAGTAGGCGAGCCGCCGGGTGAGCGGCGCATCGTCGGTGCCGAACGCCCCCGAGAGACTGAGGAAGAGGCCCGAGACCAGCGCGATCGCCGCGCCGCGCAGGTAGCCCTGGAGCTGGTCGTAGGGCGTGAAGCGGGCGAGGAGGCGGTTCATCGGGCCGCCGCTCGCGATGCGTGAACGGCGCCGGGCGTCCGTTCGCGAAGCCGTTCCGTCAGCCTGCGCATCCCCGCTCGCACCCCGATCCGCAACGCCGCAAATCCCGAACGACGGCGGCGCGACGAGAGCGCCGCCCGCCAAGTCCGGAGATAGAATATGTCGTCGATTTCGCAAACGCCGACCCGCAAGCCGCTGGGCTTCGGCGCCTGGTTCGCCCTCAGCATGACGGCGACCGTCCTGGTGGTCGGGGCCGCCATGGGTCCGGCGGGGCCGGCGATCCTGCGCATGGCGGGCCAGGCGCAGCTGCATGCGCCCGACCTGGCGCTGTGGGACCGGCTGTCGCTGCCGATCAAGATCCACCTGCTGACCGCGCTCGCCGCGCTCGTCCTGGGCGCGGTCCTGATGGCGGTGCGCAAGGGGCGGACCTTCCACCGGGTGGCGGGATGGGTCTGGGTGAGCCTGGTCGGCGTCACCGCCGGGGCGACGCTCTTCATCACCAGCCTCAACAACGGGACCTGGTCGCTGCTGCACCTGCTGACGGCCTGGGTGCTGCTGGGCCTGCCGATCGCGGTCATCGCGGCGAAGCGGCATGTGGTGGCCCGCCACCGCCGGCACATGATGGGCCTGTTCTACGGCGGCTTCGCCATCAACGTCTTCATCGCCTTCCTTCCGGGGCGCACGCTCTGGATGATGTTCTTCGGGTAACCCAAGCCCGAGCCTTGCGCCCGCCGCGCGCAGGCGGGCTGACCTCGCGTCAGCCTCGTGCGCGGCGGGCGGCTTTTCGGCCGTCCGCGCGGTTGTCAGGGCCAGGACCGGCGCCTATAAGCCCCGTTCACTCGCCGTTGCGGCGAAGCAATGACAAGCCGTCCCAAGGCCTCATGAACATCCACGAACACCAAGCCAAAGCCGTCCTCGCGGAGTTCGGCGTCGCGGTCCCGCGCGGGTACCCCGCCTTCACGGTCGACGAGGCCGTCGAGGCGGCCAACAAGCTGGGCGGACCCGTCTTCGTCGTGAAGAGCCAGATCCACGCCGGCGGGCGCGGCAAGGGCCGCTTCGAGGGCCTGGGGGCCGACGCCAAGGGCGGCGTCCGCGTCGTCAAGTCGGTCGACGACGTCAAGGCCAACGCCCAGGAGATGCTGGGCCGCGTGCTGGTGACGCACCAGACCGGGCCCAAGGGCAAGCAGGTGAACCGCCTCTACATCGAGGAAGGCGCCGCGATCGCCAAGGAGTTCTACCTGTCGCTCCTGGTGGACCGCGAGACGAGCCGGATCTCGGTGGTCGCCTCCACCGAGGGCGGGATGAACATCGAGGACGTCGCCCACGAGACGCCCGAGAAGATCGTCACCTTCTCCATCGACCCGCTGACCGGCGTGCGCGGCTATCACGGCCTGAAGCTCGCGGCGGCGCTGAAGCTCTCGGGCGACCTGGCCAAGCAGGCCCGGGTGCTGCTGGAGCAGCTCTACAAGGCCTTCGTCGAGAAGGACATGAGCCTGCTGGAAATCAACCCGCTGATCGTCACCGCCGACGACCAGCTGCGGGTGCTCGACGCCAAGGTCAGCTTCGATTCCAACGCCCTCTTCCGCCACAAGGACGTCCAGGCGCTCCGCGACGAGACCGAGGAGGACGCCAAGGAGATCGAGGCCCACAAGTACGACCTCAGCTACATCGCCCTCGACGGCGAGATCGGCTGCATGGTCAACGGCGCGGGCCTGGCCATGGCCACCATGGACATCATCAAGCTCTACGGCGCCGAGCCGGCGAACTTCCTGGACGTGGGCGGCGGCGCCGACGAGGCCAAGGTGACGGCGGCGTTCAAGATCATCATGGCCGACCCCAACGTGAAGGGGATCCTGGTCAACATCTTCGGCGGCATCGCCCGCTGCGACGTGATGGCCAACGGCGTCATCGGCGCGGTGAAGCAGGTGGGCCTGAACGTGCCCCTGGTGGTGCGCCTGGAAGGCACCAACGCCGAGCTGGGCAAGAAGATCATCAACGAGAGCGGGCTGAACGTGATCGCGGCCAACGACCTGGCCGACGGCGCCGAGAAGATCGTCAAGGCCGTGCGGGGCGGTAAGTAAGAATGTCCATCCTCATCGGCAAAGAAACCCGCGTCATCTGCCAGGGCGTCACCGGCGCCCAGGGGACGTTCCACTCCGAACAGGCCATCGCCTACGGGACCAAGATGGTCGGCGGGGTCACCCCCGGCAAAGGCGGGACCACCCACATCGGCCTGCCCGTGTTCGACACCGTCGAGGACGCCGTGCGGCAGACGGGCGCCGACGCCAGCGTGATCTACGTGCCGCCGGCCTTCGCCGCGGACTCGATCCTCGAGGCCATCGACGCCGCGGTGCCGCTGATCGTCTGCATCACCGAGGGCATCCCGGTGGTGGACATGATCCGCGTGAAGCGCGCCCTGGCTGGCTCGAATTCCAGGCTGATCGGGCCCAACTGCCCCGGCGTGCTGACGCCGGATGCGTGCAAAATCGGCATCATGCCGGGCAATATCTTCAAGAAGGGCTCGGTGGGTGTTGTCTCTCGCTCGGGCACGCTTACCTACGAGGCCGTGTTCCAGACCACCCAGGCAGGCCTTGGCCAGACGACGGCCGTCGGCATCGGCGGCGACCCGGTCAAGGGCACCGAGTTCATCGACGTGCTCTCCATGTTCCTCGACGACGACGAGACCGAGTCGATCATCATGATCGGCGAGATCGGCGGTTCGGCCGAAGAAGACGCGGCGGAGTTCATCAAGAATTCACCAAAGAAGAAGCCAATGGTGGGCTTCATCGCGGGACGCACCGCGCCGCCTGGGCGGCGCATGGGTCACGCGGGCGCGATCATCTCGGGCGGCAAGGGCGGAGCCGAGGACAAGATCGCCGCGATGGAGGCCGCGGGCATCCGCGTCTCCCCGTCGCCGGCGGCGCTCGGAACCACGCTGGTCGAGGTGCTCAAGGGCCGCTGAGGCGGCCTGCGACATAGGTACTAGGGCGGTCCGCGCTCGGCTCCTTCTCTCCGAAGTCCGTGGGGCCCGCCCGCGGAAACGAAGGGCCGAAAGGCGAACGAGATGGCGGACGACGCAGGCCTGATCAACGACGTTCTGGCCGAGACCTCATTCCTCTATGGCGGCAACGCGGCCTTCGTGGAGGACCTCTACGCAAGGTGGGCGAGCGACCCCGGCTCTGTCGAGCCGTCCTGGCAGGCGTTCTTCGCCTCGCTCTCGGACGGGACCGACGCGGTCAAGCGCGCCGCCCAGCCCCCGGCGTGGACCAGGCCCGCCGCTCCCATCGCCCGTCCGGAGTGGATGAGCGCCATCGACGGGCTCTGGCCCGCGGTCGAGGCCAAGCTCGGCAAGACCATCGAGGCGCGCAAGCCGACCGCCTCGGTGGACGAGGTCCGCGCCGCCACGCTGGACAGCCTGCGCGCGATCATGATGATCCGGGC
>NZ_JAEUMN010000095.1 GCF_016793225.1 Phenylobacterium sp.
CGGAAGGTGTTCAACAACTGAAAGGAGGTGACCCAGTGTCTCATAGTGAAAGCCGCGCTGCGGTGACCGTGAGCTGGACCTCCGTGAACGGGGTCCGCGCCTAGCTTCGGCTAGCGGTCGCGAACCGCTGAGCGGTCCGACGATGGAAAGGCCGCCCCAGCCATGGGGCGGCCTTTCGCTATTTGGCGGGGGCGGCCGGCGAGGCGTCTCAGCCTCATGATCCCTTATCGGCAGTCTTTCCGGCGGGTTCGTAGCGGATAGGGATGTTCACGCGGCCACCGACCACAGGCAGCCCCTCTGCGGTCCATGTGGTCATCCGGAACATGGGAACGAGCTTGAGGGCCGCCGCGCCCACACCAGCGCCGGCCGGAGTTTCCTGGAGGACACTGCAATCCGTAAGGACGCCGCCGCTCCCAACGGCGCAACTCAGCGTGGCGCGGGAAGAGCCGGTGGTCTCCACGTCCTTGAAGGCTTCCATCAGTTGATCGCCCTTGGGCAGGGCCGCCCAGCTCGGCTTCCCGACGACCCGGGTCGCCGGGTCGAGCATGCCCGGATCGAAGACGATCGGGACGTGGAACTCCAGGCCGCGCGCCGCCTTGCGGTCCGCGTCGCTACGCACCTCCATCATGAAGGACTTGGCCAGAGACTTCGCGGCGATGTCGAAACCGTAGCCCCTCGGCTCGGAGGTCAGCACGTTGCAACGCGCGAGGCGGCCTTCGTCGGTCATGTCGCATCCGACGGTCGCGCGACCGCCCTTCCGTTCCGCACGGGCCTTCGCAGGGTAGGCCGCCGCAACCTCTTCGTATGACGGAGCCTGGGTCCAAGCGATGGCGGCATCGATGACGCGCTTGGTTCCAAAGGTCTCGCCGGGGCCGCCTGTGATGAAGTGGATGGGTATATTGACGCCGGAGGGAACCGGCTTGCCGGCGCGCATCGCCGGACGCATGAGAAACTGCGGTGTGAGCGCGATGGCCGCTCCACCGAACCCCGCGCCAACAGGGCTCTCCTCTACGGTCACGCAGTCCGTCAGGGTTCCCTGGACGGAGATCACGCAACTGATGGCGGCCTTGCCACTCTGCCCGCGCCTGTAGGCCTCCGTCGGGAAGACGGCGAGCAGTTGGTCCGGCGTCGGCCGGCGGAGCCAGTCAGGCGCCTTGTCGAAGTCGCTGGTCCCCATGACCACGCGAACCTCGCGCGCGCCCTTCGCACCGGGCGGAACGCGCCTGTACTTCGACGCGAGCGACAGCGCGGCGGCGCCGACGCCACTGTTGGCCGGCGTTTCGCGCTCGACCTTGCAGTCCAGAAGTGCGCCGTCGTCGGCTACCGCGCACTTGATGACCGCCCGCCGCAATCCATCGGTCGCAACCGTCTTGAACGCGGCGTCCTCCTCGTCCTTCGATGGCCGCGAGACCCAATTGGCTTCTGACCAGGGCTTGCGGTCAGCAGCCAGGCCGTGGCCCGGTTGAACGAAGATCGCGACAAAAGCAGCAAGTCCGACCGCCATGCCGGCCGAATGATGGCGTCGACGCCACGAGCCTCGAGTCATTGGCCACCCCCTCTGCTCCAGCATGCCGCGCGTTCAGGTCACCGACAACCGCCGGTAATCAGCAGCGCGACCATTACCTCCGACGTCATGGACGCGCTTCCGTGGGCGGCTAAGCTCGGCCCATGATCACGCCCCACAAGCCCGTCGGCGACCATCTGCGCGAGTGGCGGATGCGTCGGCGGATGAGCCAGATGGACCTCGCGCTGGAAGCCGAGATCTCCACGCGCCACCTGTCGTTCCTGGAGACGGGGCGCGCCCAGCCCAGCCGCGAGATGGTCCTGCACCTGGCGGAACAGCTCGAGATCCCGCTTCGCGAGCGCAATGTGATCCTGGTGGCTGCGGGTTTCGCGCCGGTCTTTCCGGAGCGGGGCCTCGACGATCCCGACCTTGCGGCGGCCCGCCGCGCGGTCGACGTGATCCTGAAGGCGCACGAGCCCTACCCGGCCCTGGCGGTGGACCTGCGCTGGAACCTGGTGGCGGCCAACGCGGCCCTGTCGCTGCTGATGCAGGGGATCGACCCCGAGTTGCTGCAACCGCCGATCAACGTGATCCGCCTCTCGCTGCACCCCAAGGGCCTCGCGCCGCGGATCGTCAACCTCGAGGAATGGCACACCCACATCCTCGAGCGCCTCGGCCGCCAGGTGGAGCTGACGGCGGATCCGGGGCTCATCGCCCTGGTGCAGGAACTACGCAGCTACCCGACGCCGCCGGCCTCCGACCGCCGCCGCGAGGATTACGGCGACGTGGTGGTGCCGCTGCAGCTGATGGTCGGAGATCAGCTGCTCTCCCTCTTCGGCACGACGACGGTGTTCGGCACGCCGGTGGACATCACGCTGTCGGAGCTGACGCTGGAGACGTTCTTCCCCGCCGACGCCGCTTCCGCCGAGATCCTGCGCCAGGCGCAGGCGGCGACCGCCGCTACGGCGTGACGCAGGTGGGCGGAGCCAGCGCGACCACCGAGTCCTGGCGGAAGCGGGCGCGGTAGGCGCCCTGCACGGCCTGGATCTGGGCGGCTGCGTCGCCCTTGGCGGGCAGGACGATCAGGACCACCTTCGCGGCCTCCCGGATCAGGCGGTTCTCGTCGCCCTTCCACTGGCCGCCGCCGTCGACCACCGTGACGCCGTCCGGGAAACGGGGGGCGACCTCCTGCTCGATGAACCGGGTCAGCTCCGCCTCGTTCAGGCGCGCCGGCGGCGTGGCCGAGAGGAACAGCCGGGCGGTGCGCAGCTCGGCCTGGCCCGGCGGGCAGAGCGGCTTGGGCGCCGACTGGCACCCGACGACGACGAGCCCCGCGACGGCGGCGATGGCCCCCGCCCGCCTCATCCCCCGACCAGCTCCCGCCCGATCAGGAAGCGGCGGATCTCGTTGGTGCCCGCCCCGATGTCGTAGAGCTTGGCGTCGCGCAGGAGGCGTTCGACCGGGTACTCCCGGGTGTAGCCCGAGCCGCCCAGCGCCTGGATCGCCTCCAGCGCCACCTTCACGGCGTTCTCGCTGGCCATCAGGATCGCGCCCGCGGCGTCGAACCGGGTCGTCAGCCCGGCGTCGCACGCCCTGGCCACCGCGTAGACGTAGGCGCGCGACGAATTCAGGGCCACGTACATGTCGGCGATCTTGCCCTGCATGAGCTGGAAGCTGCCGATCGGCTTGCCGAACTGCTTGCGCTCGCGGACGTACGGAAGCACCACGTCGAGGCAGGCCTGCATGATCCCCAGCGGCCCGGCCGCCAGCACCGCGCGCTCGTAGTCCAGGCCGCTCATCAGCACGCCGGCGCCGCCGCCGACGGGGCCCATGACGTTCTCCTCGGGCACCTCGCAGTCCTCGAACACGAGCTCGGCGGTGTCGGACCCGCGCATGCCCATCTTGTCCAGCTTCTGGCTGACGCTGAAACCCTTGAAGCCCTTCTCGATCAGGAAGGCCGTGATGCCGCGCGAGGCGCCGTCAGGATCGGTCTTGGCGTAGACCACCAGGGTGTCGGCGTGCGGGGCGTTGGTGATCCAGAACTTCGTGCCGTTCAGGACGTAGCGGTCGCCCCGCCGGTCGGCGCGCAGCCGCATGGAGACCACGTCGGACCCGGACCCCGCCTCGCTCATCGCGAGCGATCCGACGTGCTCGCCGCTGATCAGCCTGGGCAGGTAGCGCCGCTTCTGCTCGGGCGTCCCCCAGCGGCGGATCTGGTTCACGCAGAGGTTCGAGTGGGCGCCGTAGCTGAGGCCCACCGAGGCGGACGCCCGCGAGACCTCCTCCATCGCCACCACGTGCTCGAGATAGCCGAGGCCTAGGCCGCCGTACTCCTCTTCGACGGTGACGCCGTGGAGCCCGAGCTCGCCCATCTGCGGCCAGAGCTCGCGCGGGAAGGCGTTGGTGGCGTCGATCTCGGCCGCCAGCGGGGCGATCCGGTCGGCGGCGAAGCGGGCGGTGGTCTCGCGGATCATGTCGGCGGATTCGCCGAGGCCGAATTCGAGCGCGGGTCCGTGGTTCGGGATCATGGGCGCGGGTTAGCACACGCCGCCGCCGCCGCGAACTCAGTCGCGCTCGGCCTCGCGCCCGAGCCGCGCCAGGAGCCGGTAGACGGCCACGGCGACGAAGCCGACGCCCGCCACGCCGGCGGCCCAGGCGACGGCCAGGGGCGTCATCATCACGCCGGCGGGCGCGGGCCGCGCCGTCAGCCCCCAGAACATCCCGAAGCCGAAGAAGACCAGGCCCAGGAGCGACAGCACCAGGTCCCGGACGATGGACGGCTCCTTGCGTCGCGGGGCCGGGCGCGGACGCGCCGGGATGAACATCGACGGCTGGGCTTCGTCCGACGCCTCGGCGGCGGGCTCGTCGGCGGGCGCGGGCGCCCTGGGAATCTCGAGCTCGGCGTCGGCGGGCGCAGTTTCCGCGGCTTCGGCCGCCGGCTCGCCAAGGGCCGGAGGCATGTCGGCCTCCACGGCGTCCGGCGCCGGCGGCGGCGCTTCGGTCGGCGGCGCCTCGGCCTCGGCAGCGGGCGCAGGCTCGACGTCCTCGAAGGCCGCCGGCTCCTCGCCCGGATCCGGGAAGATGGTCTCCAGGCGATGGGTCACCGCCTCGGCGGCGGCGGTCACGGCGGCGGCCGCCGGCGTCGGGACAGCTTCCGGCGGGGCGTCGTCGTCGGGCAGGTCGTCGCGGCGGGCGGTCACGCGATCGCCGTGGAACGAGGTCTCCACCGCCACGGGCCGGCGAAGCGGCACCAGGTCGAGGGCGTCCAGGTCGATCACCGGACGCAGCAGCGGCGACGGCGCCGGGGTCCAGGCGTCGCCCGGCGGGGTCAGGAACAGGGCCTTCTCCGCGGCCCGGCGACGGACCAGCGCGTCGATGACGATCCGCTCGCCCTCGAAATCGGCCTTGCGCCACAGCTCCATGGCGCAGGCGGCCTGCACGGCCGCGCCGGCGTTCAGGCGCTTAAGCACCTGGCTGCGGCGGAAGTTGTCGATCCCGATGTTGAACGTGAAGCTGCAGAGGGCGTCGAACTGGTTCTGGCTGACGGGCGCCAGCAGCCCCTCGTTCACCGCGTGCTGGACGGCGATCAGGTCGTAGACCAGCAGCGCCTCGGCGTCGGACTCGCAGACCTCGGCGCCTTCGCGGGCGGTCAGGGTGTGGCCATAGCCGATCGTCCAGCGGCCGTCAGGCAACTGGGCGGCAGTCCGGCGGTAGCCCTCGAACCGCTTGATCAGTTCGATGGCCGCCCGGGAGACGCGGTGGCGCGAGAGCATGAACTGCTGTCGTCCCAAATCGGCACAGGCGGCAGGCGCCCGGGAAGCCCCGGGGCAAGCCTGACGCCACTTACAGCAGGATTAGCGCAGCGAGTCCCAGGAACGCGAAGAATCCCGTGAAGTCGGTGACGAAAGTCACGAAAATCGAGGAAGAAACAGCCGGATCGCGCCCGATCCGCTCCAGCACCAGCGGCACCACGGCCCCCGCCAGGGCGGCGAACGTCACATTGATCACCATCGCCAGGCCGAAGACCGCCGAAAGCCGGACGTCCTGCTGAAGCGCGAAGAGGACGATCCCCGTGACCAGCGCCAGCGCCAGCCCGTTGATCAGGCCCACCACCAGCTCGCGGATCACGGTGCGGCGCGCGTTGAAGGTCGAGATCTCGCGGCTGGCCAGGGCGCGCACCGCGACGGCCAGGGTCTGGGTGCCGGCGTTGCCGCCCAGCGAGGCCACGATCGGATAGAGCACCGCGAGGATCACCAGCTTCTCGATCTCGGCCTGGAAGGCGCCGATCACGCTGGCCGCCAGCGCCGCCGTGACCGTGTTGATCATCAGCCAGGGGATGCGGGAGCGGACGATGCCCACCACGTCGGCGTCCCGGCCGGCGTCGCTCACGCCCGCCAGGGCCAGGATGTCCTCCTCGCCCTCCTCCTGGACGACGCTGACGATGTCGTCGACGGTGATCTGGCCCACCAGCCGGCCGGCCGCGTCCACGACGGGCGCCGAGATCAGGTGGTACTTGTCGAAGATGTAGGCGACCTCTTCCTGGTCCAGGTCGGCGGTGATCTCGTTCACCGGCTCCATGATCTGGGCGAGCGGCGTGGCCCTGGGCACGCGCAGGAGCTGGCTCACCGGAACCGCGCCCACCGGCTTGTAGGCGGGATCGACCACATAGACGTCGAAGAACAGCTCCGGCAGGTCCTCGGATTCCTTGCGGAAGTGGTCGATAGCCTGGCCCACCGTCCAGAACTGCGGCGCGGCCACCACCTCGCGCTGCATGAGGCGGCCGGCGGTCTCGTCCTCGTAGGCCAGGGTGGTCTCGATGGCCGCCCGTTCGACCTCGGGGATGGCGGCCATGACCTCGGCGCGCTTGTCCGCCTCCAGGTCGTCGACGACGTCGGCGGCGTCGTCGGACTCCATCTCGCCGATGGCCTTGGCGAGGGTCGCCGACGGGACGTGCTCCAGCACCTCTTCGCGGATCTCGGTGTCCAGCTCGGAGAGGATCTCGGCCAGCGTCTCGGGATCGAGGTGCGGGATCAGCTCCTCGCGATCGCCCGCCGAAAGGAAGCCCATGAGGTCGGCCACGTCGGCCGGATGCAGCGCCGCCAGCAGCTCGCGCAGCCGCTCGGCGTCGCCCCGCTCCAGAGCGTCGGCCACGTCCGAGACGAACTCGGGATTGAGCGCGTAGTCGTCCTCGAGCGCGAGGTCTTCGAGGTCCTCGTCCAGGTCCACGGCTTCAGCGAGGTCGTCCGTTTCGCGGCTCATGCGGACCTCCCTGACGCGATGTTGGACGGCTGTGCTCGTCTTTCGGTTAAGGCGCTGATTCACCGGCCCGGTCGAGGGGACCACGGGGGCCGGCGAGGTTCCTCATTGTGTCACATCCGCCGCAGGCGCCATGGACCAAAGGCGTTTGCGCGCGAATGCATGGCCGGAGCCTGATTTCAGGTACGCCTCGAACGCGGCCGCCTGCGCCCGGTCCGAGAAGGCTATGTACGCTACCAGCCGCCACGGCCGATACTTCGCTGTGTGCGGCGACTTTCCGGCGTTGTGGTCGGCCAACCTCGTCCGCAGATCAGACGTGAGCCCGACGTAGCGCCGCTTCGGATCATGCACGCCTGCCATGAGGTAGACGTAGTGCAGCTTGCCCCCCTAGGCGAACAGCCCTGCTACGCCAAGGCTTCGCAGGGCATCCTGCTTCGCCCCAGGAGCGGGGACTTGTCCTGCGAAGCCCGTCAGGGCGAAGCAGGATGGTGCGGTCGAGAAGACTCGAACTTCCACGGGTTGCCCCACAGCGACCTCAACGCTGCGCGTCTACCAATTCCGCCACGACCGCTCGTGGTGAGGCGCGGCAGGTAGCAAACCCCGCCCGCATACTCAAGGGGCTGAGGCGCCTAGCTGGCGCCGCCGGCCATGTAGTCGTAGACGTTGGCCTCCCGGGTCACCGAGATGGCGATGCGCTCGTCGTTGATCTGGATCTCGCCGCGGGCCACGGGATGGTTGTTGGCCAGGATCCAGACCTCGTCGTTGACGTTCGCGTCAAGCGGGATGACCGCGCCCCGGCCCATGCGCAGCAACTGCGCCATCGGCAGCGTGGCGCGCCCGAGCACGACCTGGATTTCGACGTTGACGGCCTTGACCTGACTCACGATGGGGACCCTGGCTGACACGCGGGCTTTGCGTCGAGCACGCCCGGAGACCACATTTGGGCCGACATGCTTGATCAGCCGTTAAGCCCCGCGCCCGAAAGCGGCCCAGCCGACCCTCCGGCAGGAGGCGCGCTGTTCGGCCGCACCGATGGCGCGGCCGCGGGCTGGGCGGTCTCGAAGGTCCCCGTGCCCTACCCGCAGGCCGTGGCGGCCATGGAGGCCCGGGCCGCCGCCATCGCCGAAGGACGCGCGGGCGAGCTCGTCTGGCTCCTCGAGCATCCTCCGCTCTACACGGCCGGCGTCTCGGCCAAGCCGGGCGATCTGCTCGAACCCGACCGCTTCCCGGTGTTCCAGAGCGGCCGCGGCGGTCAGTTCACCTACCACGGGCCCGGGCAGCGCGTGGCCTATGTGATGCTGGACCTGTCGCGCCGGCGCCGCGACGTGCGCGCGTTCGTGGCGGCCCTCGAGGCGTGGGTGATCCGCGCGCTCGAGACCTTCAACGTGGCGGCGGACGTGCGCGAGGGTCGCGTCGGGGTGTGGGTGGAGCGCCGGTCGCCGGGCATGCCGCCGCGGGAGGACAAGATAGCCGCCATCGGCGTGAAGCTGCGCCGCTGGGTGAGCTTCCACGGGATCTCGCTCAACGTGGAGCCCGACCTGACGCACTTCGGCGGCATCGTGCCCTGCGGCGTCACCGAGCACGGGGTCACCAGCCTGGTCGACCTGGGCCTGCCGGTGACGATGGACGAGGCCGACGCGGCCTTGCGGGCGAGCTTCACCCAGGTCTTCGGGCCGGTCGAGGACGCGCCGGCGCCGGCCTGACGCGCGGGTTCAGGCGAACTCGACCAGCACCTCGTCGGCCGCGACGCTGTCGCCGGCCTTCACGCTGACGGCCTTGACCACCCCGTCGCGCTCGGCCCGCAGGATATTCTGCATCTTCATGGCCTCGAGTACGGCCACGACCTCGCCGGTCTTGACCTCCTGGCCCTGGGCCACGTCGATCGAGACCACCAGGCCCGGCATCGGCGAAAGCACCATCTTGGACGTGTCCGCGGCCTTCTTCGGCGGCAGCTTCTCGTGGAGCTCGGCCGAGCGGGGCGACAGAACCAGCACGTGCAGGGTGGTCGCGCGATGGCGGATGACGAAGCCCTCGGCCGCCGGCTTCACGGTCACGGTGAAGTCAGAGCCGTTCAGGCTTCCGCGGAACTGGGCCTGACCGGGACGCCAGCCGACCCTTGAAAGCTTCAACTCCGGTCCGCCGTTGCGCACGACGAGCCCGTCAGGCGTCATCATGGCCGAAACCCGACGACGGTGCGCGCCTGCGACGACGACCCAATCTTCCCGGGGCTCGTCCCCGAACCGGGCGACGCGATGGGCCTGCAGCGTCTGCATGTAGATCGCCACGGCCTCGATCAGGTCGCGCTGCGCATCCGTGGGCGGCAGGCCCTGGAAGCCATCGGGGAACTCGTCCTTGATGTAATTGGTGGAGAGCTTGCCCGACCGGAACCGGTCCTGGTCCATCACGGCGGCCAGGAACGGGATGTTCTGACCCAGGCCCTCGATGTGGAAGTCCTCCAGCGCCCGGCCCATGGCGTCGATCGCGGCGTCACGCGTGGGGCCCCAGGTCGAGAGCTTCGAGATCATCGGGTCGTAGAACATCGAGATCTCGTCGCCTTCGCGGACGCCGGCGTCGTTGCGGGTGATCGTGCCGCCCGGCATGTCGCCCTCGGGCGGCGGCGAATAGCGCACCAGGCGGCCGATCGACGGAAGGAAGCCGCGGTAGGGATCCTCGGCGTAGATCCGGCTCTCCATGGCCCAGCCGTTGATCTTGAGGTCGCCCTGGGCGAACGGCAGCGCCTCGCCGGCCGCGACGCGAATCATCTGCTCCACGAGATCGACGCCGGTGATCAGCTCGGTGACCGGGTGCTCCACCTGCAGACGGGTGTTCATCTCCAGGAAGAAGAAGCTGCGGTCCTGGCCGGCGACGAACTCCACCGTGCCCGCGCTGTCGTAGCCGACCGCCTTCGCCAGCGCGACGGCCTGGTCGCCCATGGCCTTGCGGGTCGCCTCGTCCAGCAGCGGGCTCGGCGCCTCCTCGACGACCTTCTGGTTGCGGCGCTGGATGGAGCACTCGCGCTCGAACAGGTGGACGACATTGCCGTGCTTGTCGCCCAGCACCTGGATCTCGACGTGGCGCGGGCTCTCGATGAACTTCTCGATGAAGATGCGGTCGTCGCCGAAGCTGGCCTTGGCCTCGGCGCGCACGGCCGGGAAGCCCTCTTCCACGTCCCTGCGGTTCCAGGCGACGCGGATCCCCTTCCCGCCCCCGCCGGCCGACGCCTTGATCATCACGGGGTAGCCGATCTCCTCGGAGATCTTGATGGCGTGGGCCGTGTCGTCGATCTCGCCCACATGGCCGGGGACGGTCGAGACGCCCGCCCGGGCGGCGAACTTCTTGGACTCGATCTTGTCGCCCATGGCCTCGATGGCCTTGGGATTGGGCCCGATGAACACGATGCCCTCGGCGGCCAGGCGGCGCGCGAAGCCCGCGTTCTCGGACAGGAAGCCGAAGCCGGGATGCACCGCCTGCGCGCCGGTCTGGCGGACCGCGTCGACGATCTTGTCGGCCACGAGATAGCTCTCGGACGCCGGCGCGCCGCCGATGAACACGGCCTCGTCGGCCATCTCCACCGCCATCGAGTCGGCGTCGGCCTCGGAGTAGACCACCACTGTCTTGATGCCCATCCTGCGGGCCGTCTTGATGATCCGGACGGCGATCTCGCCCCGGTTCGCAATCAGGATCTTCGAAAACATTCCGTTCCTTAGCGCTCTGTTCTCTTACGCGCCCAGCTTCACGGCGGTGCCGGAAGCGGTGACCATCAGCATGCCGTTCTGAACGCCGAGATTTTCGTAGTCGAGGTCGACGCCCACGACGGCGTCGGCGCCCAGCGCGCGCGCCTCGAGCTCCATTTCCTGCAGGGCGATGTCGCGGGCCTCGCGCAGCGCCTTCTCGTAGCCGCCCGCGCGGCCGCCGATGATGTTCGTCACGCCGGCAAAGAAGTCGCGGAAGATATGCGCGCCGATGATGGCCTCGCCCGTCACGACGCCGAGGGTGCGCGTGACCTTGCCTTCAGGCACCTCGGGCGTGGTGGCGATGATCATTCGGTATCGTCTCCCGTCTTTCGCCTGGAAGGCCGCGACCCTAGATTGGCGGGCATGAGCACGCCAGCCATCTCCCCCTCGGGGTTCTCTCTCTCGCCGCCTGACCCTGAGGAACGCAAGCGCCTGGAGGGGTCGCTGACCCGGGAGGAGGCCGAGGTGCTGCTGCACCACGGGACCGAAGCGCCCTTCTGCGGCGGACTGCTCGACCAGAAGGACGACGGCGTCTACTGCTGCCGCCTCTGCGGGCTGCCGCTGTTCCGGCACAAGACCAAGTTCGAGAGCGGCACCGGCTGGCCCTCGTTCTGGGCGCCGATCGACGAGGCGCACGTGAAGGGCGTCCGCGACACCTCCTGGGGCATGGTCCGCATCGAGACCCGCTGCGCGCGTTGCGACTCGCACCAGGGGCACGTCTTCCCCGACGGCCCGCCGCCGACGCGCCTGCGCTACTGCATCAACTCGGTGAGCCTGGCCTTCGTCCCGAACGGCGCCCCCCTGCCCGACCCGCTCGGCCGCGGCGACAACGAGCACCTGCAGCCGGTCTAGGTTTTCGCGCCGCGCCGGCCGCGTCGCGCGATGGCGCCCTTTGGGAGGGGGTGCTCCTCGTCGTGCTGGAGGTGGCTGAGGACCTGGAACAGGAAGGCCGTCGACCAGCCGATCAGGAGCATGCCGTTGATGGCCTCGAGGACGCCGACGATCCGCCACGCCTTCGGCAGCATCGCGCCGGCCTCGCCCACGGTCGAATAGGCGCTGGTGGAATAGTAGAGCGCCGCCTCCAGGCTGGGCAGCAGGCCGACCGTCCAGTAGGCGAAGGCGTACAGCCAGATTTCGAGGCCGTGGAGCGTGAACAGGCCGATCACGATCCCCAGCGGAACCAGCAGCCGGTCGATCCCGTGCCAGGCGCTCATGAAGCGGCGCAGGTGCAGTCCGGTGAGCCGCATCAGCACATCCAGCCCGATCAGGTGAATCACCACCGTCGCCGAGACGAGGACCGTGGCCGTGGTCAGCTCATGAGCGAGGTTGCCGAGCACTGCGGCCTCCCGAGCGAGGCCGTCGCGCCCCAGGGAAGCGTGCGGGCCCCGCGGCCCGTCGGCATTGATCTTTGTCGAAGATCTGCAGCAGGGTCCGCGGATGGATGACGAACAGCGCCACGGCGTCTGGCGATCGGGGCTGTGGGCCGCCGCGGCCGCGGCCGCGATGCTGGGGTGGGTCGCCTGGGGCAACCTGAAGGAGGACGCGCAGGCAGGCCCCTTCTCATCCCTGCACGGCGCAAAGACCGACGCGGAGCGCGAGATGGCCGGCCGCCTCCTGGCCGAAGGCTACCAGGTGCTCCGTTCGGACGCCTTCTCCGACGCGATGGCCGGCCTTTCGGAGCGCTACCCCGCCGTCTACGCGCGCGACTCGGCCCAGGCCGTGAACCCGCGCGCGATCGCGGACATCGTCGCGCTCAGGACGTCCGGCGCGCGCTACGCGCCGGCGCAGGCGGCGCTGGTGGACGGCGGCGGGCCGCACCTCGGCATGGCTGGGGAGGCGGGCTACACGTCCGGCCGCCACGCCGACGTGATCATCACGCGCGAGGTCCTCGCCCAGTTCGCCTCGCCCGATGTCGTGCGCCGTTCGTGCGCCATCAACGTGGCCGCCCACGAGTACGCGCACACCATCTCGCTGACGCCGGTCGGGCTGACGAACGCCTTCACCGACACGAACGAGCGGCAGCGGGTGATCCCGAACCGCCGCGACGGAGCAAGCCCGGTCGCCAGCTACCTGATCGGCTCCACCGCCCAGTGCGTGTGGCTGGTCGCCCAGGGCCGCATCGGCCGCGAGGCGATCCCGCGCTGCATCGAGGTCTTCGGGGTCCAGAGCTTCAACTGGAACCGCTGCGGCGCCTTCGCGGGCGGCGGGGAGGTGGCCGCGAGGCCAGGTCTCCCCCCGCCCTCGCCGGGGCTCTGAGCCGGAGTCAGGTGCGCCGGGTCGTGGTCCGGGTCGCGGCGCTGTCGTCGCTGAAGCCGTTCCCGCCGGTCGAGCCGTCGTCGCGCCGCATGCGGTCTTCCTGCACGCTGTCGCCGAAGCCCCGACCGGCGCTGGTGAAGTAGCCGCCCGTCTGGATGCGCAGGTTGTTCTGCACATGGTTCACCCCGGACAGGTCCTCGACGACCCGCTCGGCGCGATGCTTGGCCTCCCGGCTGTCGACCGTACCGGAGAGGGTCACCTCGCCGCCGGACACCGAGACGTTGATGTTCGAGGCGTCCAGCCAGCTGTCGTCGGTCAGCCGCTGGTGGACCTCCTCGCTGATCCGCTCGTCCGAGCGCTTGTAGCCCTTCGGGCCGAGGCCCCGGGCGCCGCGGCTCGCGGCGAAGCGGCCGTCGTCGTCGTCCCGGCCCATGTCGCTGAACCAGGACTTCACCTTCTCGCCCGTGCGGCGAAGGAAGTCGCCGGCGTCGCGCGCGTGGTCCTCGAAGTCGCGGCCGCCCTCGCGCCCGCGGCCTGTGTCGCGGTCGTCGTACGCGCCCGACCCATAGCCGGACAGGTGACGCTCGCGCCCGCCGTCGCCGTAGCCGCGCTCGTAGTCGTAGCCCCCGGTCCCGCCGGAGAAGGTGCGGCGGCGGCGCTCGTCGATATCGCGGCGCATGGCGTCGTAGTCCTGGTCGTAGCGCCCGCGGGAAGTCCCGCCGAAGCCCTCGTCGCGGCCGAACGCGCGCGCCCCGCGCGGCGCGGCGCGGTAGCCCGTATCGTACTCGCCGCGGCGCATGGCGGGCGAGACGCCGCCGTAGTCGCGATCCTGCCAGTCGCTCCCGCGCTCGAGTTCGGCGCGGCTGTAGGACCTCTCCCCGCGCGGGCGGTTGTAGCCGGCGCCGGTGTCGTCTTCGCCGAAGACCCGGTCCTCACGGCCCCACGAGCGGCCCTCGTCGCGCGACCCGTAGCGCTCGTCCTCGTCGCGATCGTCGCGTCCGCTGCGATAGCCCCGGTCCCGCCAATCTTCGCTCCAACGTCCGGGCATGCTCGTTCTCCTTGGGTTCCTGCAAGCGGCGGGGCTTGCGCCCGCCTCACTCGGCAGAACACGGTACGGAGAGCGGATGTTCCGGAAGCTAGAGCGGAATGTTGTCGTGCTTCTTCCAGGGATTCGAGAGCGCCTTGCCCTTGAGGTTCCGCAGCGCGTTGACGATCCTGCGCCGGGTCGAATGCGGCATGATCACGTCGTCGATGTAGCCGCGTGAGGCGGCGACGAAGGGGTTGGCGAAGCGGGCCTGGTACTCGGCGGTCCGGGCGGCGATCGCGTCGGGGTCGCCGATCTCCTGGCGGAAGATGATCTCCACCGCGCCCTTGGCGCCCATGACCGCGATCTCGGCGGAGGGCCAGGCGTAGTTCACGTCCCCGCGGATGTGCTTGGAGCTCATGACGTCGTAGGCGCCGCCGTAGGCCTTGCGTGTGATGACCGTGATCTTCGGCACCGTGGCCTCGGCGAAGGCGAACAGCAGCTTGGCGCCGTGGCGGATCAGGCCGCCCTGTTCCTGCCGCGTGCCCGGCATGAAGCCCGGAACGTCGACGAACGTGATGATCGGGATCTCGAAGCAGTCGCAGAAGCGCACGAAGCGGGCGCCCTTGCGGCTGGAGTCGATGTCGAGCACGCCCGCCAGGGTCTGCGGCTGGTTGGCGACGATGCCCACGGGCTGCCCGTCGATCCGCGCGAAGCCGACCACGATGTTCTTGGCGAAGTCCGGGCTGATCTCGAAGAAGTCGGCCTCGTCCACGACCTTCTGGATCAGCTCCTTCATGTCGTACGGCTTGTTCGGATTGGCCGGCACCAGGGTGTCGAGGCTCATCTCGACCCGATCGGGCGCGTCGTAGCTCTGACGCACCGGCGGCTTCTCGCGGTTGGAGAGCGGCAGGAAGTCCACCAGCCGGCGGACCTGGGTCAGCGCCTCGAGATCGTTCTCGAAGGCGCCGTCGGCGACGCCGGACTTCAGCGCGTGGACCCGGTAGCCGCCCAGTTCCTCGTGGCTGACCTCCTCGTGGGTGACCGTCTTCACCACGTCGGGGCCGGTCACGTACATGTAGGAGGTGTCCTTCACCATGAAGATGAAGTCGGTGATCGCCGGGGAGTAGACGTCGCCGCCGGCGCAGGGGCCCATGATGACGCTGATCTGCGGAATGACGCCCGAGGCCAGGGTGTTCTCGAGGAAGATGTCGGCATAGCCCGCGAGGCTGGCGACGCCCTCCTGGATGCGCGCTCCGCCGGCATCGAACAGGCCGATGACCGGCGCGCCGACCTTCATCGCCTGGCGCTGAACCTTCAGGATCTTCTCGGCGTGAGCGCTCGAAAGAGAACCGCCGAAGACCGTGAAATCCTTGGAGAAGACGAACACGACGCGGCCGTTGATGCGGCCCCAGCCGGTGACGACGCCGTCGCCGGGGATCCGCTGCTTGTCCATGCCGAACTCGGACACGCGGTGCTCGACGAACATGTCGAACTCCTCGAACGAACCCTCGTCGAGCAGCAGGTCGATGCGCTCGCGGGCGGTCAGCTTGCCCTTGGCGTGCTGGTTGGCGATCCGCTTCTCGCCGCCGCCCATGCGGGCCTCGTCGCGACGCTTCTCAAGTTCCTCGAGGATGTGCTTCACGGGACCGTCTTCTCCTGCACCAAGGCGCAGGCGTAGTCGCGCGTGCGAAGGCGCGCAAGTTCACCCCGCGGGAGCCTCGCGGAGACCGGAGGCGGGCCACCGCCCTGCCCCCCGCTGTGTCGATATCAGTCCACCGTCGCCAGCGCGCGGAACCAGAGCTCGAGCATGGCCGCCTCTCCGGTCAGGCGCGCGGTCCGCTCGGCCGCCTCGGCGTCGATCCCCCACTTCTCCTCCTGGAAGGACTCGTCGAGGCGTGAGAGCTCGAAGGCGGCCTCGCCGCTGGTCCAGCCACGGAGCACGCCCACGGCCAGCACGGCCGACCCGAACAGGGCGGTTCCGAACGCCAGGCCCGCCAGCGCGAAGTCGTCGAGCTCCAGCGCGATCTCGCGCACGCGCGCCAGCGTCTCAGGCGGCTGCGTGCGGTGCTGGATGCCTTCGCAGCGCTCGAACACCAGCCCGGCTTCCGCTTCCGCGCGGGCCAGCAGCGGGCCCCAGGCGGTCTCCTGCCGGCTGACCAGCTCGCGCGGAGACTCGGCGAAGTAGCAGAGGAGATCCGAGCCCGCGTACTGGACGATCTGGTCGGCCACCGCCTCGCGCGTCGCCCCGACGGTCTCGATGGCGGTGTTCGCCAGCCGCGTGGCGTGCATCGTGGCCATCTCGATGACGTCGGTCTGGGCCGCCCACTCCTGGGCGATCTGCTCGGCCGCGGCCCGTGTGGGCAGCACCATCCGCACCGCCTTGGGCGTACGGAGGTTGCGGCCGTCGAGGAGCACGCCGAAGCCGCCCTCGGCCTCCGTGACCGCGACCGTCTTGTAGAACCGCCTGGGCTTCTCGGCGGGCTCGTGGAAGCCCTTGCGCAGATCCATCACACCTCTCCCGACGGAACACGCCGACGCGGGCGTGCAATTGGGCGCAAAATGCATCCGTCGCAAGGGAGGACGCGCTTGGCCGCGAACCCACGTGAACTGGACGCCGCCATCGCGGTCACGCGCTTCGGCCTGGGCGCACAGCCGGGCGAGATCGCGGCGGCGCGCCCGGATCCGCGCGGCTGGCTCAAGGCGCAGATCCGCCCGAGCGGCGCCGAGACGTTCGACACCGGCGGCGAGACGTCGGCCGTGCGCCTCGCCGAGTTCCGCGCGTACCGCCGCGCGCGCGTCATGGCCGAGTCGGCGGACGGCGGCGGCGCCGACCCGGCCGAGGCTGTGCGCCGCTTCGTGCGCGAGAACGCCGTCGGGGACGTCCAGAACCGGATCCGGCTGGCGCTGCAGAGCCCAGCCGGCTTCCGCGAGCGCTGGGCGCTGTTCTGGGCGAACCACTTCACCGTGTCGGCCGTGCGGATCCAGGTCGCGACGCTGGTGGGACCCTACGAGAACGAGGCGATCCGGCCGCGCGTCTTCGGCCGCTTCGCCGACCTGCTGGCCGCCGCGGAAACCCATCCCGCGATGCTGCTCTACCTGGACCAGGCGCAGTCCGTCGGCCCGAACAGCCGCGCCGCGCGGGTGCGGAACCGCGCCGGCGCCGGACGGCCGGCCGGCCTCAACGAGAACCTCGCGCGGGAGATCCTGGAGCTGCACACCGTCGGGATCGATGGCGGCTATACCCAGGCCGACGTGACCGAGTTCGCCCGCGCCCTGACCGGTCTCAGCCTCGCCCGGCCCGACGAGCCCGCCACGGCCGACCCGGTGGTGTTCCGTGCGCCGGCGCATGAGCCGGGCGGGCGCACGGTCATGGGCCGACACTATCCGGACAGCGGCGAGGCGCAGGCGACGGCGATCCTGGCCGATCTCGCGTCGCACCCGCAGACCGCCCGCTTCGTCTGCCGCAAGATCGCGCGCCATTTCGTCGCCGACGATCCGCCGCCCGCGCTCACGGCGCGCCTGGAGGCGGCCTGGCTGGCGTCGGGCGGCGACCTGGCCCGGGTGGCCGAGGCCCTCGTCGACGCACCCGAGGCCTGGGACGCGCGGCCCTCCAAGTTCAAGACGCCGTACGAGTTCGTCGTCTCCAGCTATCGCGCCCTGGGCGGCGCGCCCCGCGGGCCCCAGGTGAGCCAGGCGCTGAACACCCTGGGCCAGCGCCCGTTCGGCGCGCCCTCGCCGAAGGGTTGGCCGGACGATGCGGCGCCCTGGGCGGCTTCGGACGCCCTGGTGAAGCGCATGCAGGTCGCCCAGGCCCTGGGTGCCGCCGCAGGTCCGCGCGTGGCCGAGCCGGCGTCCCTGGCCGAAGCGGCGCTGGGCGCCCGGCTGACGCCGGCGAGCGCCGCCGCCATCCGGCGCGCGGAGAGCCGCGCCGAAGCCGTGGCCCTCCTCCTCATGACCCCGGAGTTCCAGCGCCGATGAGCCCGCTGCCGATCAGCCGCCGCGCCCTCGGCGCCGGCCTCGCCCTGCCCTTCCTGGCCCGCGCCGCGCACGCCGCCCTCCCCGCGCGACGCCGGTTCGTCGTGATCGTCTGCCGAGGCGGCATGGACGGCCTCTCGGTGGCCGCGCCCCTGGGAGATCCCGACTATCGGCCGCTGCGGGGCGCCCTCGCGCTGGGCGACGATGCGTTGCGGCTCGATTCCACCTTCGCGCTCCACCCGCAGCTCACCGCCATCCACGCGCTCGCCAGGGCCGGTCAGGCGCGGATCGCACCGGCGGCCGCCACGCCCGACCGCGCGCGCTCGCACTTCGAGGCGCAGGACGTGCTGGAGACCGGCGCCGGCGGGGTCTATGCCGCTCCCAGCGGCTGGCTGAACCGCGCGGTCGGCGCCCTGGCGCGGCAGGGCAAGGTGGAGGCCCTGTCCGTAGGGGCGACCGCGCCGCTCATCCTGCGCGGCCCCGCGCCGGCCGGCTCCTGGTCGCCCGGGCGCACCATCGACGCCGCCGCCCGCCTGCCGTCCCTGCTGCAGGAGCTGTACCGGGAGGATCCCCTGCTGGGACCGGCCCTCGCGCGCGGCCTGGCCACCGAGACGCTGGCGCGGGAGACGGGCGCCGGCGCGCGCGGCATGGCCGGACCGCGCGCCGGACCCGCCCAGGGGCGCGAGGTCGCGCGCGGCCTTGGAGAGGCGCTGGCGGGCTTCCTGACCGCGCCCGAGGGGCCGCAGATCGCGGCGGTCTCGCTGGACGGCTTCGACACGCACGCGAACCAGGCCGCCGCGATCGCCCCGCGGCTCGCGGCGCTGGACGCCCTCGTCGACGGACTGCATGCCGGCCTCGGACCGGCGTGGGGCGACACGGTGGTCCTGGCCGTCACCGAGTTCGGGCGGACGGCGCGGGCGAACGGCACGGGCGGCACCGACCACGGCACCGCCTCGACGGCGCTCGTCCTCGGCGGCGCCCTCAAGCCGGGCGGGGTCATCGGGGACTGGCCCACGCTGCGCCGCCAGGCCCTGTTCGAGGATCGGGACGTCTATCCGGCGCTCGACCTGCGAAGCTTGGAGAAGGGCCTGCTGGCCGAGCACCTGGGACTGGACCGCCGCACGCTCGACACCCTGGTCTTCCCGGACAGCGCGCCGGTGAAGCCGCTGACCGGCCTCGTCTAGGCCGCGCTGCGAAACGCGGGCCGGCCTTCCGATCGGCCCTGGATTCCGTACTCAACGCCCGGTCATTCCGGCGAAAGCCGGGATCCCATCACGAACCCTAGGCGGGGACGACGTCGAACGCGATCGTCATGCGCCGCTCGTCGGTCGTGAACGGCACGGTGCCGTGCCACATGTACGAGGGGAAGAGCACCAGCCGCCCGGGCTTCGGCCGCACGTAGTGCTCGGCGGGAAGCGGCGGGTCGGTGGCGAACGGCGGCTGGCCGAAGCGGATCCAGCCCTGCTTCTCGGCGCTGTCGAGCGCGCTGTCGGGCGTCTCCACGTAGAAGGCCGACGACAGCCAGCCCTCGGGGTGGAAGTGGTCCTTGTGGAAGCCGCCCGGCTTGAGCCGGACGGACCAGGCGCCTTCGATGCGGTAGCCCGCGGCATGGCGGCGGCGCAGCGGGTCCGCGCCCTCGCCCAGGTGCGCGATATGGCGGCGGATCGGCGCGTCGATGGCGCGGAAAAAGGCCTGGATCGCGGGATCGTCCGAGCCCGTCAGCCGGAACAGGGTCTGGCTCCCGTGACGCAGCGACTGCGACGACGGGTGCTGTTCGTAGAGGTGGATCCGGTCGAGCGCCGCAGCGAGGTCCTTGAGGTAGGCCTCCAGGGTCGGCCAGCCCTCGGGGGTTTCGATGTCGTAGGGCCGCACCATGGCGTCGTAGTCGTAGAGCTCGCGGTAGAGCGGATCGCCGACCGCCCGCGCCGCCGTCGCCGCCCAGCCCCACAGGGACTGGTTGTCCGGCGCGAGCTCGAGCCCCTTCCGCGCCTTCGCCAGGGCCACGTCGGGCTTGCCCAGCGCCAGGCACACGATCGCCACCTGGTTCAGCACGCCGGGCGCGTCGGGGTACATCCGCTCGGCCTTGAGCGCGAGCCGCTCGGCTTCGTCGAGCCGGCCGCGCTCCAGGGCCGCCTGCCCCGCGGCCATCTGGATGGCGGGGTCGTCCGGCAGGCGTTCGGCGGCCAGCGCCAGCAGGTCCGCGGCCTTGTCGGGCTCGCCGGCCGCCTCGTAGAACTTGGCCTTGGTCAGCAGCAGCGGCGCCGGGTCCCCGCCCGCGTGCGCGGCGCGGTCCAGGACCGCCTGGGCCGCGGCCAGATCGCCTCGGCGCATCCAGATCACGTCGGCGTACTCGGCCGCGGCCTCGACGCGGCCCGGGGCGCGCTTCAACGCCTCCTGGTAGGCGCGCTCGGCGCCGTCCAGATCGCCGGCCGCGCACATGGCCCGCGCCATGACGCCCCAGGAGAGCGCGCCGTCGACGCCGCGCAGGAAGGCCTCGTTCATCGCCCGAACGGCTTCGGCGCCGCGGCCGAGGTCACCCAGGGTGGCGGCCAGGTTGTGCCAGGCGACGCCGCTCGCGCCATACCGCGCCACCGCGCGCAGGTCGTAGGCGAGCGCGTCCTCGCGGCGGCCCAGGCCTTTCAGGGCGGTGGACTGCATGGCCAGCGCCCGGTGCGGCGCGTCCCGAGCGTCGGCGAGCGGCGTGCTGATCGCCAGCGCCTCGTCGAGGCGGCCGGCGTCGAGGTGGGCCTTGGCCTGGTCCAGGGGATCGCTGCTCAACGTCGCCTCTTGAAGGGTTCGGGATCGGCCTCGTGCTCGTCGAAGCCGAAGCGTTCGAAGCCGGCCGCCAGCTCGGGGCTGATCGGCGCCTCGAGCACAAGCGCGCCCCGCGACGGGTGCGGCAGGACGAGGCGGCGCGCGTGCAGCTGCAGCTTCAGGCCGGCCGACAGCTCGCGGCTGGCTTCGGTGTTGTACTTGGGATCGCCCAGGATCGGATGGCCCATCGCCAGCATGTGAGCGCGCAGCTGGTGCGTGCGCCCGGTATGCGGCCATAGCGCCATCCACGCCGCGCGCGGGCCGGCGCGCGCCACGGTCACGAACTCGGTCTCGGCGGTCTCGGCCCGCGGGTCCTTGGGGTCGGTGGGGACCATCATCTCGCGATCGCCGACACCCTGCTTGGCCAGGGGGAGTTCCAGGACCCCCTCGCCCGGCTTCGGGAAGCCCGCGACGATGGCCCAATAGACCTTCTGCGCGCGGCGCTTGGCGAAGGCGCCCGCCAGCCGCGCCGCCGCCGCCGGCGTCTTGCCCAGCACCAGCACGCCCGAGGTGTCGCGATCCAGCCGATGAACCAGCCGCGGCCGCTCCAGGCCCTCGCCCCAGGCCGACAGCAGGCGGTCGACATGCTTGCTGGTCTTGGTGCCGCCCTGCACGGCGAGGCCCGAGGGCTTGTTCAGCGCCAGGACCTCCTCGTCCTCGTAGATCACCAGGCTCTTGGCGTAGGCCACGTCCCGGGGCGGAAGCTTGCCCTTCTCCTCGGGCCGTGGCGCGTCGGGCAGCGGCGGCACGCGCACCTGGCTTCCGGCCGAGAGGCGGGTGTCGGGCTTGGCGCGCGCGCCGTCGACGCGGATCTGGCCCGACCGCGTCAGCTTCTGGATCTGGATGTGGTTGAGGTGCGGCCAGCGGCGCTTGAACCAGCGGTCCAGGCGCACGCCCTCCTCGCCCTTGTCGACATAGAGCGTGCGGACCTCCCTCATGCCAGCACGCGCCGCACGAGGAGGAGGCCGGCGAAGAGCGCCGCGACCGAGAGGACCACCGAGCCCAGGCTGTAGGCCAGCGCCGCGCCCCAGGCCCGCCGCTCGAGCATCAGCACGACCTCCAGCGAATAGGCCGAAAAGGTCGTGAAGCCGCCCAGCACGCCCACCCCCAGCAGCAGCCGCCAGCGTTCCTGGTCGGCCCCGCCACGCCAGGCGAGCCAGCCGGCGAGCGCGCCCATGAGAAAGCCGCCGATCACGTTCGCGCCCAGCGTGCCCCAGGGCCATCCGCCGCCCAGGCTCCGGTGGGCCTGGACCCCCAGCAGGTAGCGAAGGCTCGCGCCCGCCGCGCCGCCGACCGCCACGAGGAGGAGATTCTGCATAGCGCGCTTATGCGACGGCGAGCGGTGCTTTGCCACTGCGCCGACGTCGCGCCGCCGCGATCAGGCGCGGGGCCCGATGTTCGCGCGCACGGCCCGCGCGTCGTAGACGTCCGCGCCGCGCGGCCGCTCGCCCCGGCCCATGACCACCTCGATGGTCGTCGCCACCGACGGACCGCCGCCCAGGCTGACGCCGCCGGTGCTCACGCCCACGCCGACCCCCGAGCGGCGGCCGAAGCTGGCCCCGCCCACGCCGAAGCTCACGCGCGGGCCCCTGTCCGGGCGGCCTTCCATGAAGCGGTCCGAAATGCGGAACCAGTCGTAGCCCTCCGCGAGCGCCAGGTCGGCGGCCCGCAGCAGCGCGTAGTCGGTGACCTGTGCGGGCGGCGCGCCGGCGCCGCCGTGGAAGGTGATGCGGTATCGCCCGGGCTCGATCCGGTACTCGGAGTAGCCCACGCCCTCTCGCCCCGATGCGGGCTGGTAGAGGGTGGGCGCCGTCGCGCAGGCGGCAAGGGCCGAGGCGGCGAGCGTGATCAGCAGCAGGCGCTTCATGGTTCAGGCGTCCGACGAAAATGCGCGTCCCTTCCGAGACTTATACGGCAGAACGAGCGGCTTGGCCGCCGCGTTCCTGAGGGGCCGCGTCAGGCGAGGTGGAGCTGGGTGAGCAGCCCCGCCATGTCCGGGGGCATGGGCGCCTCGATCCGCTTGCGGCCGCCGGCCGGGTGCGGGAACGTCAGCGCCGCGGCGTGCAGCATCAGGCGCGGGACCGGCTGTCCCCCCACCACCAGCGCGCCGCCGTACCGCGGGTCGCCGGCGATCGGCCGTCCGACGGCCGCGAGATGGACGCGCAGCTGGTGCATACGGCCCGTCTCAGGTTCGAGCTCCAGCAGCGCTGCGCCCTCGGCCGCCTTCAGCGTGCGATAGCGGGACGCCGCAGCCTCGGCGTCCGGATGGTCGGGCGCGCAGACCCGCATGTAGGCCTCGCGGCCCTCCTCCACCCGGCGCAGCGGCAGGGTGATGCGCCCGCCGCGCGGCTCGGGGGGCCCGGGCGTGACCAGCGCGAGGTAGGTCTTGGAGAACGCCCGCGCCATCAGCGCCTTGCCGAGGAAGCCGGCCGCCGGCTTGGTCTTCGCCGTCAGGATGACGCCCGACGTGTCGCGGTCGAGCCTGTGGATCAGCCGCGGCCGCGCCTTGCCGGGCTTCGCGAAGGCCCAGAGGAGCTCGTCCAGCGTGTGGACCTGGCCGCGCCCGCCCTGGCTGGACAGCCCCGCGGGCTTGGCCAGCGCGAGGATCTCGGCGTCCTCGTAGAGGACGAGGCCGCGGACGAAGGCGGTCTCGTCGTGGGAAAGCTGGACGGGCTTCGGGGTCTTCACGCCCTCCGTCTAGCGGAGCACGCCCCGCTTCGTCATCGTCCACGCGTACCAGATGAAGAACGCGCAGATCACGATGATGACCAGCGGCATGACGGCGTCCATCGGGCCGGGGTTGGCCAGGATGTAGGCGAAGTTGCCCAGTGCGCCGACGGTCGAGGCCGCGAAGGCGTGGAACGCCCACCTCGACCGCAGCAGCAGAAGCACCGATCCGAGGAACGAGCCCCAGACCCCGATCGCCCAGACCGCGTGCATCCATGTGGGGTACGAGGCCATGTGCGCGATCATCGCGTCGTCCATGCCCATGGCTCGGTACCAGGCCTCTCCCTGGACGTGGCTCATGGTGTAGTCCACCGCGCCGAAGCCGTTCCAGAACAGGCCCACGGCCACCACCAGCCAGAAGAGCCAGCCCGGCCTCGCGCCCGTCGTTTCAGCCGCTGTCGTCATCGCGCCCTCCCCAGGGTCGTTATCGGATCAGCCTGAGCCCGTCGGCGAACATTGTCGCGCGAAAAAAACTCATCCGCCCTTGGCCTGGCGCAGGGCGGCCCAGCGCTCCAGGCGCTCCCTGATCCGCGCCTCGTTCCCCTCGCCGCGCGGCTTGTAGAACACGCGGCGTTCCATGCCGTCCGGGAAGTAGTTCTGGCCCGAGAAGCCGTCGGCGGTGTCGTGGTCGTAGGCGTAGCCCTTGCCGTAGCCGAGGTCGCGCATCAGGCGCGTGGGCGCGTTGCGGATGTGCGCCGGCGGCATCAGCGAGCCGGTCTCGCGCGCGGCCTTCATGGCGGCGCTGTAGGCGGTGTAGACCGCGTTCGACTTCGGCGCGCAGGCCAGGTGCACCACCAGCTGGGCCAGCGCGATCTCGCCCTCGGGGCTGCCCAGGAAGTCGTAGGTGTCCTTGGCGGCGTTGGCGAGGACGAGGCTCATCGGATCGGCCTCGCCGATATCCTCGGCCGCCGCGCGGATCAGGCGCCGCGCGAGGAAGAGCGGGTCCTCGCCCCCGGACAGCATGCGGGCGAGCCAGTACAGCGCCGCGTCGGGATCCGACCCGCGGATCGACTTATGGAGGGCGGAGATGAGGTTGTAGTGCTCCTCCCGGTCCTTGTCGTAAGCCGGGCTGCGCTTCTGGAGCTGCTGTCCCAGCTCCGCGATCGTCAGCGGCTTAGCGGACGCGATGTTGAGCAGCGTCTCGGCCAGGGTGAGCAGGTAGCGACCATCCCCATCGGCCATGTTGATGAGCGCCTGCCGGGCGTCCGGCGCGAGCGGCAGGGTCCGCCCCTCGTGCTGCTCGGCCTTGGCCAGCAGACCGTCGAGGGCTGCGTCGTCCAGACGCTTGAGCACGAACACCTGCGCCCGCGACAGCAGCGCCCCGTTCAGCTCGAACGACGGGTTCTCGGTCGTCGCGCCCACCAGCGTGACGATCCCCTCCTCCACGAACGGCAGGAAACCGTCCTGCTGGGCGCGGTTGAAGCGGTGGATCTCGTCCACGAACAGCAGCGTGGCCTGTCCCGCAAGCCGGCGGGTGCGCGCCTGCTCGAACGCCTTCTTGAGATCGGCGACGCCCGAGAACACCGCCGAGAGCTGCTGGAATTCGTAGCCCGCCGTCTTGGCCAGCAGGCGTGCGATGGTGGTCTTGCCCGTGCCCGGGGGGCCCCAGAGGATCATCGACGAAAGACGGCGCGCGGCCGCCATCCGGCCGATCGGTCCCTCAGGCCCCAGGAGGTGGTCCTGCCCGACCACCTCGTCCAGCGATTGTGGCCGCAGCCGGTCGGCCAAAGGCGTCGGCTGCGAGGGCGTCAGACCCGCGGCTTCAAAGAGGTCGGCCATC
>NZ_JAEUMN010000097.1 GCF_016793225.1 Phenylobacterium sp.
TGGCGTCTGGGAAGAGTGGCTCATGTTCATGCTGGACGGGGTCGAACAGACGGCGGGACAGACCACCCGGCTGGTCCATCGGATCCGCGACCTGATGCTCGACCACAAGGTCCGGCTGCGGCGCGAACTTCCGAGGATCTACAGCCAGGACCTGCTCAACAACATGTTCAGCCACCCCTACAGCAAGATCGCATTCGTGGAGCGCGATCTCGGGGTGAGCCGCATCACGGCGACGCGCTATCTCGACGAACTCACGCGCATCGGCCTGATGCGAAAGCTGAAGCTCGGCCGCGAGAGCTACTACATGAACCGCGCGCTGCTGGACCTCCTGGGCAACGTCCAGGCCGTCTAGCGCCCGAGCTCGCTTGAGCGCGAACCGCCCTTGATCTGCGCCCCGTGGGCGGTGGGGATGAGCTCGATCCCGCGACCTATCGCCGGCGCCGACTGCCCCAGCTTCAGCCGCGCGAAGTGCTCCTGCCCGTCGCGATCCCTGACCAACACCCACGACGAGCCTCCGAGTTCGTCGTAGCGCCCGGTCTTGACGACCCGACCCCTGACCGACGTGTCGCCCAGTTCCAGGGGCTCGCGTCCCGCCTCCAGCCGGCGCTGCTGCAGGGTCCGGATGATGTCGCGCCGCAGCTGCAGGGTCCGCAGCCGCGGCTCGAGGTCCGGATGCAGCCGGAACCGCGGGCCCCGCCGAGTCGCCAGGCCGAGGGTCTCCAGATGGCGCAGGCGGCCCCGCAGCAAGGCCGACCACGCGTCGCTGCCGCCCACGCCGTCGTCCACCTCCAGGCTCGCGTCGGCCGCCGCGAGCAGTCGCCGGTCGAAGCCGGTGAAACGATCGGCCTGCGTCTCGCGCCAGATCCGCCGCTCCGCATCGCTGCGCGAGAGGTCGCCCAGGAGTTCGTGCGCCACCTCCTGGGCCCGCGCTCGAAATCCGTAGCCCATGTAGGCCCGGGGAATCACCAGGTCGCGACCCGAGCCGCGGCGACCACGCAACAACACGTGGGCGTGCGGCTGATCGGTGTCGAAGTGGCAGGTCGCCACCCATCTCAGGTCCGGATCACCGAGGTCGGCCGTGACCCGCCGCATGACCTCGCGCGTGTAGCGCTTGAGATCGGCGATCCGGTCGCCGTGCTCGGGCGAGACGATGAAGCGGAAGTGATGCCGATCCTCAGCCCACGCGCGCGTCACCGCGACCGCGTCGAGGTCCTCCGCCTCGCGGTCGAAGAAGGCGGGCCGTGCCGCGTCCTGGCCGGCGCAGGGGCGACCCAGGTAGGCGACGTGAGCCGCCAGTGCGGCGCCGCGCACGGCGCCCGCGCCGGCGTGGCGCGAGACCAGTCCCTTCACGATCACACGCTGCCGGATATCCAGCCGAAAGGGACGGCCTGAACGCCGTTGAGCGGCCCTGAGGACGCCCGCGCGGTCGCCGAGCGCGAACAGCCGCGAGGCGGCGAGCCGCTGCAGCATCACCGTCCGCGCAAGACCTTGATCCGACTTGAGCCGGGTGGGCAGCCTCGCGAAAGGCCGGGCACGCGGCGCGTCCGAGGGGCTCGAAAGTCGCGCGTCGATGGCTTCGCGGACCAGCATCAGAGCTTCCCATCCTGACGGTGCGGCGCGCACGTCACGGCGTGTTGTCGGTACGCCTGTGCGCGGCCCTAACCGACTGAAACGGTAGAGCAAAAGACGCGCCAAGACACCTCTTTTATCTTGCCCTAAACGACAAAATCGAGGGGAAGATCAATAATCATCAATCTGCATCAACAACGATCAAGAAGTCGCCGCCGTCGATCTCTGATGTCCTAGACTGAGTCTCCGCTCCACCGGCCAAACAGAAAAACCCGCCCGGCCGAAGCCGAGCGGGTCGAAGTGAGGCAGAGCGGCGCTAGGCTGCGCGAGCCCGGATCGCCAGGTGTTGCACGCCGCGGGAGCTGGCCTGCTGCGCCAGGTTCAGGGCGGGCCCGAACGGATGCGACTGCGCCGCACGTCCGGTGTCGAGCGACTGCGCCAGGGTCAGGCAGCAGGTGGGCTCCAGGGCCATCAGCTCATCGTTGGCTCGGAAGGGTGCGGCCTTGCCGTGCCGGTCGAAGTCGGCCCGGGCGAGCACCAGGGTGACACCCTTCTGCTGCGCCCAGCGGATCGCCAGACGTTCCGCACCCTTCGCTCCGGTCGTCGCCAACGCCATGTCCGGCCACTGCGCCCGAGCCCAGTTCAGGGCGTCGAAGATGCGGTTGGCGTCGACCCCGCTGTCGGCCATCGGCGCAGCCCGGAAGGCCACCACCGGACCGCCCGGATCGGCATCGGCCGCCCGGCGCCGCTCGATCGCCCGCAACGCCTGCTTGGCTTCCAACTGCGCCGCTGTCAGCTGCGTGCCGCGCCGGCTTCCGCGCCAGGGCGTCCAGACATCCCCGGTCGCCGTCGTGTAGACCTCGGCCGCGGCGTCGCGCACCAGCTCGCAGGCCGCCTGGGCCACATCCGCCGCGCGGGCCGAAGCGGTGGCCTCCTGCAGCTCGGTGTCGGCCATC
>NZ_JAEUMN010000106.1 GCF_016793225.1 Phenylobacterium sp.
CCGAAGGCGTTCTGGGGGCCCTACGGCGCCACCAAGGCCGGCATGGAGAACCTCGTCCGGACGTGGGCGGACGAACTGGAGAACACGCCCGTGCGGGCGGTCCTGCTCGATCCCGGCGCGATGCGGACCCGGATGCGGGCCGAGGCCTATCCCGGAGAGGATCCGGCCGGCCTGCCCGACCCCGCCGAGATCGGCCCCCTCATCGTCGAACTGGCCCAGGCGGACCTGGGCCTTCCGACGGCTAGCGTTTCTTTCGCGGACTGGAAGCGGGCCGGGACGCTCGCTTCGGCTTGACGCCGGGCCGCGCGAGCTTGGCCGCCCGGCCGGCGGGCGTTCCGGTCTTGGGCTTCTTCACCTTCTTGGGACGCGCCGACGGCCCCGCCGCGGCGCCCTCCCGCGCCTTGTCGGCGGCTTCCTTGCGACGCTTCGCCACCAGGCCCGACTTCGCCGACGTCGGCGCGGTCTTGGCGGGGCCCGGACCGCCCTTCGCCTCGCCCTCCGCGTAGGGGTTCTTGTTCGAACGCACCGTCAGCCTGAGCGGGACGCCGGGCAGGTCGAAACTCTCGCGCAGGCTGTTGATGAGATAGCGCCGATAGTGGTCCGGAAGCTGGTCGGCCCGGCTCGCGAACATGACGAAGGTCGGCGGCCGGGCCTTGGTCTGGGCCATGTACTTCGGCTTGACCCGCCTGCCGTTCACGGCGGGCGGCGGGTGGCGGCTGATCGCCATCTGCAGCCAGTCGTTGAGGTCGCGGGTCTTCACCTTGGTCGACCAGTCAGCATGCGCCTTGAACACCGCCGGCATCAGCCGGTCCAGGCCGCGCCCGGTTTCCGCCGACAGCGCCACCATGGGCGAGCCGCGCACCTGGGGCAGCAGCCGGGCCACCTCTTCCTGGAGATAGGCGAGCCGCGCCGCCGGCTCCTCGATCAGGTCCCATTTGGCGAGGACGAACACCAGCGCGCGGCCCTCGCGCTCGACCAGGTCCGCGATCTGGAGGTCCTGGATCTCGAGCGGATGGGTGGCGTCCATCACCAGGATCACGACCTCGGCGAAGGTGATCGCGCGGATGGAATCGCCGGTGGACAGTTTCTCGAGCCGCTCCTGAACCTTGGCCTTGCGCCGCAGGCCGGCCGTGTCCACCAGCCTGATCGCCCGGCCGTCCCAATCCCAGTCGACGGGGATGGCGTCGCGGGTGATGCCGGCTTCGGGACCGGTCAGCAGCCGGTCCTCGCCGATGAGAGCATTGACCAGCGTCGACTTGCCGGCGTTCGGGCGGCCGACGATGGCGATGTTGATGGGCTTGCCCGGGCCGTCGGCCTCGTCCGCGTCCTCGTCCGGCGCATGCGCGGCGACGGCGGCGAACAGGTCGGCCATGCCTTCGCCATGCTCGGCCGAGATCGGCACCGGCTCGCCGAAGCCGAGGCCGAAGGCTTCGAGCACGCCCGCCTCGGAAGCCTTGCTCTCGGACTTGTTGGCGGCCAGCACGACCGGCTTGCCCTTTCGCCGCAGGACCTCGGCGAAGATCTCGTCGCCCGGCGTCACCCCCTCGCGCGCGTCGATGACGAACAGCGCGAGGTCGGCCTCGTCCACGGCCCGCTCGGTCTGGGCGCGCATGCGCGCTTCCAGGCTCTCGTCCGTGACGTCCTCGAAGCCCGCGGTGTCGATCAGCTCGAGGTCGAGGTCGCCCAGCCGGCCGGTCCCGAAACGCCGGTCGCGGGTGACCCCCGGCCGGTCGTCGACGATGGCGAGCTTCTTGCCCGCCAGCCGGTTGAACAGCGTGGACTTGCCCACATTCGGGCGGCCGACGATCGCGAGTTTCAGCGCCATGGCCGCGAGCTTACCTGATCAGCGGATCGCGATCAGGTCCGCCTCCTGGGTGACCACGTAAACGGTGTCGCCCATGGCGATCGGGCTGAGATAGGAGGCGCCCTTCATGTCCAGGCGCTTCATGATCTCGCCGGTCTTGGCGTTCAGCGCCACCAGCTCGCCGGTCTGGCCCACGATCAGCAGCCGGTCGCCGGCGAGCAGCGGGCCGGACCAGATCGGCCGCGTGGTGCGCTGGCCGCCGATGCCGAAGACGCCGCCCTTCTTCTTGGCCTTGAAGCCCTCGTTGAGCGGGCGGATCCAGTAGATCTGTCCCGTCTCGCGGGCCGCGCAGATCACCTCGCCGTTCTTCGAGACCACATAGACCACGTCGCCGGCCGGCCACGGCGCGGTCACGCCCACCACAGGCAGGCTCCAGCGGGCCTGACCGGTGCGCAGATCGGTGGCGGCGAACACGCCGGAGTGGCTCACGGCGAAGACGTCACCCTGATAGATCGCGGGCCGGCCCGGGATGTCGCGGATCTCGGACAGGGCGCTCGTCCGGCTGGCGCGGCTGAGCGCCTCGTTCCAGAGGTCGTTGCCGTTGGACGCGCGCAGCGCCACCAGTTCACCCGACCCGAAGGCCGCCACGACGGTGTCGCCGGATACCGCCGGGCTGGACGCCGACAGGATGCGCGCGGATTCCGACAGCGCCTGGTAGGTCCACGACGCCGCCCCGGTGGCCGCGTCGAACGTCAGCAGCGTGTTGTCCAGGGCGATCGCGAAGACGCGGCCGCCCGCCACGGTCGGCGCGCCGTGGATCGACTCGCTCGTCCGCGTGCGCCAGCCGATGGCGCCGGTCCGGGCGTCCATCTGCAGCACCTCGCGGTAGCCCGAGGCCACGTAGAGCTTGCCGTCCGCGTAGGCCATGCCGCCGCCGAACGCGAGCTTGTCGCGCTTGTTGTCGCCGGGGTTCGTGCCCGTGCGCCAGAGGGTCGAGCCGGACCTCGCGTCCACCGCGGCCACGCGGCCCTCCGCGTCCATGACGAACACCTTGCCGTCGGCGGCGACCGGAGGCGCCGTGACGTACCGGCCGCGCTTGGTCCCCTGCCCGAAGCTCCGACGCCAGGCGACCGAAAGGTTCGCGGCCGCGTCCACCGCGCCCACCGCCTGCTCGAGGTTGCCGCCGGGCACCGGCCAGGCCTCCATCTGCACCGGCGTGGGCAGCAGGAAGTCGACGCCCTTGAGGGCCTCGGCCGGCTCCAGCCGCTGGTCGGCGGGGATGATCGAGATGCGCTGCCCTTCGCTCGCCGTCTCGGTCGGCTTGTCGTCGTCGTTGTCGAACGGGTTCAGCCGGCTGACCGTCGAGCAGGCGGACGCGCCGAGCGCCGCGACCAGGACGGCGGCCAGGAAGGGACTGCGGCGCTTCATTGCGGGGCGGGACCTTGGTCTTGCGGAACGGGGACGCCGCCGGGCGGCGGCACGACCGCGCCGGGCTGCACCATCATGGGCGGCGGCAGGGCCTGGGCGGCGCGGACCACCGACGGCACCGCCTTGGCCGAACCCGCGTCGATCAGGCCGATGGCGGCCGAGGCGCGGGCCTGAGCGCCCTGACCGGCGTCCAGGGACTGGGAGATCAGGAGGAAGTCCCCGCGCGCGCCGGCGGTGTCGCCGGCCTTGAGCTTGGCGAAGGCCAGGGCCTCGCGCGCCTGGGTCCGGTACGGACGTCCGTCTTCCATCAGCGGCTTCAAGCGCCCCTCCAGGTCCTTCAGCGGGGCGGTGTCGAGCAGAGCGAAGGCGGATTTGAGGCGGGCCGCGTCGGCCAGAACGGCGTCGGGCGCGGCTTCCGCGGCCTGGTCGAGGAGGCGCACGGCTCCGGCGTCATCGTTGGCGCGCTGCGCTTCCGCCGCCAGGTGCATCAGCGCCATGGCCTTGTAGGCGGCGGCGTTGGACTTCGAGACCTCGGTCCAGATCCGCTTGGCGCCCTCGCGGTCGCCGCCGACATAGGCGTCCATGGCCTTGGCGTACTGTTCCGACGCCTGGTCGGTCTGGCGCGTGCGCCAGGTGTCCCAGCCCCAGTAGCCGAGCACGGCGATCAGGGCGGCGGCGGCGATCCCGAGCATCCATGGCAGCAGCTTGCGCGCGAGCTGCTTGTAGCGGTCGGAGCGAAGCTGCTCTTCGACCTCTTCGAATAGATCCGTCACCTAAGGGGGCTCCGCGGCGTACGCCTGTCGCTGAAACGAGCGCGGAACCTATAGCGCTGCGCCCTGCGCCTCAAGGCCCGC
The DNA here is from genome assembly GCF_016793225.1 of Phenylobacterium sp. Classification (GTDB taxonomy): domain Bacteria; phylum Pseudomonadota; class Alphaproteobacteria; order Caulobacterales; family Caulobacteraceae; genus Phenylobacterium. Next base: position 4,087 of record NZ_JAEUMN010000106.1, read on the forward strand.
CCGGGAGGAGTCTGCGGCCACGGGGCCCCGCCTGCGGCTATCCCGCCTTGGCGAAGTAGATCTCGGCGGGCCCGGGGAAGCGGCGCTGGCGCACGTCCTCCGCGTAGGCCGCGACGGCCTTGTCGATCTGCCCGCGCAGGTCGCCGTAGCGGCGCACGAACTTCGGCGTCCAGTCGAAGAGGCCCAGCATGTCGTCGGTGACCAGGATCTGGCCATCGCAGCCGGCCGAGGCGCCGATGCCGATGGTGGGGACGCCGATCGCCTCGGTGATCTCCCGGGCGAGGCCCTCGGCGACGCCCTCGACCACAACCGCGAACGCCCCCGCCTCGGCGGTGGCGCGCGCCTCGTCCAGGATCCGCCGGCGCTCGTGGTCCAGCTTGCCCTTGGCCTTGAAGCCGCCGTCCACCAGCACGGCCTGGGGGCGCAGGCCCACATGGCCCATGACCGGCACGCCGCGCTTCACCAGGTATTCGATGTTCTGGACGATCGTCTCGCCCGCCTCGACCTTCACCGCCGACGCGCCCGTCTCCTTCATCAGGCGCGAGGCGTTGGCGAAGGCCTCCTCGGCGCTGCCCTCGTAGCTGCCGAACGGCATGTCGACGACGACCATGGCGCGACGGGAGCCGCGCATCACGGCCTTTCCGTGCAGGCTCATCATCTCCAGCGTCACGCCCACGGTGTTCGGCAGCCCGTGGACCACCATGCCGACGCTGTCGCCCACCAGCAGGAGATCGCAATGGGGATCGAGGATCTCGGCCATCGGGGCCGTGTAGGCCGTCAGACATACGATCGGGAGACCGCCCTTGCGGGCGGCGATATCCGGCGCGGACAGGCGCCGGACGGACGACTCACGGTGGGACGACAAAACTAGAACTCCTCGACCAACCTCGCGGCGAAGACGCCCATGGTCAGGACCGCAAGACCGACCGCGATCCACACGCCATAGCCGCCCGAGAGCGCGGACACCATGTCGGTGGTCGGCGTGACGCGCGCAAGGCCCTGCGAGAGGACCCGGGCCGATTCCTCGGCGCTCTCGACGCGCTGGAAGAGGTTGGACATCACGAGCTGGCTGGCGCCCACCACGCCGCCGGAGAGGCCCGCGGCCCCGATCATCCAGCGGCGCAGGTTCCATCCACGGTCCAGCTTCCGCTCGATCCGCTCGGCGAACGCGGCCGCATCCGGCATCTCGGGACTCTGCGAGAACAGGCGTTCGAGGCGGCGTTCGAAGTCGAGCTCAGCCATTGCTCCGCCTCCCCTCCAACTCAACGCCCGGGACCGGCGTAAGCCGCGCCCGGAGCTTATCCAGACCACGTTTGACATGCGATTTGACCGTTCCCAAGGGCAGGTTCAAGGCCTCCGCGGCTTCCCCGTGGCTCAGGCCGGCCCCGTAACACATCGAGACGCAAAGGCGCTCCGCAGGCGCGAGGCTTTTCAGGGCCTCCTCCAGGTCCATGCGATGGTCGGCGTCGGTCCCGCCGAGCCGGCCGGGGGTCTCCCCGTCCTCGCCGCCTTCCTCCGCCGCGATGGCGGCGAGCCGCTTCTCGCGCTGGAGGCGGCGCAGGTACTGGCGGGCCGCGATCCGCTTCACCCAGCCCGCGAATGTGCCCTCTCCTCGGAACTCCGCGATCCGCTCGAAGGCGGCCAGAAACGCGTCCTGCGCCACGTCGTCCGCCTCGGCGGCCTGCGCCCCCATCCGGCGGAGCAGTTGCCGCACGGCGGAGCCGTGGCGACGCACCAGCTCTCCGAAGGCGCGCCGCTCGCCGGCCGCGGCGTAGGAGCAGAGCTCCACGTCATGCAGGCTGGCGAAACTGGTGCTCGTGCCCGGCATGGGCGTGATCTCCCGATGCGTCGCGTCAGGACTTCGGCCGGTTCAGCAGGCCGAGCACGATGAAGGCGAGGCCGATGAAGGTGGGAAACGCGGAGATGCCCAGCAGCGGATAGAGCGCGTCGGGCTCTTCGAAGCTGACGGCCGCGCCCAGGGCGGCGAAGCCCACGCCGACCCCCATCCAGATGATGCCGGTGCGCAGGTCCCGGGCCGCCGACGGCAGCTGCGGCGCGCTGACATTGTTGGACATCGCGTCGATCACTTCGGTGGGCAGCGGTTGGCCCTTCTCGATGGCGACCCGAAGCGTGTCGGCCATCTTCTGGCGCTCGACACTCTTGAAGTATCGCGGCGCGATGACGAGCGCGGCGATCATGGCGAAGAACGTCAGGGGGATCAGGATTTCCATCTCAGGTCTTGTCCTCTCCAAATCTCGATGCGGGGGAAGCGTCCCCTTCTGATGGTGAGAGACCTAGACCCGGCCGCCTGGATGCAGAAGGCCACATGAAACGTTGGTCATGTTTCAACGCAGGCGGGGTGTTACGCGTCCTTCGAGGCTGAGGAGCACCGCCGCCGCGAGCGTCGCGCAGGCCGCCACAGGGGCCATGCCCTCCCCCAGGTGGGACACAAGGGGCTCCAGGCTCGGCCAGACCGCCCAGAGGATGAGCCCCCCCAGCACAGCTGCACCGGACAGTCCCGCCAGGTCGACGAGGAGGCGGCGGCGCGCGAGCTTCCCGATCACGGCGGCAGAGAAGGCCGGGTCGAAGGCCGGCGGCTCGTCGGCGGCGAAGAGGGCCTTCAGGCGATCGTCGGTCATTCTGACTCTCCTAGCACTTCGAGGAGCCGCGCGCGGCCTCGGGCGACATGCGACTTCACCGTCCCGAGCGGCAGGTTCAACGCCTCGGCCGCTTCCGCGTGGCTGAAGTCGGCCGCCAGGCACAGCGCGACGCAGGCCCGCTGGTCCGCCGGCAAGGTCGCAAGCGCCCGCTCCGCCGCCATCCGCTCCTCGCTCATCGACGCGACGGCGGCGGGCCGGTCGGCCTCGTAGGCGTTTTCGCGGGCCCGTTCCCGGCCACGGCTGCGCAGCGCGGTCAGGTGCTTGTTGTAGCCGATGCCGCAGAACCATGCGCGGACCGAGGCGCCGGACTCGAGACGGTCCATCCGCGACCACGCCGCCAGGAACGTCTCCTGCGCCAGGTCGTCAGCCGTCGCCCAGTCGCCGCACGTCCGGCGAAGGAACGCGCGGACCGCCTTCTGATGGCGATCCACCAGCCGCGAGAAGGCGGCGGTGGAGCCGGCCTGCGCCGCCTCGACGAGCGCGCGATCGATGTCGCCCGGGCTCATCGCCCGCGGAACACCATCGACAGTATCGCCGCCGCGGCGTGCCCGATGGCGACACACGTCATGATGATCGCCACGAGCTGGAAGGGCCAGTCCAGGCCCGGAAGTTCGGCGTACTCGGACGCGATCCAGAAGCCGGCGGCCACCGCGCCTGTGATGATGGCTGTCCGCCACTGCCAGTAAGGGCGGTGCCGCCAGTAGCGGCGCAGCGCACGGTGACGAGGACGGCCGTAGCGGTCGTACGGACCATAGGCGGAATCCTCGTCGTCGAGCGCCTCCTCATCGTGCAGGGCCCGCAGGAGTTCCGGCGGCGGGTCCCGGCCCTGGCTTGCGTAGCTACGGATGAGGTCCAGTCGCGCCTGGCTGCGCTTGTAGGCCAGCCACCTGTCCCAGGCCCCGAAGATGAAGAAGCCGATCGGGAAGATCAGCCACCAGAAGCTGTAGAAGAAGTTCTCCATGCCGGTCTCCAGGTCGGGACGCCGGAGCCCTCTCCGCCATCCTCGTGCCCCTAGTCGCCGCCGACGCTCGGATCGGATGCAGGCTCAGCGGAACCGCTGCGCGTAGACCTCCGGCCGAAAGCCGACGGTGACCGCGCCATCCACATCCAGCACCGGCCGCTTGATCATGGCCGGCTGGGCCAGCATCAGGGCCACGGCCCTGCCCTCGTCCACGCCCTGCCGGTCGGCGTCCGGCAGCTTCCTGAAGGTCGTTCCCGCGCGATTGAGCAGGGTTTCCCAGCCCACCTGCCGGACCCAGCCCCGCAGGGTGGCTTCCTCCAGCCCATCCTTGCGGTAGTCGTGGAAGTCGTAGGCCACGCCGTGCTGGTCGAGCCAGGTCCAGGCCTTCTTCATCGTGTCGCAGTTCTTGATGCCGTAGAGCACTGTCGCCATCGTGGCCCTCCCATGCCGAAGATCGAGCTCCCGAAGGACGTCCGCGACGCCGCCGCCAAGGCGCTCAGCCGCTATCTCAAGGACGAACTGGACGTCGAAGTGACCGGATTCGACGCGGTCTTCCTCCTGGACTTCATCACGGAAACCCTCGGCCCGCAGTTCTACAATCAGGCCCTGGCGGACGCCCAGTCGCTGCTGGGCCAGAAGATCGACGAGCTCGGCGAAGCCCTCTGGCAGCTGGAGCAGACGCCGCCGAAGCGCTGACGCGTCAGGGGCGCGGCGGGGAACGCGGCGCCCGTCCGCCTACTCCCACTCGATTATCAACGAGACCGTCTGCGGATTGATTTCCCTACGGTTTTCGACTCGCGAAGACGTGAACACCGTCTGATTTACCGTCAGAATCGTTTGCTGGCGGGTTGATGATCGATCGGCGGATTATCAATCGGTAAGGCCGCGGTCGCCGACCGAACGCAGAGCATAGCAGAGTCCCCTCTCCGCTGCACGCCACGGGTTGAAGGGCCGGGCGGCGCCAGAGCCGACGTTGGGCTGGGGCGGACAGCGGACGTTCACGGCCGGCGCCGCCGACCACCGGTCGCCTCTCACCGGAGCCCTACAGATGAGGAGTCCAGTGCTGTTCACTCACAATGGAGATCGGCAGGCCCTCTTCGCGCCAGGCGCTGGCCTTGACGATCTTGGTGCCGAAAGACGAGTGCTTCCACGAGTCCGTGGCATAAGCTCCGATCACCAGGACGGACGTCTTTTGGGTGAGACCGCCGCAGGTGCCACCGCGCTCCAACACTGCGCGCTCGCAATCCCTCCGCTGCCCGTACAAGAACGTGCCGGTGAAGCAGTACGCCCAGCCATCTAACCCGAGCGCTGGTGCGGGGTCACAGAGCGGCAGGGTCGACGGTTTGAGGACCTCGCCCAATTCAAAGTCGCGCCTTGAGAAGCTGTTCAACGTCTCCAGGAGCACGGCCTTCTCTTCGTCGTCGACGACGCCGTCAGCGAGGACATCGTTGATGCGCTGGTAGAGCGTGCGGATGAGCGGCTGATGACTGATGGCCTCGTTGGCCGCGAGCCACTTCTGCAGAAATTCGACCTCTGCCTGATTGAGATCGCCGTCCGCAGCAAGCCCGCGCGCGAGGCCGATCAGTTCGTCGATCTGCCGGGCGGCGATCCGATCCCCGCCGAGTTGGTTTAACAGCCGATCTTCCATTTCGATCACCCCCAGGTTGCCCCCTGGAGAATGCTCACTCACTAGCTCAGCTGCTAGCCCTCCAGTTGGGTTTGTGCCGCCTGCGCCGATCCCGGACGGGGGCTGCGGCGTCGAACCCCATCGCCGTTGTCGGCTGCCCGACTTACTGGCTGGAGTTGCACGGAAGGAGAGACGCCATCAAGCTGGTGGTGGGGGCATGAATGGACGGAACTACGCTTCGCGAACTGGCGATCAAGGTCTCGCAGTACTTCCTCGACTTTCTGGAAAGTGACTTCAAACGCCAGCAGGCGCCACGTCGCCGGATCGTCGTTCAGACCGACGCCGGATTTCGCGCGGGCATGCGCATTGGCGCGTACCCAAAGCTGCAGCAGGCGCTATGCAAGGCGCTGGAGGCTCCGGCCACTGTAATTCCGTTCCGCCCCAAGGCCTTCACGCGGCCGATGAGCCCGACGCTACGGGCCATCATTCGCGAACAGATCGCCGCCCTGGCCGACGATGCTCTCGAGGCTGTGCGCGCCGAGGTTCTGGGCAAGGCGCGTTCGACGCGTGGCGTGGCCGTGGCTCAACCCGAGCAGTGGGTCGAGGACATTCAACTCGTGCTGGCCGAGGCCCTGGCCACCCAGGTGGTGCGGCCGCTTCTGGCACTGCTGGACGGTCCCCTCTCCGAACAGGCCTATTCGGTTGTGGACTCGATCTACTCGACCGAGGCCGACCTCGTGGAGCGACTGGCGTTCGAGCTGGGCGAAATCCTGCCGGAGATTTTGAGCCGATACCTGGTCAACGGCGACAACGCCGAATTGGCCGCCGCGGCCGAAGAACTGGTGTCCGCCCCTCGGATGCGGGAGCTGCTCACCGAGTATTTCGAGACCTTCGCGTCATCGGACGCGTTCCTCGAGCTTCGCGACCTGGAAGCCTACGCGGCCACCGCCGAACGCATGCAGCTCTACCTCTACGTGGGCGCGCTCAAGTACGGTCCGTCGACCTACCCCCTGTTCTACATTCCCATAGAGATCACGCGGGTGGCCGACGGTTCGGGGCTCGACCTGCGGCTGGTGAACCACCTTTACGTCCACAAGCGAGCCATCGACTACGTCCTCCAGGAGCTCGGGCAGCGACAGCTACGTGAGTGGATGAGCCCGGTGCGCGAGCGCATCGAATACATCGACCAGGAAGGCTCCTTCCTCGACGCCGCCGAGCCGGTCTTCCGCCGGATCGTTTCGGCGTTGGACCTGGGTGGGGAAATCGAACTCGAGTTGCGCCGGCCGCAACACGCGCAAAGCTCGTTCGTGTCGGTAACGAACGCCTTGCATTTCGCGGTTTTCGACAAGGGCGATGAGGCTCTCCTCAACGACTACGAGGAGATGATCGAGCAGGCGCGCAAAGACGAGCCCGGCGTCGTGAACCTCTTCGAGGGCATCGTTCGCGGTGTCCTCATGGATAACCCGTCCAGCATCCACACCGAGGTCGAGCAGGACTGGGACGATCGCTCCGTCGTCGACCGTGTCGTGATCGATTCTCCTATCCCGCTGAACGAAGAGCAGGTGAAGATCCTGACGGCCCTGCGCAATCCGAAGGGTCGCTTCATCATCGTTGAAGGGCCTCCGGGCACCGGCAAGTCGCACACGATCACAGCCATCGCCGCCGACTGCGCGCTCAGGAAGAAGTCGTGCCTGGTGCTCTCCGACAAGCCGGAAGCGCTGGACGTGGTGCACAGCAAGCTCTCCTCGGCGATGGATCAGGTCCGGCATGAGGAAGGCTTTCCGAATCCGATCCTGAGGCTCGGTCAGCAACAGGCGAACTTCCGCAAGCTGACCTCGAACCAGACGCTCACGCAGGTCTCGGCCTATGCCAAGGCGACGCGCGCCGGGCGACCCAAGGTCGAGGCCGAGTTGGCTGACGCCAAGGCTGAACTCCAGTCCCGGATCCGGCAGGTCGTCGATGGCGTCGGGGCGACGCCGATCGCCGAGGTCGCCGCCGGCCAGGCGATCGAAGCGCGGCTTGCAGCGCTCGACCCTGAGCTCGCGCCCTGGCTCCAGGCGGTGGCTGTTGCTGAGACCGCCGAAGCACTGGAGGGTCTCCTTTCCGATCCCGGCCTCGAAACCTATCTGGCGCGCGATCTGAGCCGGGCCAGGGCGGGCCAGTTCGCACGCCAGGTGCTGGTGGACGCGGCGGCTGCGACGTTCCACGAGGTTCAAGGCCAGTCGGCCGATCTGTCGGTTTTCGGAAGTCTTTCCGAGGAGCAGCTGGAGCGCCTGGGGACGATCCTGTTCCAGGTCGAGCAACTGAAAATGCCACTTCTGGGCCTGCTGCTACGCGGTGGCCAGGTTCAAGCGCTGGAACGAGAACTTTTCGCCGAGCTTCAGCCCCGACGACCGGTCCTGCTGAGAAAGGACCGCGCCGTCCTCGACGCCATCCTGGCTGCCGGCCACCGGATGCTGAAGGCCGCCGACGCGGTGGGCCTCGACGCGGCCGCCCTGCCCGACCTCTACGCCTGCGCCAGCGAGCCAGCACGACCCGGCCATGTCGCCGTCGCGCTGAACGACTTCCTGCGGGCCGCGCAGGCCCTGGCCGGTCCGCTGCCGGCAAGCCTCGCGACGCCGAGCGAAAACGGCCAGGCTGCGCGGCTCTGGAACGAAGCCCTAGCCTATGTGCGCTGGTGGCGGCGGATGACCGCGTCCTTCGAAAGCGCGCCGGAGATCGACTACGTCACCGAAAAGACCCGCCTCGAACGGCTCAACACGACGGTGTTGAACGCCGAGGCCGACACGCGCCTGGTTCAGTTCATGACCGAGTCCCGGGCCGACGCCCGTGCGCTGGCGACGGTCGTTTCGAAGCGCCAGAAGTTCCCCGAGGAGAAGTTTGGCGGGGTGAAGGAAGCCTTCCCCGTCATCGTCGCCAGCATCCGCGAGTTCGGGGAGTACATGCCCCTCGCGCCTGGCCTCTTCGACGTGATGATTATCGACGAGGCGTCGCAGGTGTCCGTGGCGCAGGCTTTCCCAGCGCTGCTGCGAGCCCGCCAGGTGGTGGTGATGGGCGACAGCAAGCAGTTCAGCAACACCAAGTCGACCAACGCCAGCATTGCCCTGAACGACAAGTACCGTGCCGACCTGACCACTTTCTTCCGGAAGAAGGTGTCGGACGACGCGGACAAGCTCGACCGCCTCTCGCGGTTCGACGTGAAGTGCTCAATCCTGGAATTCTTCCAGTACTGCGCCAACTACAGCGTGATGCTGCGAAAGCACTTCCGCTCCTACCAGGAGCTGATCAGTTACTCGTCCAAGACGTTCTACAGTGGCCAGCTGCAGGCGATTAAGATCCGCAGTGAGCGCCTCGAGGAGGTCATCCGCTTCGACCACGTCACGCCGGCGCCGGGCGAAAGCACGCGCACCACAAACCATGCGGAAGCGCGCTACATCCTCGACCAGCTGCTGGAGTTCCTGGAGTTCGAGAACCCTGCGACCGTCGGCGTCATCACGCCTTTCCGCGAGCAGCAGGCGCTCCTCACTCGGTTGCTCTTCGGCCACACTCGGGGGGCGGAGTTCCAGGACCGCTTGAAGCTGAAGGTCATGACCTTCGATAGCTGTCAGGGTGAAGAGCGCCAGGTGATCTTCTATTCGCTGGTGGCCACGCACACGGACGACGCCCTGAACTACGTCTTCCCGGTCCGCCTGGAGTCCGCCGAGGAAAGCGTCGAGGAGAAGCTGAAGGTACAGCGCCTCAACGTGGGCTTCAGTCGGGCGCAGGAGACGATCTGGTTCGTGCTCTCCAAGCCGGTCGGCGACTATGGCGGCGCCATCGGAGGGGCCCTTCGCCACTACCAGAACCTGCTGGAAGAGCCCGGCCGCATCTTCGGCGAGACAGACCCGAACAGTCCCATGGAGGCGAAGGTCCTGGATTGGATCACGAAGACCCCGTTCTTCCAGAACCACGAGGACCAGATCGAGATTTTCCCCCAGTTCCCGATTGGCGACTATCTGCGCCAGCTGGATCCGACCTACGTCCATCCGGCCTACAAAGTGGATTTCCTCCTGACCTACTGGGGCGCCGAGGGCGTCGCCTACATCGTCCTGGAGTACGACGGTTTCGAGCACCACTTCGAACGCGGCGTCGAGATCCATGCCGGGAACCACGACCGCTACCTCTCGGAGGCCGACGTCGAACGCCAGCTAACACTGGAGAGCTACGGCTATCGGTTCCTCCGCGTGAACCGGTTCAACCTCGGGCGTGATCCGGTGCAGACGCTTTCAGACCGGCTGGCCCACCTGGTCGAGGGGCTGGGTGAACCGCCGATGGCCGCCGCCGTCGATGAGCTCCAGGCCCAGGCCGCGGGCCTCGTCTCAAAGGATCTCCGCGCTTGCAGCCGCTGCGACGAGATCAAGCCGATGGACGAGTTCTGGGACGCCGAACTGGCGACTGGCTATGGCCGGGTCTGTGTGGAGTGCAAGAACGAGCCCCCGCCGCCCCGGGCGCCACGCCCCCGGAACTACGCCGTTCGAAGTGGCCGGCCCAAGCCCCGGCGCTGGCGGTACTAGCGGCTCGCAGGCCGCTCGACCCACGTGATCTCTCCGCGGCTCATGTAGACGAGGGCGCCTCGCGGCGCGCTCGTGGCTTCAAGGTACGCAGTGAGCTGCGCGACGTAGGCGGCGCGGTCCTGGGGCGTTGGCGCGAGGTCGCTCTTCCAGTCCAGAACGGCCGTAACGTCGCCAGCCTCAAGGGCCAGGGCGTCTATGCGTCCGGAGACAAGGATGCCCTGCTCGTCCTGAGACCATATGGTCGCCTCCGCGACGAGGTGTGGTCGCAATCCTGCGATCTCGGGAAGAGCCAGGGTGTTGAGCACGGCTTCAGCGCACTCGGCCGGGTCAGGCAAAGCCTCGGCGGCGATGCCCTCAAGACCCGCAAGCTGCCCGCCGAGTTCGGCCGCGCGCCTGGCGATCCACGACCGGTCACCGTCCAGCTCGGCATTGAGCAGCTCTTCCATGAGCTTGTGCAGGATTAAGCCACGGATGCGGCCTGCGCCTACCGGCAGCGGCTGCTCGACGACGTCCTCTCCGATCGCCGCGGCGGGCTCGACGATCGGAGCACGGTCCGGATCATGCGAGCTCGGCGCTCGCCAGGTCACCGGTGGATTGGCGACGGCGATCGCGGCCGCCTCTGCGGCAAAGACATCAGCGGTCTGGTCGTTGGCGGCGGAGCCTGCAGGCGACGCGCGAGGAATCGGCAGGGTCGCGAGGTCGAGCTCAGGTAGCCGATCCTGGCCGAGGTCCACGACCCGCGACCAGGAGCGGCCGCCGGCGTTCGGCATGTGGGGCAGAATGAGGAGGTCGCGGGCGCGTGTGCAGGCCACATACCAGAGGCGTTCGCGCTCGCGGGCGGCGTTCTGCTCCTCTTCCGCCTGAGCATCGGCCAACGCGGGTGGCGCCACCCCGCCCACGATCCAGTGAAGTGTGTCGTCAACCTGGCGGTGAACGAATCGGTCGGGGCCGCGGAACTGGGTGGACGTATTGATCGGTATGACCACCGGCCACTCGAGGCCCTTGGCGCTATGGATGGTGACGATCGCGATAGCGTCATCGCTTTCGTCAACGCGCCCCTCAGCCACCCCACGCCGGCCAGCCCAGTCGTCCTGGAGATCCGCCACAAACGCCTGAAGGCCGCGCACACCGTAGCCGCGGGCGCGCTGAAGCAGGGCGTCGAGGTTGGCGAGGGCACGAGCGCTGCGGTCGCCAGCACGGAGCGTCAGTGCAACGCGCACCCTTAGCCGCTCCACGGCCTCGCCCAAAAGGGCTGCCGGCGTCGCGGACCGCGCCCGTCGGCGCAGATCACGAAGCGTGCCCAGCACCTCATGTGCGACCGCGTGACTGACGTGACGAGGGTCGGTGGCCACGGTGAATGCAGCTGCCTCACCATCCTCCCGGGGCGGCAGCGCGTGCGTGATCTCCAGCAGATCCGCCTCCGTCAGCCCGACGAGAGGGCCTCGCATCAGTGCGCCGAAGGCCAGGGTATCGGTGGCATCCGCCAACGTCCGCGCGAGCGCCAGGAGGTCCTGGGTCTCCTGGCGCAGCATGAGGGTCTTTCCGGCCTGCGACGCCACCGAAAGGCGGACGGCCTCGAGCGCGCGCTCGTAGCGCCAGAGCTCGGTGCCAGTGGGCGCCAGGAGCGCGATGTCGCCCGGCCTCAGCGGTGTGCGGCTGCCGTCAGTGCGGCGAACCTCCAGCGCCCCCACGAGCCGGCGACACGTCTCGGCCACGGCCAGCGCCTCAGTGTCCCGCTGCTCGCCAGCCTTGGCGTCCGGTGGCAGCTCAAGGCTCAGGCGCACGGCGCACGGTGGAGCATCCGGAGTTTCAGCCTGGGTGGTGGCGAGCGGCACATATCCCGGCTGGCCCGCAGCCTCCAACGGGGCAGCGAAGCAGCGATTTACGTGGCTCAGGATGTCCGGGACCGAGCGGAAGTTTGCAGTGATCTGGATGACGCTGCCCGCCACCGACGCGGCGAAGGCGTCTCGTACGGCGTTGTAGGCGCCCACATGGGCGCCCCGGAACCTGTAGATGGCCTGCTTGGGGTCGCCCACCAGGAACAGGGCGCCCGGGCGGATGGGCGAAGAGGTCCAGGGCCTCGCGAGCTCGGTGCTGGCGATGGCGAAGATGATTTCCGCCTGCTCCGGATCCGTGTCCTGGAACTCATCGACGAAGATGTGGGCATAGCGCCGGCCTACCGCGCAGCGGATGTCGTCGTGGCCGCGCAGGAGATCCCGTGCGCGTGCCTGAAGATCGTCGAAGTCGAGAGCCGCGGCGGCCCGCTTCTCTCGGGCGTAAGCCTCCAGCGCCTCATCGAGCGCCTCCGAGAGTGTGCAGACCATGGCGCCGCCCAGTTGACCCAAAAGGCGGGCGAACGCCTCGCGACACACATCCAAGTGGCTAAGCGCCTCCGAGTACCACGCCGGCCCGTCCGCTCCGGCGACGCGGCGCCAGGCGCCCTGCAGCGCGAAGGCTTTCCATTCGAGCGACTTGGCCTTCATCAGGCCAGGCTGGTGTGGTGGACGGCTCAACCGCCAGAGGTCGGCGAATGACGGGGAGCCTCGGAGACTGTCTGTGTAGAAGCCGCAAAGGGTCTCGATCTCATCCAGAAGTGCGGCCGTCCTGGGCTCTGGCGGCGCGCCGGTGAACCAGCGGGCAAAGTCGTCGACCGCCTGGACAAAGTCGAGGTCGGGGCGCCGCGCAAGGTCCACCGCCGGCGGCCGGGCCGTGGCGTGGCGGCGGCGCAGCGCCGCCAGTTCGCGCAGGGTGTCGACGACGCCCAGCGGATCGTCCTGGGCCAGCACGCCCACCGGATCATCATCGGTGGCTTCGGCCGACAGCCGAGCCGTCAACCAGCGCGTGAACACGCCGTCGAACATGGCGTCAGCCTGGATCGCGTCCATCACCTGAGCGCCCGGGTCGAGGTCGGCCTCCACGGCATAGGCCTGGATCAGGCCCTGGCAGAAGCCATGGATTGTCGTTGTGGTCAGGTCGTCGAGCGAGGCGGCCGCGCGAGCCAGGTTCGCCTTCTGCTCAGGGCTGAGACCATCGCGTAGCGCCGGCGCCAGCACGGTCGGCGTCTCGCCGGCGACGAGTTCGCCGACCATCTCGCGGATACGCTGGGCGAGCTGCCCGGCCGCCAACTCGGTGAAGGTGATCGCGGCCAGGCGCTCGGGAAGGACGCCGCTGGCTAGCAACATCGCGGCGCGGCCGGCCATCAGCGAAGTCTTTCCGGTGCCGGCCGCCGCCTCCACGAGCAAGGTCGCATCGAGCTCGGTGAGCGCGCGCCGTCGCGCATCGGCGTCGACAAGGGTCATCGACGGCTCCAGAGCGGGCTGAGCGCTGCGGCGACCTCGCCGAAGGCGCGCTCCTTGCGGCGCATATAGGCATCGAGCTCCGCCGGCATCGCCAGGCGCAAGTCGTTATAGATGTCGAGGGCGTCGGGCCCGGCCGGCGCGTGGCCGGCCTTCAGGAGGCCGACGGCTATTTCCACAAAGCCCTCCGCGTCGGCGAAGGCCGCATCCAGGCCATCGCCTGACAGAGCCGCGATCCGAGGGCCGTCGCGCAAGTAGGCCAATCGCGAGACCGACTGGCGCAGGTCGGGCAGCAGCTGGCGGGCGGCGGCGGCGTAGAGCACCCGCTGCAGTTCGCGACCCTGGTCCAGGACAAGGGCGTCGGGTTGGCGAGGCATGGCTCCGGTCTTGTAGTCGGTGACCCGAGCCGCATCGCCCGCAGCCCGCAGGTCCAGGCGGTCAATGCGTCCGCTCACCGCAAGCCCGCCGAAGACCACGCGCTGCGTTGGGTCCCACGGGCACTCGTCCGGGATCGACGCCGTGTCTGGCGGCTCGATCTCGCCGAACACCACCTCAGTCCAACTCCGCGTCCCTCCAAGTGTCTCGTCCAGGCGAAGTGCTTGGCCTGCGAGTTTGGCGGCCGCCTCGACCGTGCGGCGCCAGAGCTGAGGCGGCGGGGTTACCCGCTCCAGCGGCCAGTCGTTTAGGACTGCGTCGGCGGCAGCGGCCACGGCGGCATCGATCTGGCCGGCGCTGGCTTTCGCGAAGCCGGGGTCGGGCTCCAAACCGTTGACGGCCTGACGCAGGATCTCATGGGTCAGCTCGCCGAACGTCCTGGGGTCGGTGGTCAGCTGCAGGCCGCCCACCTCGACGGTTCGCCATCCGAGCACATGGCGCCACACGAACCCCAAGGGGTCGCGCAGAAGCCGCCGCAACGACGTTGCCGACTGAGGTCGCGATAAGGTGCGCGCCAGGACCGGGTGTTCAGCGGCGAAAAGCCCATCGTGGGCGGTGCGCTCGGCGCTGCGCCAGTTCATCCAACACAACCGGGTCGAAGCGAGGTGCGGTTGAGAAGCCGCCTCGGGCGGTCGGGCGAGAAGGCGGTCACTCTCACTCATCGCGTGGGCCGGGATCCGGGTGCGGGCGAGCTCCGCAGCGCCTTGCGGCCAAAGGCGGCTGGGTGGCAGCGGCGCCCCTTCAGCTGACCGCCGGGCCCGCGACAGCACAATACTGTCGGACGCCGCCGTCGTCAGGACGGTGAAGTGGTCGAGGTCCCGCTCGCTGCGGCTCATCGGCTCAAGGCGTCTGGGGTCCAGGATGTGGCCTGGCAGAAGCGGGTCTTCACGGCGTCCGCGCGGCCAGCCACGGCTCGAGAGTCCGAGCAGGCGGATATGGCGACGGGGCGCGCCCGCGAGATGCGAAGCTGGTCCCCAACTGACCGCGGCCGCCGCCTGCTGCGTGTCGGGAACCCGCAGGGTCTGCAAGGCCAGGGGGAGAGCTTCAGCAGGCGCCACGCCAAGGGCGGTCCGCCAGAGACGTCGGGCCTCGCCCGTCAGGAGGCTGTCGCCGGCTTCCGCTGCGACGGCCGGGCCGTGACTGAGCAGCTCCACCAACGCGATCAGAATGGTTTCCGCCAACTCGCCGGACCTGCGTTTCGGCCGAGCATCGACGAGCGCGCGCCTCCAGTGCTGCGCGGTGAAGAGGCCTGCCGCGCGGCTCAGACCATCGGCCCAGTCCTCTGGCAGGTCGGGTGCCGCGGAGGGCGCTCGGCGTAGCAGGCGGCGGACTCTTTCCTGGCTGAGGCCGCGCAACAGCACCTCGGCAAGCGCCGCGCACGCCTGACCTTCAGCCGTCTCTAGGGCCGGAAGGCCATGAGAGAAGTGAACCGGAAGGGCGGCGTCCCGCGCCAGCACCAGGACGTGTTCGTCCCAGGCCTCCGGGCTGGGCGCGGCGACGCCGATGTCGCTGGCCGCTGTGCCGCGGCTCATGAGATCCCTCGCCCAGCGCAGTGTCTCGACCACCTCGGCGCGCGGATCGGCGCACACCTCGGCGCGGACGGTCGGTGCCGCCCTTGAGGCCATCGCTTCCACCCGCCCCGGGAACCAGCCGATGTCGAGCCGTCCCGCAGGTGCCTGCCAGACGAGGTCCGTCCGGCTCGCCAACGCGACCAAGAGTGAACGCCACACGCAGTCGACGTCCAGCATGCCCTGCAACACCACCGGTCCCAGCCGGCCGGCGGCCCTGTCGACATTGGTGAGGGCCGCGTCGCGCAGGTCCGGGGCGATTAGTGCCGCCTCGGGCAGCGCCTCGCGGATACGTTCCTGGACCAAGGCCAAGTCCGCCAGGCGCGGGTGCTGGGACGCCTCCTCAGAAAGGTTGACGTCGGCCCGCCAAGCCGCTGACAGGGTGCGGAGCATCGCCCTCGCCGTTCCCGGTAGAGCGCGGACGGGCTCAATCTCCTGGAAACCGCCGGCGGCGAGCGCCGCGCGGACCCCGAACTGCAGTTGCTCGAAGGTCGCAGGCTGGCGGAAGCCGCCTGCCAGTCGAGCCGCCAGCAGCGGCAACGTCACCACCTCCAAACCGTGCTCACCAGCTTGTGCGGCGGCCGTGCGACGCATGCGGAAGGCCAGCGGCCCGTCCACCACAGCGGTTCGAGGTTGGAACAACATCGTCTTCCTTCATGCCTCGCGTAGCTGTGCCGCGCGAGACTGTTCGGCGTCCCACAGTGACTGCCCTACGTACGAAGTGTCCCGTCGTTGTTTTCAACATTCGTAGCCCAGGCTACAGATCAGCTGGGCAAAGGCCGGCTCAAGATCCTCGGCGTC
Source organism: Phenylobacterium sp. (assembly GCF_016793225.1). Lineage (GTDB taxonomy): Bacteria > Pseudomonadota > Alphaproteobacteria > Caulobacterales > Caulobacteraceae > Phenylobacterium. Next base: position 19,988 of record NZ_JAEUMN010000106.1, read on the forward strand.
CCCGCTACTCAAAGCGCCGGAAAGGCCGCAGTGGTGATCGGGCTCAAAGCGCCAGGATCTCCGCATTGCAGCCGCCGGCGTCCAGGATGGCCTTCAATCCAGCCGCGCGCCTCTTTGGTGTCGCGATAGCTAGCAAGCGCTCGGCGCGCGACGCTCCAACATAGATCTTGCGGGCCTCTTCGATCGTGTCTGGATCGGTCACGGATCCAGTCAGTACACCCAGAATGTCGCCGGCCTTCTTCACCGTTAGGACCACGCACACCGCTGGAAACTCTAGTCCTTTGACCGCATGGATGGCTTTCGCGGGTAAAGCGGTAGGGGATACCTCCGCCAGAACGGACTCGAGGTCCTTGTTGGCCCTGAGGCGCTGCCCGATGGTCGAGGTTCCGACGAGGCTCGTCCCGAGCAGGAGACGAGCCCGCTTCAACCAATCGTCGACGCTCTCTCCAGCAACCACCTTGAGCGCCTGCCCTACCGCAATGATCTCTGGCCGCCACCGCCCATCATCTCGGCCGTTGGCGGTGACGTGGGCTGTGTAGTCGCCGGCATTGGAGATGATGCCACGCACCTGAAGCACAACGCGATGAAGCCGGGTCAACGCCTCGCGACGGTTGCCGGCGGCAAACGAAAAATGGAAGGCCATCACTGCTTCCGCCAATAACAGCGTCTTGTCGTTACCAGCGTCAGGAAGGGCGCGACCAACGGCACTACCAGCGCTAGCCCAGGTCGCCGCGAGGACTGGTGCCTGCGCCGGCGCTATACCGAGACCCGCCGCGAGCGTCTGAAATCGCGCTCCTATAGCGGCCGGCACGCCGGTCCCTCCGTAGGACAGAATGTAAACCGGTGCCGCCTCATCCTTGTGCCTGCCCACGGCCTGGTCAGGCGCGCCACGCGTTGATGGCGGACGGAGCTGGGAGATCGCCGCGCAAATCGCCGGGGACGAACGGAAATTTCCGCTCATTGGCAGCTGGTCGGCCTCGCCGAACGACTTCGCAAAGTTCAGCAACTCATCTGTCACACCACCACGGAAGGCGTAGATCGCTTGGTTCGGATCGCAGACGACCTTGACGGTGATGCCGGACCCGCGAAGCCACTCGATGATCTCCAAGTCGGCCGGATTGCAGTCCTGGGCCTCATCGACAACGATCTCGCGAAATCGGGCGCTGAGCGCAGCGCCTAGGCGGGCTGCGAACAGCTTGTCGGCAAGCCTCGTGGCGACGCAGTCGCGAACATCCTCAAAGTCGAGGTAGCCCTTGGAGCGAGCCCGCGCGATCATCCCGCGCGCCGTCGTCTCCCAAGCGCCCGGGCCATTCTTCGGCGCGAAACCGGTGTCAACGGCCTTGTCCGGAAGGAAGGCACCTGTCGCCCGGTTGAAATGCTTGAGCTTGAGCGCCTGCGCCACTTCGTAGGGTCTGACTTCCCAGTCCGACTTGTCCGGCACCAGCCTCGGCGGCTGGCTGCAGCCATCGACGCCAAAGGGTGTGATTAAGAACTGCCAGAGAAATTTGTCGAAGGTGCCGATGAAGCTGGGAAAGAGGGGTGATGGCAGCACTCCGAAGCTGCGCAGCCGGCCCTCCAACTCCTCCACCGCCGCGTTGGTGAACGATAAGAAAGCGACGCCGCGGCGATCCCACGATTCCGAGAGCATCTGCCTGGCCCGCTCGACCATGGTTCGGGTCTTGCCGGCACCGGGGCAGGCGCGGACGAAGGCATGGCCCTCGTGGACGATGATCGCTTCCTGCTCCTTGGTCGGCGTGTAGGCTTCGGCGGTCACGCAACCACCTCGCGGATGGTGTCGTCGATGTATTTCGGGACAACGAAGGTGTGTTTGTTCGTGTCGGCCTTCTCGATCAAATCGGCCAGCACCTGGGCGAAATCGCCCTTCCTGGCGTTCTTGAAGATGCCCTGGATGGCTTTGGCGCGTTCGTCGCCCTCAAGGGCCGCCGCCTTGTCCCACTTCTTACCGGACCGCTTGTGTAGGCTGACATAGGCCGCGCGGAGGATCACCGCGTTGCCGGCTTCCAAGAGTTCGCTTTCGAGGGAGTAGCGGGATGTGATCGCCGACAGGATCGCCTCGGCACCGTTGGCTTTAGCGAGGGCATCCAACGCCTTCTTCCGCCGCTCACCCGGAAGGAGGCCTTCCTCTTCTTTGGCGTCCTCGTCGTCATCGGCTAGCTCGGTGTCGTCATCGTCGTCCTGGCCAACGCCGTGATCCCCGTCGGTCATGACCACGACCCGCTCAGCGATACGAGCCTCATTGACGAGGCTGGTTAGGAGATTGGCGTAGGGGACAAAGTCGACGCCATCGATGGGCACGAACACGGCCGACCTGAAAAGGCGCAACTTCTCCGGCTCTCCTTTCAGGGTGAAGTGCTCGGCGATTACGGGAAGCAGCAAGGCCTCGGCGATACCTTCCACGAGGAGCACGCGCCCTCCGAACAGCAATGCCGCCTTAGTCACGTCGAGATAGCGATCGATTTTTCGGCGCTGCAGGTCGTCGAGCTGGATCTGCGCAAGGGGGATGCAACGCGTTGAACGGCGAAGCACTGCGGCGGTCGCGGTTGCCACCAACCCCTCGACCGAATCGGGTGGCTCACCGATCCCCTCGGCGATGCCCGTCTCGATCACAGCGGCGTCGGCCTCCGCGGGCGTCGCCGCCGCCTTCTGCAAAACGCCACCTGCGGCCGGCTGTGGGATCACCGATTTGAAGACCACCAGCTGTTTGCTGCTTACCCAGGCGGACAGGTTTGGCGAGTGGCTGGCCACAACGACCTGGATCTGCCCAGCCGGTCCGTCCTCGGGCTTGTCCACGCTGGATTGAGCCGCCTGGTCTTTCAGGAACGACAACACGGCTGCCTGCAACTGGGGGTGAAGGTGCGCTTCGGGCTCTTCGACTAAGAACACTGTGAGATCGGAATTTCGCACCTTCTCCAGCTCGACGGCGATCGTGGCCATGAACAGCAGGTTGGCGTAGCCGTGGCCGGAGTAGCGCAGGTCTTCGGGGTGGACGCCGTGATCGGCGAGCTTGAATCTTAGATCGCGCGCGATATCGACCAGCGCCTCTTGCGACGCAAAGCCGAGTGCTGCGGCCTGAGGACGGACGCCGGCGGTCAATGCGGTCAGGCCCTTGCCAACCGCCTCATCCACTTTGGACAGCACGGCGTGTTCGGCCTGCCGCGCCAACTCCTTTGCCAAGTCGTCGGCGGAGACATCGCCGAGGAAGTGGTTCAGCAGGGCCATGATCCGCGTAGGGTTGCCGGATGCCAGAGCCCGTTTGGCGTCGCGTAGCGGCTGTAAATAGACGTGGCGGACCATGTCGTGGCAGCCGGGTTCCGGCAGGTTGCCTAGCTTGCCGGCCCAAAGGCTCGGACGGTCGCCCAGGCCACCATTGTAGCGAAGACCAAACCGCGCCTCGGTAAGGGTAGCATCAGTGCTAGCCGAGATTAGACGCCCCTGCTGGCCGACACTCAGATCACTGAATGTCGCTTCTAGGTCAAAGCCCGAGGTCGGGCTCTGGAAGCGAACATCGGTCGGCTCGCAGTAAATCTCGCGCCGTCCGCCCAATGGCTGGGTCAGCAGGCGGATTGCGTCGATGGCGTTGCTCTTGCCGCCATTATTCTCGCCGACGAAGACCGTCAGGTCCTTTTGGAGCTCGACCTCGCCCACGTCAAACGAGCGAAAATTCCGTAACCCTATCGCTTTGAGAAACATGGAATCCCCCGAGAAGACTGAATCTCTCCCGGGCGGCCGATGTTTGCAACTTAACGGCGAAGCGCCGAGACAGCTGCGAAGACAAACCTGCGGTCGTCCCGCAAGCGGGAATTCCAACCTCAGCGAAGAGTCAGGACCGGGCCCCTTCGCCTGGACGCTTCATACGGGTGAACGCACGATCGGTGCCCATGAACCGGGAGAGCATGGGCGGGATCAGTTTCACCGGCTCGACGGCTTTGCCCCCTTCTCGCTTCAGCGCCTCACCGTAGGCGACAAGGTCGCGATGCACCGCGGCGGGGAGTTCAACGGTGACCCGTACGGGCGTGTCGTCGAGGATTTCCGAGAGCTTGAGCTTGGCCATCTTACGCCTCCTTCAGGGCCGATAGGGTTCTAGGATGAGATCGCGAGTGACCATGACCCGCACCGGTGCACCGGGCCGAATGGTGAGCGTGGGCGCGATGTTCAGACTGCGCCCGACGGCCTGTTGGCCGACCTGGTTGAAGGTGTCTGAGCTGCCGTCGCGTAGCGCGCGGACAATGTCGCTGTCTCGAGGATCCTCGCCAAGTTGCGCGCCAATCCCCAGGATCGTCGATAAGGCGGCGGCCCCGAACAACTCGCCCCAGTGGCGGTCCACCCGGTCGCGCAGGCCGGCGTAGCCGGCGGCGTCCCCGGCAGGTTGCTTCTCAAGCACGATCGACCGACCGTTCGGGAGGATGAGCCGCGTCCACGCGAGAAGCACGCGGCTCTGACCGTGGGCGACCTGCGTATCGTAGATGCCGATGAGCTTGCTGCCCTGGGGGATGAGTAGATATCGCCCGGCCACGCTGTCGTAGACGTTCTCGGTCACCTGGCCGACGACCTGGCCTGGAATGTCCGACTTGATGCCCGTGACCAAGGCGGCCGGGATCATGGCGCCGGCTTGCAGGACGAAGGGAGAGGGAGGGCTCTGCAGGCGATCTGTACTGGTCGTGCGGCGATCCACCGGGCCATCGAGGACCGTTCGCTTTGCGCCTACAGCGTCGCCCGTAGCAGCAACACCCTCGGCGGCATCGACGCCTCGCGCCTGCGCATCGGCAGCGAATAAGCGGCTCATGCGGGCAGCATCGCGCTCCTGTTGCGCACGCTCGCGGTGGGCTTCGGCCTGCTGAAAGGCTGCATCGTCCTGGGCGGTAGCCATCCCCGGCGGCGGCGCATTCGCTTCGAGGATGGGCGTGCCGAGGTCGCCAGGGAGCGGCGGCCCGAGGGTCTGCGTCTCTCCATAGTTGTGGGGGAGCCGGTTTAGACGCTCCGGCGGCTGGCCGCCGACATTGTAGATTTCGCGAGGCTTGTGCTCGCTGGCGCCCGAGGTCATGCCGTAGGCGACGGCGCCTACTATCGCGACCGATGAGACGCCCGTCAGCGTGACGATTGCCTTGCGGGAAAGCCTGGCAACGCGCGGCCGGCTCGATCGCAGACGCAGTTCCTGGGCCGCGTCCTGCTCAGAGGGGTGGCTTATGACGGTCATGCCCCTGCCCCCTTGCGTTCGATGCGGACGCGCTTGGCGCCTCGGCTATCACCCAGCCGCAGCTCCGCCCGGGTGAAGATGCGATCGACGACGATCCGCTTGCCGATGACCCGGTAGTTCACCAGGTCCGTGACCTTGCCATCGGCACCGGCCACGAAGAGAGGCGGCAGCTCGCTTTGCACGACCGTCGCTGGCAACTCGATGTAGGTCTGGCGACCGTCATCATAGACGCGCGCCGGGCGCCAAGCGGCGCGGTCCCCGCTGATCCGATAGCCGAAGTTCAACTGGTCAACGGCGACCGTAGGCAGCGCGTACCGGTCCGCCGCCGCCGCCGCAGCGGCGGCCGCCGCCTCTTCGGCGGGATACCGCCACGCGACGGACGCCATGTAGGTCGCTGGCGTGGCTCGGAGCTCCAGATGGTAGGTCCGACGGTTCGAGTTGATAACGAGATTGGTCTGAAGCTTCGATCCAGTGGGCTTCACCAGGATATGGACGCGCCTGCCGGGTCCAGATCCGCTCTCGGTGTCACCGATGATCCATCGCGTCGTATCGCCTGCGGCGACCGGCCCGTTCCCCGAAAGCGTCTCGCCCTCTTGGAGGACGATGTCTGTGATCCGCCCCGGCGAGGCGTAGACCTGATAGAGCGCGCCATCTTCGTACTCATAGATCTGCGCGGCGTTGGCGTAGTCGCTCACGTTGGGCTGAACGCGAGCGGCGGCGTTTGCTAGGGCGACGCGCGCCGCAGGATCCGCCGGGTTCCTTCTCGGCGCACTCCGCCCGGCGCTCGCCGGCGGGTTTGGGATTGGGGCCATCGCCACCGCGGTTGCCGGACGTGCGACCTGAGCGGCGGACACCGGAGCCGTCGAAGCATGCGTCGGCTTGGGCGCGGCCTGGCTCACCAGGGGTCGGAGGACCGCGCATCCTCCTAGGGCGGTCGAAGCAACCACGCAGGCATATGTGCCGAGAATACGCATCACCCGAGCTCCCGAGACCAGTTCACGGCATGCACGAAGACGCCCAGCGGGTTCTTGCGGAGTGCATCTGCGCTCCGCGGCGGCTGCAGGACGACGGTCAGGATCGCGGTCCACCGTTCGGTCGTGGCGAGCGCGCCATCGACGTAGCGTCGCTCGATCCAGGCCACGCGGAAGCTATCAGGGGAGGCTCGGATGACGCTGGAAACATCAACGGCGACTTGGACTTGGCCGACCTTGCTGAAGGGGTCGTTGGCTCGGGCGTACTCATTCAGCGCCTGCGCGCCACGATCGGTCGTGTAGTCGTAAGCGCGCAGCCAGTTCTGCCGGACGATGATCGGATCGGCAGGGATCGCCCTCACCTCCTCGACGAAGCGCGCCAGGTGCCACGCAATCTGTGGATCCGTCGGTCGGTAACCTGCGGCAGCCGGGGCGACAGCCTGGGCTTGGCCAAGCCGATCGACCTGTACGACCCACGGCGTCACCGATCCGCGCGCGCCCTGCCACACCAGCGCGGCTGAAAGAGCGGCGGACAGCGCAAGACCGCCGAAGGCCATGAAGCGCCAGTTGCGCGCCTGAACTCGGGCGGAGCCGATGCGATCGTCCCAAGCCTGCGTCGCGCGCTGGTAGGGCGTTTCGAGCGTTGGCGTCGCGCCGTAGCGCAGGCCAGGGCGGGTGAAGACATTCATGACCGGTCCTCAGCAAGGGTGACGGAGGTTCCGCCGCTCGGATGGTCACCCGAGCGGATCGCGTGGGCGGCGGTGCTGGCCCCGTGAGCCGCGTCCTGCCGCTGCTGGTATTGGCGCGCCCAAGCCGGAGCGCCGCCATTCGGCGAGCCGCCGCCCGATGGGCCGCCGGAAGGCGCGCTCGTGCCACCGCTGCTGCCGCTGGGCCCGGGCCGCGACGGCCGGATCGCGGCGGCTGCGCCTCGGAGCCCGCCAGCGGCGGCTCCGACGGCGGCACGCGCGCCCATCACGCCCGCCGCCGCAAGACCGCCCGCCGCCAGGCCTGTGCCGACCGCTGCTCCGGCCGCGAGTTGCGGCGCACCGGAGACCAGGCCGTTCGCGATGGCAGGACCGAAGACTCCCAGGCCGAGGAGGCACAGCGAGGCGAGCGCCAAGGACAGCACTTCTTCGAGAGATGGCTGCTGCCCTCCAAAGTCACTCACGAACCCATTGAAGAGCGTCGAACCGATGCCGACGATCACTGCGAGCACGAGGACTTTGATCCCAGCCGCGACCACATTGCCGAGCACGCGCTCGGCGAGGAACGCGGTCTTCCCGAACAATCCGAATGGCACGAGGACGAAGCCGGCGAGCGTGGTGAGCTTAAACTCGATAAGCGTCACGAAGAGCTGCACGGCGAGGACGAAGAACGCGACCAGCACGCTCAGCCACGCGACGACCAAGACGAGGATGTAAGGGAAGTTGTCGAAGAAGCCCGGGAAGCCAGACAGCTGCTGAGCTTGTTCGAGAAGTGGCTTTCCGGCGTCAATACCCGCCTGAGCTATTTTCCCGGGGTGGAGGAAATCGTTCGCGGACATGCCGCTGCCCGCGGCCTTGAGGCCCAGGCCTGAGAAGGAGAGGAAGACGACCCGCGCAAGCGCGTTGAAGTTCGAGAGCAAAAACGCAAAGAAGCCAACATACAGCGTCTTCTTGATGAGGCGGGCGATGATGTCGTCGCCGGCCGCCCACGACCAGAACAGCGCGGCCAATGTGACATCGATGACGACGAGGGTGCTCGCGACGAACGCGACCTCGCCACCGAGTAGGCCGAAGCCGGAGTCGATGTAGCGGCTGAAGACATCAAGGAAGCGGTCAGCGACGCCGGTGTTCATCGCCTCCCCCATTGATGAATTTGTCGAAGCGCTCGTCGGCGGCCGCCTTGCAGCCAGGGTCGTTGGCGGCATTCATGCCGCCTCGTGCGCACTTGTCCTGACCAACAACCGCAGCGCTTTGCGATGCAGGGGAGCTCTCAGCTGCTGGTTTCTGACCACAGCCCGACAGAGCTGCCACCACGAGGAACAGAACGGCAGGCTTAGTCATCTGAAAATCTCCACGGATTGCGCCTGGTAACCCTGGCGCCGATCCATGAAGCGGCGAAACTGCTCTTGTGCCTGGGTCCGACTTGCAGCTCGGTCGGCCTGCTCCAGCGCGGCTGCCCGCCCCTGCGCCGCGATCATCGCCGTGAGATCTGTCAGCTGCTGGCTTTGGAGGGCGAGCAGCTGGTTGCCGGCTTGTGCGGCCTGCAGGATGCCACCGGCGCCCTGGCTCTCGCCGACGAGCTTGCCGAGTTCGGTTCGGCCTCCATTGAGGCCCGCGAAGACACCGGCCTGTACGCGAAGGGCGTCCTCGAACGCCGCGGCGGAGTTGCGCCAACGCGCGTTCGCCTGCGCCACCAACGCCGCGTCTGATGCGCCCGCGCCCACCGTGTAGTTCTGGCGGAACTCCCGTTCGATCGCCTGGACGTCGTAGGCGACCCGCTGGGCCTGCTGCATGAGACTCCCTACCCGGCCCAGGTTGCCCTGCAGCGTCTGTAGCGACGAGTACGGCAGCTGCGCGAGGTTGCGGGCTTGGTTCTGCAGGCTTGTCGCCTGGTTCTGCAGGCTGCGAATCTGATTGTTGATCTGCTCCAGCGCGCGGGCGGCTTGCATCACGTTGGAGGCGTAGTTCGTCGGATCGTAGACGATGCGCTGCGCGGCCGACGGGGTCGCGCAGGCGAGCGCCAGCGCAATGGCCGTCGCCGCCAAGTGGGTCTTCATGCTGATCATCGGGCTGTCTCCGGGGTGCGGGGGATGGGCGCCTGCAGCCTCACAAGGTCCGCTGCCCAGTCGAGGCCGCGGTGACGCAGCCACGCCCCTGCGAAGCCCTCGGGGCCGTGTTCGTCGAGAAGCCCGGCGATCGCCGTCTGGTCAGACTTGGCGGAGGCGGCGCAGAAGGCGAGCGCCACGTCACCGAGGCCGAGCTCAAAGAGCCGGTTCCCCTGCCGCGACTGGCAGTAGTAGTCGCGCTTGGGGATAGCGCGGCTGAGGATCTCGACCTGCCGGGCGTTCAGCCCGAACCGCGCATAGGCGGCCGAGATCTGCGGCTCCTGCGCCCGGTCGTTGGGGAGGAAGATGCGCGTCGGGCAGCTCTCGACGACGGAGGCGGCGATGGCGCTCTGCTCGATGTCCGCCAGGGACTGGGTGGCGAACACCACGGACGCGTTCTTCTTGCGGAGCGTCTTCAGCCACTCGCGCAGCTGCGCGCCGAAGGTCGCGTCGTCCAGCGCGAGCCAGCCCTCGTCGACGATCACCAGCGTCGGCCGGCCGTCCAGGCGTGTCTGAATGCGATGGAAAAGATAGGCCAGGACGGCCGGCGCGGCGGCCGACCCGACTAGCCCCTCCGTCTCGAACGCCTGCACCTCCGCCTTGCCAAGACGCTCGCTTTCGGCGTCCAGCAGCCGACCCCAGGGCCCAGCCACGGTGAAGGGCTGCAGCGCCCGCTTGAGAACGTTGGACTGCAACAGGACTGACAGGCCGGTGATCGTCCGCTCGGGGAGCGGCGCAGAGCCCAGTGAGCCGAGCGCAGCCCAGAGGTGCTCCTTCGCCTCGGGCGAAACAGAGACCCCTTCCCGGCCCAACAAACCGGCCAGCCACTCGGCCGCCCAGGCCCGCTCGGCAGGTTCATCGATGCGCGCCAAAGGCTGAAGGGCGACGGCGGCCGATCCGTCGTCTGCGAGTGCGCCGCCAAGGTCGTGGAAGTCACCGCCCATGGCGAGCGCAGCCGCACGGATCGAACCGCCGAAATCGAACGCGAACACCTGGGCGTTGCGATAGCGGCGGAACTGCAGCGCCATCAGAGCCAGCAGCACACTCTTCCCGGCGCCGGTGGGCCCGACCACCATGCTGTGGCCCACGTCGCCAAGGTGGGTGGAGAAGCGGAACGGCGTGGAGCCCTCGGTCTTGGCGAAGAACAGCGGCGGCCCGTCGAGGTGCGGGTTCCGCGCTGGCCCCGACCAGACCGCCGAGAGCGGAATCATGTGCGCGAGGTTCAGCGTCGAGATGGGCGGCTGCCGGACGTTGGCGTAGGCGTGCCCTGGAAGTCCGCCCAGCCACGCCTCGGCGGCGTTGAGCGTCTCAACCATGCAGGTGAAGTCCCGGCCCTGGATGGTCTTCTCCACCAGACGCAGCTTGGCGTCAGCAACCGTCGCGTTCTCATCCCAGACGCAGACCGTGGCGGTGACGTAGGCATGGCCGACGGCGTCGGCGCCCAGGTCCTGCAGGGCGGCGTCGGCGTCGAGGGCCTTGTTCTCTGCGTCGGTGTCGACGAGAACGGCGGCCTCGTTGGTCAGCACCTCCTTGAGGATCGCCATGATCGACTTGCGCTTGGCGAACCACTGACGGCGGATTCGGCCGAGCAACCGCGCCGCATCCACCTTGTCGAGGCAGATCGCACGCGTGGTCCACCGATAGGGAAAGGCGAGGCGGTTGAGCTCGTCCAGCAGGCCGGGCCACGTCGATGCCGGAAAGCCGGCGATCGTCAGCACGCGCAGGTGGGCGTCGCCGAGCCGCGGTTCGAGGCCGCCGATCAGCGGTTCATCCGCCACCAGCACGTCCAGGTGCATCGGCGTGTCCGGCACCCCGACCCGATGCCGACGCGTCGAGACCGTCGAATGAAGATAGGTCAGGGTCTCGGCGTCGTTGAGCCAAGCCGCCTCGGGCACGAAGCCCTCCAGCAGAGCAAGGACACGGTTCGTGCGGTCCACGAACCCGTCGATGGCCTCCCGCCAATCGACGCCGCGATGCGTGCGGCCCTCGTACAGCCAGCCTTCCGCGCGGGCCGTCCGCTCGGCAGGGGGCAGGTAGACGAACGTCAGGAAATAGGCGCTCTCGAAGTGCGCGCCATGTGCCTCGAAGGCTGCTCGCCTTTCCTCATCCACGAGCGCCGACACCGGGTCCGGGAAGTCGCTCAAGGGATAGGTCTCGGCCGCGTTGCGTTGCGCCTCGACGAAGATCGCCCACCCCGAGCCGAGCCGTCGCAGGGCCGCGTTCAGTCGGGCCGACGCCGCCACGAGCTCAGCGGCGGTCGCCGAGTCCAGGTCGGGCCCGCGGAAGCGCGCCGTGCGCTGGAAGGCCCCGTCCTTGTTGAGCACGACCCCCGGCCCGATCAGGGCGGCCCAGGGCAGGTAATCTGGCAGGCGCGCGGTGCGGGACCGGTATTCGCGAAGGTCAAACATCGTCAGACCCCCAGCACCGGTGGAATGCGGACGTGGCGGCGAACCACCTCGACGAAGTGCGGATCCTTCTTGGCCGCCCAGATGCCGAAGGCCTGGCCTACGAGCCACAGGAGGACGCCGGCAAACCACAGGCGCAGGCCGAGGCCCAGCGCGGCGGCCAGGGTGCCGTTGATGATCGCGAACGTCCGCGGCGCACCCGCGAGCAGGACCGGCTCGGTGAGCGCGCGGTGCACGGGGGCTTCGAACCCCGGAATGTCAGTCTCGGCCGGCATCAGATCAACGCTCCGCCGCCAAAGGAGAAGAACGAGAGGAAGAAGCTGGAGGCGGCGAAGGCGATCGAGAGACCGAAGACGATCTGGATCAGCCGCCGGAACCCTCCGGACGTGTCGCCGAAGGCCAGGGTCAGGCCCGTCGTGACGATGATGATCACCGCGATGATCTTCGCCACCGGCCCTTCGATCGACTGCAGGATCTTCTCCAGCGGCGCTTCCCAGGGCATGGAGGACCCACCGGCGTGGGCCGGTCCCGCGAGGAGCGCGAACGTGAGGGCTGCGCTGGCGCCTGATAGGCGCGCGGTCAGGCGGCGGATCATGCCGGGTCTCCAAGGATGGGGTGCGGACGCAGGGCGTAGGCGCCGTCGGCGCTCAGACCGTCGACGGCGCAGAGCTCGCTGAGACGGCGCTCCGCGCCGCGGCCGGTGAGAACGGCTACCAAGTCGACCGTTTCGCCGATCAAGGCGCGCGGCACGACCATGACCGCTTCCTGCACCAACTGCTCGAGACGGCGGAGGGCGCCTAGCGCACTGCCGGCGTGGATGGTGCCGACGCCGCCGGGATGGCCGGTGCCCCACGCCTTCAGGAGGTCGAGCGCCTCGGCCCCGCGCACCTCGCCGATCGGGATCCGATCAGGGCGCAGTCGCAGCGACGAGCGCACGAGTTCGGCGAGCGAGGCGACCCCGTCTTTGGTCCGCAGCGCCACGAGGTTCGGCGCCGCGCACTGCAGCTCGCGGGTGTCTTCGATCAGCACGACCCGATCGCCGCTCACGGCGACCTCGGCCAGGAGGGCATTGGCGAGTGTCGTCTTCCCGGTCGAAGTGCCGCCGGCGACGAGGATGTTCTTGCGGTCCGTCACTGCGGTCCGCAGCGCGTCCGCCTCGCTGCGGGTCATGATCTTCGCCGCGACGTAGTCGTCGAGCGTGAACACCGCGACGGCCGGCTTGCGGATGGCGAAAGTCGGTGCGCTGACGACGGGCGGCAGCAAGCCCTCGAACCGCTCACCGCTCTCCGGAAGCTCGGCGGAAACCCGAGGGCTTGCCGGGTGGACTTCGGCGCCGACGTGATGCGCGACCAGGCGCACGATCCGCTCGCCGTCCGCCGCCGACAAGCCTTCGCCGGTGTCCTCCAGCCCGTGGCTTAGCCGGTCCAGCCACAACCGACCGTCGGGATTGAGCATGACCTCGACGACTTCGGGATCGTCGAGCCAACGCCCGATCATCGGCCCTAAGGCCGTCCGCAGCATCCGCGAGCTTCGGACGAACGTCTCGCTGTGAACGGCGGAGAGGGTCACTAGGGCGCTCCGTTTCTGGCCACTGGGGCTCGACAACGGGCGCATCAATGAGCGCGCATCTGGTGCGCTCACAACACTGGCGAAGTGGTAGTAGGGTTCCTTCGCAGGAACACTGACGATCGACGGTTCGCGCCTATTGCGGCCTAGATGCCGAGCACCTTGTAAAGGTTGGGCGGGTTCTGGCCCTCGATTGCCGCGGCCTCCGGCGTCGTGACGCGCACCAACCCATGTTCGTATAGGACCGACAGCGCGCGTCGGATCTTGCCTTCGACGATGCCCGTCATTTGCCAGATCGTGTTGTAGCTGATGAGCGCCCCCTGCCGCTTGCGATCATAGACCGCGCAGAACAGCAGGTAGAGTTTCAGCGCGTTGACGTCGGCCTCATTCCGCACTGAGAGCTCTGTCAGGAACCGACAGCGCTCTGTGTTCGGGCCGCCGAACAACCGCGACACGGACATCCGCCCGAACGTGTCGTCGGCTCCGTAATCTCGCAAATGGTAGCGATTGCGCCCGCCCTGTCCCTCCTGGGAGATCGTAACGAGTCCGCGCTCCGCAAGCCTTTTTACGGCCGCCGAAATCGAAGCTTTCGAAAGCCCGGTCAGATCCTCAAGCTGGCTGTAGGTTGGCGAGGCCGTACCCTGCCCAGGTCCTGCCGACGCGACGCTCTTGTTCTCCGCCTTCAGCAGCAGGGCGATCAAGACCTTGAGGGCGGCGCCGGCGACCCCCCGGCTTCGCGCGGTCGCGCTGAAGGCGCGAAGCCCGTCGTCATAGATCCACTTGTTGGGCAGGCGCGCGAAGCGACCCTCAGAAGGCGACGTCGGCATTTACGGACGAGGGATCTTGGTGAGGGCCAACGCGACGACGGCTAGCGCCGCAAGACAGACCACCACGATGGCGGTGTGAGGCTCGGCCAGCATCGGGAGCAGGCTGGGGAGGATTTTGTCCAGTTCCATGGGGTCCTTTCACGACCAGAGAGGCAACTGAACGAATTTTGACGACCTAAGGTATGAGTATCTAGATAGCCCTCACCGAGGCAGCCCCACCAATAGGAGGGCTTTTCTCCATCTTTCCAATGACATTCGTGCTCAGCCCATTTCCTCTTTGGGAGGACTGTTTGGTTCACGAGAGGGGTCCCCGCGATCCAAATTGGGGGGACTCGAACGACCTGCCACGTCACCCCTTAGATCCTCAGACACCTCCCTCGTAAAGCTTGCGCCCTTCGCCAGCCGCCGACCGAGTGTGGAGACGAAGCCCTCGAACCGCTCCCGTCCCTTGGCCTGGGCCGCGGCCTGCTGCGCCTCCGGCACCGCCGGCGTCGTGGTCAGCCAGAAGCGCACGAAGAGCGCCATGGTCTCGATGGAGATGCCGAGGTTCCGCTCGAGCCGCTCCACGGCGCGTGTGTGCTGGTCGAGGCGACGCACGATCGCCGCCTCCTGCCGTTGCGCCTCGTCCGGCGTGATGAAGGACGCGATCGCCGCCTCGGCGACCAGGGACATCGGCTTCTCCCGTCGTCGCGCGAACGCCTCGAGCACCGCCATGGTCTCGGGCTCGAGGTAGACCGATAGCCGGACCTTCTTCATCGCTCAGAGCTCCAGGCCGTCGTCGGGATCGAGGGAAGCCTGACGCGCCACGCGGCGGAAGCGGGCCTGCTGCGCCTGGTCTTCGCCCGCGATCCCGTCGAACCCGTCGTCCTCGTCGTCCGGCTCCAGGAAGCTGAACTCCCGTGGGGGCGCAGGCGGCGTCTCGGCGTCCTCGAACAGCGGCGCAGGCTCCAGCCGCAAGCCCCCCTCCTCCGTCTCGCCGGCCGACGCGTGGCGCCGGGTCCGCATCGGCGGCGCCGGGATCGGGGCGCATGCGCTCCAGTCGTCCGCGACCTTAGGCGGTGACGCGCCTGGCCTGGCAACTCCCACGCGCCGACGCAGCTCGGCGTCCTCGAAGTAGCGGACCTTCTGCGCCCGGACCGGCGGCGCGCCCGAGACCATCACCAGTTCGTCGTTCGGCGGCAGTTGCATCATCTCGCCCGGCGTCAGCAGCGGCCGCGCGGTCTCCTGGCGCGACACCATCAGGTGGCCGAGCCACGGCGACAGCCGATGCCCCGCGTAGTTCTTCATCGCGCGCAGCTCGGTGGCGGTCCCCAGCGCGTCCGACACGCGCCTGGCGGTCCGCTCGTCATTGGTCGCGAAGCAGACCCGCACGTGGCAGTTGTCGAGGATGGCGTTGTTGGCGCCATAGGCCTTTTCGATCTGGTTCAGCGATTGGGCGATCAGGAAAGCCTTGAGGCCATAGCCGGCCATGAAGGCCAGCGCGCTCTCGAAGAAGTCGAGCCGCCCCAGCGCCGGGAACTCGTCCAGCATCAGCAGCGTGCGGTGCCGCCGGCCGCGGGCGGTCAGGTCCTCCGTCAGTCGCCGCCCGATCTGGTTGAGCACGAGGCGGATCAGCGGCTTGGTCCGGCTGATGTCGGAGGGCGGCACGACCAGATAAAGGGTCGAGGGCCGGTCACGGTCGACCAAGTCGGCGATCCGCCAGTCGCAGCGCCGGGTCACCTCGGCCACCACGGGATCGCGGTAAAGGCCCAGGAACGACATGGCCGTAGAGAGTACGCCTGAGCGTTCGTTCTCGCTCTTGTTCAGCAGCTCGCGGGCGGCGGAGGCGACCACGGGATGGGGGCCGTCGCCCAAGTGAGGCGTCGCCATCATCGCCCGCAAGGTCGCCTCGATCGGCCGACGCGGGTCCGACAGGAATGCGGCGACGCCCGCGAGGGTCTTGTCGGCCTCCGCGTAGAGGACGTGCAGGATCGCGCCGACCAGCAGGCTGTGGCTGGTCTTCTCCCAATGGGAGCGCCGCTCCAGAGCGCCCTCCGGGTCCACGAGGATGTCCGCCACGTTCTGGACGTCGCGCACCTCATTGGCGCCGCGGCGGACCTCAAGCAGCGGATTGTAGGCCGAGCTCTTCGGATTGGTCGGGTCGAAGAGCAGGACCCGGCCGATGCCGGCGCGGCAGGCCGAAGTCAGCTGCCAGTTCTCGCCCTTGATGTCGTGGACGATGGCCGAGCCGGGCCAGGTGAGCAGCGACGGGACGACGAGGCCGACGCCCTTGCCGCTGCGCGTGGGCGCGAAGCAGAGGACGTGTTCGGGCCCGTCGTGCCGCAGGTAGGCGCCGCGCCACTTGCCCAGCACCACGCCGTCGTCGCCCAGCAGGCCTGCGGCCGCCACCTCACGGGGCTTTGCCCAGCGCGCCGAGCCGTAGGTGGTCACGTCATGGCTTTCCCGCGCCCGCCACACCGACAGCGCCATCGAGGCGACGGCGGCGACGCCCGCGCCGCTGCAGGCGATGATCGCGCCTTCCAGGAAGACGCCGGGCGCGTAGGCGTCGTAGGCGAACCACCACCAGAAGAAGGCGGGCAGCGGATAAACCCGCCACCCGGCGACGACGGCCCACGGCGCCCCGAGCTGCGGCTGGAACCCCAGACGCCAGGCGGTCCATTCCGTGGCGGCCCAGACGCCGGCCAGGATCAGGACGAAGACGAGCGCCAGTTGCGCCCACATCACCTTGGTGCCAGTCATGGCGTCCTCCTCATCGGCCGAGCCCGCGTTTCGGCGCGAAATTCCAGGCGATCCCCTGCCCCGGCCGCATGACGCCCTCGATCCGTTGGCCCAGGTGGCGGTCCATGTCAGGCCGCCAGGGCACGAGGGTGAAGCCGAGCCCGTCCTCCAGCATCGCGAAGCGGCCTGAGGCCAAGTCGAGGCGCCGCGCATAGGTCCCGCTGACGGCGCCGTCGCCGGACACCGCCTGGCGCGTGCGTCCCGTCTCCTGCGCCAGCCGTTCGGCGACCCCGGCCAGTTCGTCGGCGCGCAGGGTCTCCAGCAGGTCGCGGGCGAAGATCCAGCGGGCGCCGGCGCGCCGCGCCAGGCCTCGTCCGGCCAGATGGTCGGCGCGCTGGGAGAGTGCGTCACGGACCTCGTCGGCGAACCCGCCCGATCCCAGGCTGTCCGGCCGCGTCCCGACCAGTTGCCGGTCCAGCCAGGTCGCGCCGTCGGCACGCACCTGGGCCTGGAGGTCCAGGTCCGATCGCACATGCAGGATCGTGCGCGATCGACGCTCTCCCCACGTCTGGCTCCGCACCTCCACCATGGCGCCGATCGGCGCATCCCCGGCGTGGTCCAGGTCGCCCAGACGCACGTGGTGCGGCCGACCATCGAGCCCCTCGATCACGGCGTAGGCGCTGCCGCGCAGTTCGTCGTCCAGACCTCGGGCCGAGAGACGTCCAACAACGCCGGCCTCGCCATCCAGAACCGCACGCGACAGATCCGGCTCGCCACGGCGGCTGAGCGCCTTGTGCAGCCGGGCGATGACGTCCTGCTGTTGGCCGAGGGCGCGGAGCGTCGGCTCGGCGTCCGGCGCGAGCCGCCAACGGCCGGGCCGCCGCTCGTCCGCGAGGCCCAGGCGTCCGAGCCTCTGCAGCCGCCCGACCCGACCGCTGTGGAGCGGATCGCGCCCCTCGCCCCGCCGGACGTCGACCAACCCCTCCTCGCCGATGCTGCGGGCCAGGCTGCGGTCGAGCGGTGTCCAGCGGTCGGCGTCGATCTGCGCCTGCAGCTGGCGCCGGATCTCGAGGTCCGTGCGCGGTCCGAGTTCGAGCTCCACGAGCTGGCCGGCCCGCGCCCGAAGTCCCGCCGCGATGTAGTCGCGCGAGATGACGAGGTCCGCGCCTTGGTCGGTGCGGCCGCGCACGAGGATGTGCAGGTGCGGATGGGCGGTGTTCCAGTGGTCGACCGCCACCCAGTCGAGCCGCGTGCCGAGGTCCGTCTCGGCCTGGCGCATCAGATCGCGGGTGTAGGCCTTCAGGTCGTGTAAGCGCTCGGCATCGTCGGGTGAGACGATGAAGCGGAAGTGGTGTCGGTCGCCCTGGCAGCGTTCGGCAAACGACGCGCCGTCCGCCTCGTCCCCCGCCGCGTCGAACAACCGGCCGCGGTCGCCCTCCTGGGTGACGCCCTCGCGCTGCAGGTATTGCAGATGGCGGAACAAGGGCGCGCGTCCCGGGCCGGCGCGCACGATCCTCGCCTTCACGACCGCACCGCGGGTGCTGCCGAACGGCGCGGCCGGCGCGGCCCGCAGGCTTGCAGCCCGACCCCGGCCGAACGTCGAGTTCCGGCTGCTCCCACGGCGCAGGAGGCCGCCGGCACGCTGCGCCGCGGCGAGCGCCTGGCCGACGAAGGTCTTGGTCCCGCCGGAGGGCCGCGAGCGGATCCGCCCGATCCGCAGCTGGAAGTCGTCCTCGCTCATGGCCGCGAGCGCCGCGAGGTGCGAAAAGCGGTGTGAGCCCAGGGACTTGCCCAAAGCCGCACCTCGCGACCTGCCGACGCAGCTCGCGCGAAGTCACTGAAATCGTTGTCCTTCCCCACCCCCAGACCGGGCCGCACCTCGCGGCTTTTATCCTGCCATCGGTCCATCTTTCGGGGGATCACCGCCGAACCTGCGACAGAGCATCCTAAGGCGCGATGGGTGGCGCACAGGATCATGGCGCCCGCCGCCCCTCGCCGAGCCTAACGAACAGCCCGGAGTCGCCCGCTGTGGATGGGGAGTTTGCAATCCCCGAGGGCTCCGTCGATGGATTGCGAACTGAGGCCCCGAGGCTCACGAAGATCGTCGGCCGAGGCGCTTCAGGCGCCGGCGCCAACACGCTGCCGATCGCGTCTCCCGTCACCGACGGCGACAGCTTGGCGACGTAGGCCCGGGTCGCCAAGGGGAGCGGCCTGCCGTCTGTGACGTGCTGCAGATACCAGGCCGGACCCGCATTGTAGGCCGCGAGGAAGCCCGGCGCGCCGAAACGGTCGTACATCTCCCGCAGGTACGCCGCGCCGGCCATGACGTTGTCGCGCGGTTGATAAGGGTCTGCGCCCAGGCCGTAGCGGACCCGCAGGTCTGCGTAGGTCCCGGGCATGACCTGCATCAGCCCCATCGCGCCCGCAGGACTGAGCGCGCTTGGCTGGTAGGCGCTCTCCACCCCCATCACCGCGTGAATCCAGCGCTCGGGGATCTCGAACCGGCGCGACGCCTCGGCAACCAGGATACGCCAGTCGACGCCGCCCCGGCCTGCGCCCTGCGCGGCGGCCGGCGTGACCAGGGACAACGTCAGGAGAACCCCTGCCCCAACACGCGGCCAGCGTGCCGTCGTGCTCGCGGCCGTCCAGGGCAAGGCGCTGGCGCGCCGGCCTGACGGCCGCCTTGGACCGCCGCTCCGCGCGTCGGCGCGATGAGAGGTGGTCGGGACGAAGGCGCGGCCGTCATTCTTTGTTCGATCGAACAAAGGCGCTGCACAAAGAGGATCAAGGAACATCGCGGGAGTCTCCGAAGAGCCAGAGCGGATCGGCTCGAGCCACGACGGTGCGTCGCGGCAGGGCGCCGAAGTAGCGGCCGTCCAGCGAGCCGGCGGCCGGGTTGAGGACGAAGACCTCGTCGGCCGTGAGCGCATGGCAGCCTGTCCAGACGGGCAGTGGGCGACCGAACCGGTCGCGGGTTTCCGCCATCGCGATGAGCGCGCCATCGCGCGTGACATGGCCGCCGTGACGGCAGATGACGCTCGGCGACAGCGCCGCCACCCGCTTCAGGAGGAGCGCCCCGTCCGGCACGAACCCCGACGCATCGAGCCAGGCGGCGAGGCGCCGCGGCGGACGCAGGGCGACCAGGTCGCCGACCGCCAAGGCGCCAGGGTCGTGCAAGACATAGAAGCCGATCGGCGCACTGGCCGTGGTGTTCCACAGCAGGCGCGGCGGCGCCGGGACGAACAAGGCCGCGACGGCGACCGGAGCGATCCAGAGGCTCCAGGGCGGGCTCATGGCGCACCCAGCTCGCAGCGCTGCCGCCACGCGCGATGGCGCAGCGGTGTGTAGGGCTCGGGCTCTGCGCGCGCGCTCAGCCGGTTATGGACCTGCCGCCAATGGTCGGGCGCGACCTCCCTCGCCTCGAGCTCGAGCCGCTCGATGGCGTCGATCGCGGCGAGCACGCGCTGGACCCGCGGCCAGCCGGCGATGCGAAGCAGCAAGCGCCCGCCGGGGTGCACGCCGGGCGTGGTGGCGTACGCCGAACCGGCGTCGACGGTCTGCACGATGACGATCCGTGACGCGACGGTCCCGCGGTCGCCGGCCTGCCAGCGGACGAAGGCGAAGACGCTGCCGGGCGCGAAGCCCAGTCGGCGTCGGCGTCGGTCCAGGATGTGTTCGGCGACCGGCGCGCCGAAGCGGATCCAGTGTTCGATCCGGCCCTCGTACCAGACGAGGTCGACCCAGGTGAGATCGCCACGGTCCGCTCCGACGCCGCCGCTCAGCGGCGCGTGCGGGGACATGGAATATCTCCGTCAGCGCGCCGCGAAGGTGCGAGCCTCGCCCATCGGGCGGGCCGGATGGACGGTATCGTGGCCTGGGTCGTCGGTCGCGCGGCGGACGCCGCGATGGGCCCACGCCTGCAGGTCGGAGACCGAATAGATCACCCGGCCGCCGATCTTCGAGTAGGTCGGCCCCGTGCCGTAGGTGCGGTGTTTCTCCAGCGTGCGGCCGGAGATGCCGAGGAAGCGGGCCGCTTCCGGCGTGCGCAGGTAGCGCGGAGGGATGGGCGTCGGTTCGACCATGGCGTCGGGCTCCAGGGGGTCTTGCGGAAGCGGTCGGCCAGGACCGCGGACACCTGGACACCGTGGCGAAGGGCGCTGGCGTAGGGGGATGGCGGAAACGCGCGCGCGCGAATTCGCCACCCCGATCAGTCGGGCGGACGCCGCAGCAAGCGCCGGTAGTCGCCATCGACGAAGGCCTGGCCGGCGCGCACCAGGCGGATCGCCGAGTCCCGCAGGGACGAGGTCCGCCAGCACTCGCTGGCGACGCGGGCCGCGCCATAGAGCCGTTCCGCGAGCGTTCGATAGCTGGCGCCGGACTCGTGCTGGTCCAGCGCCCAAAGGCTCGCCTGCGCGCGCTTCAGACGCGCGTCGAACCGCAACGGCGTCGCGCGCCCGGTGCTGACGAAGCGCCAGAACTGCAGCACCGCGCTGGTGTCCCCGACGGTCGAAGCGCCGAGCGGAACAACGCACGCCACCGCACCGCCGCGCGGGATGGGCGTCGGCATCCAGAGCCGGTGCTGCGACTTAGGCGCGGTCAACAGCCCGTGCACGCCGTCGTCTCCCGTCTGCTCCCGATAGCCGGCGCGCCAGCGCTCGGGTTCGTAGCGGAAGCTCGTCGGGGCGCCCTCGCCTGCGGGCGTCAGGACGACCGTGCGCGGATCAACATCAGGCCGCCAGTAGACCGGCTGGCGGTCTGCGGCGAGTGTCGGGTCGGCGGCGAAAGCTCAGCCCCCAGCGGGCCCACGGCGCCGGTCCGGCGCACGCGGGGCCGCCGGAGGCTGACTCCAGGGCTTTGGCGAAGTCAGCGCGATAGTCGGGATTGCGCCGCAGGAACTCCCACGCGAGATCGGTCGCGGAACAGCCCTTCAGGGCCTCGTAGCGTTCGTCTGAACGCCACGTTTCGGTACTCACGGCGCGCCTCCCTCGTCGAGCACGCGCCCCCACAGCGAGGCTCATTAACGAATCAGAACATCGGGTACGCAAGCCGAAAGTTGACCCTGCGTCAGGCCAAGCTTCAGTTCTTACGAAGTAAGTCCGCGTAGCCGCCGTCGCGCATCCATTTGGCCCGCGCCAGATGGCTGGAATGCATCACCTGCGCCCGCTCGAAGTCCCGGCCCGGGTCGACGCCCAGCACCAAGCTTGCCACCTCTCGCCAGTCGGCGCCGGCTTCATCGGCGTCCAGCAGACGCAGATAGGTGACCGCGTGGTCGCGGTCGTAATCCGTCAGGCTGCTCTCCTGCGGCGCGCGGATGCGAAACTCGGGACCGCCCATCGCGCGACCTTAAGCTCGCCTCTGAGGCGACCCAAGAAGCCGCAGGTTGCGTTGCTCAATCGCTCGCGAAAAGGACGCCGGGCGCGACGTCCAGCGCCTGGGCGAGGCGTTCGATGACGTCCACGAGGCAGCGTACTCCTCGCGCTCCAGGGAGCTGAGATAGTTGGCGGTGATGTCGGCACGCGCGGCAAGCTCCTCCTGAGACAGGCTCTGGGCCTGACGCAACCGGCGTAAGTTCCGGGCGAGGAGCGCTCGCAGACTCATGTCTGCGAGGCGACCGCCCGCGGCGCCGGCGCTCCACCAAGTATACTTGGAATTCAGGCGCCGGCGCGACGGGCGATGGGCGGCCGTCAGGCCGCCCGCGCCTCGACGGGCTGCAGCTGGTGCAGGAAATCGCAGGCCCGCTGCGCGTGCGCGGCGGCCGAGAAGATGAAGCGTCGATCGTTCTGCAACACCTGCAGCCAGTTCTCGATGTAGGCCGTGTGGTCCTCGCGCGGAGTCAGTTCGAGCCCTAAGTCCGCGCACAGAAATGCCGCGCCGAGTTCGGCGACGAGTTCCTCCTGTGCGTAGCCGCCGTCGCCCCAGCGCTTGCGGCCGAAGTCACGGTCGAGACGGCCGGGATGGCGCGTCCAGTGCGTGCATTCGTGCGCGAGCGTGGCGTAGTAGCTCTCGGCGTCGGCGAAGCAAGGGAACGGCGGCAGCTGCACATAGTCGGCCTCAAGCGCGTAGTAGGCGTGCGTTCCGCCATGGCGGATGTCGGCGCGCGTGGCGGCGAAGAACCGCTCGGCCTGGTCGACCCGCGCCTCGACTGAAAGCTGCGGTCCTTCGGTCGCGTGGAAGTGTCCTGGCAGGCCGTCGATCTGCTCGACATTGAACACGGTGTAGGCCTTCAGGAACGGGATCTCGCGCTCCACATCGTGACCCGAAGGGTCGGTCTCGGTGCGAGTAAATCGGTTGGCGTAGACAACCGTGGCGCCATGCTCGCCCTTGCGGACGGCGGCCCCCAGCGCGAGCGCCTGGCGGAAGGTCATCCAGATCGGTGCGGCATAGCCCTTGGCCACGGCTTCGGCCCAGAGCAGGACCACGTTGATGCCGCTGTAAGGCTGGCCCGTCGCGCGCAGTGGGCGGCTGATGCGTCCGGCCAGGTGCTCGGCGGACCACGGCTTGGTCCAGGGGCGGACGCCGCGCTTCAGGTCGGCGACGATCTGGTTGGTGACGCGGGTGTAGAGATCGGGACGTGTTTCGGTGCGGGCGCGCGACATGGCGGGCTCCATCGCTTCAGGGTTTGGGGGAGCGCCGCCCCGGAGGACCGGGGCGGCTCGCGGCGTCAGTCGGCGGTGCGGCTGCGCGACCAGATCAGGCTGTAGCCATCGTCCGCATCGACGAGGCTGGCGTAGATCGGGGCCGGGAAGCTGGGGTCGTCGAGCTTCACGGAGAGGTAGTCGCGGTTCTCGCGGGAGGTCTTCTTCCAGGCGGCGCCGAACTCGGTCTGGCCGGCGAAGATGCGGAAGTCGGGGGCCTTGTCGTTGTCCGTTTCGGAGGGCCGGAACTGGGCCTTGGTGACGTTGAGGCTGAGGGTCTTGATGGCGCCCGCGTAGGAGCCGTCGTCTTGCTTGTGGAAGGTGCCGATGGTGGCCATTGGAGGGTCTCCGGATCTTCCGAGCCCGCGCCCATCGCGGTCTCGATGACGATCGGAGAAGGCGGGGCCGGGGCCGCCCCTCAGCCGCAGGCCCGCAGCGCGAGCGGAGGACCCGGCGCCGCGGGTTTCTTGCCTCGCGAGGAATGAGGCGCAGCCTCAGGGGAAGAAAGCCGCGGCGGCGGGTTGAGGGGCGGACCGGGCTCGCCCAGATCGGCCAGACGAGAGACCGTGTGCGCGGGGTCTGCAGCCCCCGAGAGACCCGCATGGCGCCGCCACAGCCCCCCGAGCGCGGCGGAACCCTGCCGGGCGCGATATCATCGGGCCAGATTCGTCACGGACCCGGATGCGCAACCGCCCTGCCCCGAAACGACACCATGCCGTGCCCGAGATGCTGCAGAAGCGCTTCGTCGACGGCGAGGGCTGCCTCCATGCCTTCGACCGACGACGCGCGGATGGCGCGGTGTTCCGGACCCGGCCGGCGAACCTCTTCGTCCACGGCCACCTCTACCGTCGCACCGAGGCGGATGGCGCCACCGATACGGTCGCCGAGGCGTGGTTCTCCGACCTGGAGTCCGCGACCGATCCGATTATCGAGAAGATCGTGACCGCCGCCCGCCAGGGGCGAAAGCCGGCCCTGACGCCGGTCGAGTTCGAGACCTGGCTGATGTTCTTCTTCATGCAGTGGAAGCGCGTCCCGGACCTGCACCTGACGACGGTGACAGACGCGGAGGTCGAAGAGACGTTCGACGAGCTCATCGCGGAGCTCCGGCAGAAGCATCCACATCGGGCGGCGGAGATCGACAAGGTGAACACGCCGCAGAACCGTCGGCGCATGGCGCAGAACGCGCGCGTCGACGCGCTTCTCAGAGGCGGCGACGAACCGCTGACCCTGCTGCGGTTGCGGGGACTGGGGGTCGCCAAGGTGACGGCCCGCGGCAAGTCGTTCGTCGTCTCGAGCCGTCCGGTGGTGAAGTTGACCCACCCTGGACGCACCCATCTGCTCGATCCAAGCTGCGAGATGTGGCTGGCCGTGGCGCCGGACGTCATCGTGGGCCTTGGCCCCGGCCCCGGCGAGGAGAAGCTCGTCGGGATCGGCGATCCGGCTGTGATCCGCGACTACAACGAGGCCTGCGTCAATCAGAGCACGGTCTTCGCCAGCGCCAGTGCGCCTCTGGTCCGCTCGCTCGCCAAGCCGCGCTGACAGGCCTTGGGGCGCCGGTTGCTCGAGTCGTGACGGCATCATTCCGGTCGGTCACCAACCGAAAGGAAACACCCATGCCCCTGCCCGCTCTATCTGCCGACGACCTGCTGCGCCATCTCGCCGACGTCCATACCGAGGCCGAACTTCGCGCGCGGCTGTCGGAGCTTTCCGACCCGGAGAACACGCGCTCTCCGGGGCTTCCAGCCGGGGACACGTCCGAATAGCGGACAAGCGAAGGCCCGCGCGGGTGAACCCGCGCGGGTCAGGTCTCTGAAGGCGCTTGGCGTTATTCTGCGGCGATGGCCGTCACGTCGGGCTCGGCCTCAGCTTTCGGCTCCGGCCTTGGCGTCCGCAGCAAGGCGGGCAGCCACCGGGTGGGCGCGAGAGACGTCTCGGCCGCCTCGGCCATGTCGGGCTTCTTGAGCCCGTCCAGCCGTTGGACGGCCTCGCCGCCGACCGCTTCGGTCACCGCATCCACGATCTTCGCCTTGGTCACGCGACCGAGGTAGCTCGCGACCGTGGGCGTCCAGGTGGTCCGCATGTCCAGGTCCGCCGCCTGCGCCAGGGCATCAGCATGCGCCCAGGCGGCAGGCTTGCGGTCCAAGGGGTTATGCACCGCATTGATCCCGAGGCTCACGCAGTGGGCCAGCAGGTCCAGCAGGTCGCCGCTGCCCAGCCCGAAGACATAGGCCCAGGCGTCCTCCGCCTCTTGGGGCAGGCGCGTCGCCCAGGCGTCGTGCCGTTCGCCGATCCGCCGCCCCGCCGGGCTCTCGCTGACACCGGGCGCG
This sequence comes from Phenylobacterium sp., assembly GCF_016793225.1. Lineage (GTDB taxonomy): Bacteria > Pseudomonadota > Alphaproteobacteria > Caulobacterales > Caulobacteraceae > Phenylobacterium. The sequence goes on from NZ_JAEUMN010000106.1 coordinate 45,461, forward strand.
TGGCCGTCGAGGAAGGCCGACACCAGCTTCACGTCCACGCAGGAGGCCTGCGCATAGGGCGGATAGAAGGTCTTCACCGCCAAGGCATGGACCAGGGCGACCAGAGCGAGGTTTGGGTCGGCGCCCACCGCGTCTCGCAGGCCGATGGTGCGGTAGGCCGTCAGGTCCAACACCAGCCGTTCCGACAGCGGAGCGCCTTCGTCCTCTACCGGTTCACTCACGTCGCCGGGACCGGAGGGCTGTGCGTCGCCAGCTTCCGAGGCCACAGGACTTGCGCCCTCGCCGTCGTCCTCGTCGTCCGCCTCCGGCTCCGGCGCTTCGTCCTCGGGCCGGATCAGGCCGCGCTCGATGCGGGCCGCGCCATCGTGGCCGAGAACCACCAGCACACCGCCGCGTGACACGTCGTCGGGATCGTAGGCGTAGGTGTCCCCGAGCGCGGCAAGCTCTTCCTCCAGCTTGGCGAACTGGGCCTCCACGTCGGGCGGCAGGTCTTCGGTGGCCTCCCACTGCGCGTTCAGGTCCTCCAGTTCGTCGCTGAGCGCGGACTTGCGCGCAGCGTCCTCCTCGGAGCGCTCCACGAAGTTCGGGTAGACCCGCCGGAAGCCGTGGCCGTGCGGGTACTCCAGGGCGGGCTCGGCCCACTTCCAGCCCTCGGCCTCGCGAAGCTCGGCCGCCTCGCGGTCCAGCTTCTCCAGGGCCAGCCGGTCCAGCAGCCCCACATCCTCCAGCCAGCCGCCGCCGTCCTCGGTGAAGAGGTCACGCAGGATCGTGCCGCCCGCCTCGGCGTAGGCCTCGATGCCCACGAACACGGCCCGACGATCCGCCGCCGGAACCTTGGCCTCGGTCATGGCCCGGCGGATCAACTGCGGCGAACGGTTCCACGACAGCTGTTCATAGACCTGCTCCTGGCGGGCATGATCCTCGGTCACCGCGAAGGCCATCAGTTGGTCGAGGGTGAGCGTCCCCTCGCGGTAGAGCGCCATCAGCTTGGGCGCCACAGCGCCCAGCCGTAGCCGCTGGCGCACCACGTGCGCCGACACCCCAAACCGGGCGGCGATCTCCTCCGCCCCGAAGCCCTGATCCTCGGCCAGCTTGCGGAAGGCCTCGAACTGGTCGGCGGGGTGCATGTCTGTGCGGGTGACGTTCTCGTCCAGGCTGATCTCGTGCGGGTCATTGGCGGTGTCCACGACGCAGCGCACCGGCTCGGTCTTGCGGATTTCCTTGCGCTTGGCGCGCAGCAGCAGCGCCAGACGCCGCCCCTCGCCGATGGTGACGAGGTAGCAGCCGGTAGGCCCGCCCTCCCCGTCCACCTCTGGCTCCACCACAGGCGCCTGCAAGAGGCCCTTGGCGGCGATGGATGCGGCCAGCGCCTCGATGGCGGCCTCACCGTGCGGGGTCCGCCGCGCATTCTTCGGCGACTTCTTGAGCTTGTTGAGGGGGATGTCGAGCACCGAACCGGACTCGATCACGGTCACTGCGTTCATGGTCTAGCTCCTTGGAGGCAGGTTGCAGGCGCACGCCGCGCCTGCAGCCTTGCCCGTCGGCGAGACCGGGTGTGCAAGCGGAGGGGCGGCTTCGCGGGGAACCGGCTGCAGGGCCCCTTCAAGGCCCTGCCCCTATGCCGCCCTGCGAAGGGGACCGAAGCTGGGCGGAAGCCGCTCCGAAGCGCGCCGAGGGCGGAGCCCTAAGCACTCCTACTAAGAGAGAAGATCCCATGGGGCGGGATAGCGCTCCGCTCTGGCTTCAACAGAGTGAGGCGGCTGAACCCGCACCCTCTGGAGCCGACCCATGCACGACCCTTGCCCGTCCGAGCACAGCGCCATCCGCACCGATCTCGGCGCGATCTTCGTATCGCTGGAACTCAGCCGATCGACTTGGCTGATCACGTCACTGTCGCCGGGTGCCGGCGAGAAGCTGTCCAAGCACGCCGTATCGGCCGGTGACATCGCAGGACTGCTCGGACGGTTCGCCCAGCTCAAGCACAAAGCCGGCGCACGGCTAGGTCGCGACTTTCCGATTATCGCGATCCAAGAAGCGGGGCTCGACGGCTTCTGGATTCACCGGGTGCTGGAGCAGGAAGGGATCGAGAGCCATGTCGTGGACGCCGCCTCGATCCTGACCTCCCGCCGCCGCCGGCGCGCCAAGACCGACCGGATCGACGGCGAGACGCTGGTGCGGACGCTGATGGCCTACAAGCGCGGCGAGCCGCGGGTCTGCTCGATGGTCCGCGCGCCGACGCCGGAAGAGGAAGACCGCCGCCGTCTCTGCCGGGAGCGGAAGACGCTGGTGATCGAGCGGATCGAGCACAGCAACCGGATCAAGGGTCTGCTCTGCGCCCAGGGCATCTTCGACTACGACCCCCTGCGCCGGAACCGCCGGGCGCGGCTGGAGGAGCTGCGGACCGGCGACGGCCGACCGCTACCGACCCGCCTCAAGGCCCAGATCGGCCGGGAGCTGGACCGGCTCGAGATCTTGCTGGCGCAGCTGAAGGCGGTGGAAGCGGAGCGCGACGCGCTCATCGAACCGGCGAGCTCAGAGGCGCCGACGCCGGCGACGATGCTCGCCAGGCTGAAGGGCATCGGCCCGGAGTTCGCCGCCGTCCTCTGGTCGGAGGCGCTGTACCGGCGCTTCGACAATCGAAAGCAGCTCGCCGCCTATGCCGGGCTGGCCCCGACCCCCTGGAAGAGTGGATCGATCGACCACGAGCAGGGCGTGTCGAAAGCCGGCAACCCGCGCCTGAGGACCACGATGATCCAGGTCGCCTGGCTGTGGCCGCGGCACCAGCCGGGCTCGGCGCTGAGCCTCTGGTTCCAGGCGCGCGTCCAGCGCAACGGTGGGCGCATGCGGAAATCCACGATCGTGGCGCTGGCGCGCAAGCTGCTGGTGGCGTTCTGGAAATATGTGACCCACGGCGTCGTCATCGAGGGGGCTGTCGTGCAGGCCGCCTGAGGATAGCGCTCGTCGAAATCCGCAGGGCTGATCGACCCTGACGGATCCAGGCGGACGAACCGATTGCAGCCATGGCCTATGCCACCGCAAGAGAAGAATGGTCTCGTCCTCTGAGCCCGACACCTGCGAATGCGGGATATGGGTGCGGCCGCGGCGACGCGGCGACCGAATGTGAGGTTGATCTGGCGGGGTGACGGCCAGGTCGTGGACAGGGGCTCGGACTTGGATCCCGAACGCCCGGCGCTGGATCAGCACGCGCCGTGTGTCAGGCGCAGCACCCCTTGCCGCCGCCCTCCTGGATCGGCGGACAGGGAACGTCGGCGTAGGAACAGTAGACGCAGCAGTCGCCCGGCTTAGGCTTGAGGATCGCGCCGCAGCCCTGGCAGTCGTAGAAGTACTGGCAGGCATCGGTCGGCATGGTCTCCGTCGCCCGATGGCCGCAATGCGGGCAGGTGAGCGTGGAGCGCAGCTCCATCTGCACATCGCTCATCCGCGCGCGCCCCGGATCAGGGTGAGAGCCCAGGGCTCGACGAGCGGCTGCCAGATGAGGGCGAGGAGCACAAGGATCGAGGCCGCACCGAGCAGGCCGATCCCGAGCCGCGACGGCGCGGCGCAGGCGCTGTCGACCCTGCACGCACGCGCCCGGCGCCAAGTAAGGACCCAGCCCACGCCGATGACCGCCAGCGCGGCGAGGGTGATCCAGGTGCGCTGCTCGGCGATGAGGCTGAGGCCGCCGAGGCCCAGCCCCGCCAGCGCAAGCGACATCGGCAGGACGCAGCAGGCCGCCCACGCGAAGACTGCACCGGCCGCCGCGGCCACAGCCGCCCAGCTCAGGGCGGTCTCGGCCGGCTTGCCGCCCGATCCGTCTGGTCGGGCCCGAAGCCCGCTGCTCGCCGTCATGCCGCCGTCTCCTGGTGCGATGCCGCCAAGGATGCCATCTGTAGCGACTACAGACTCAAGCCTTAAATCGAAGGTGGTCCCATGGCCGACCAAGCGATCCCCATCGGCGAGCTCTCGCGCCGCACCGGCTGCAATATCGAGACGATCCGCTACTATGAACGGATCGGCTTGATGCCTGTCCCGCCACGGCGGGGCCGCTACCGCAGCTATGGCGCAGACGACATCGGCCGCCTCGGCTTCGTCCGCCGCGCTCGTGAGCTGGGCTTCACGCTGGACGAGGTGCGCGCCCTGCTCGGCCTAGCGACCGGCGGCCAAGCCGCCTGCGCCGAAGTGCGGACCCTGGCCGCCTCGCACCTGCAGGACGTGCGGGCGCGGATCGCCGACCTCAGACGCATGGAGCGCGTCCTGGCCGACTCTGTGCGGGCCTGCGACGCCGGGCAGGACCCAGGGTGTCCGCTGATCCAGGCGCTCTACGCAGACCGCAGTCGGCCAACCGAGCGCCTTGACACCAGAATCCCCATGTGAGGCTGCAAGGAGCCTGCGCGACCTGGCGCCCCGCCAGGGCGCTGCATGGCGGGACGCGCCGTCGAGCGGCCCGCGGCGGCCTTAGCCGCCCGCCAAAGGGGCGGTCCCGCAGGAGGCGCGCCTCCGCGCGCCGGGACCGAGCCCGCCCGCCGGCCGCGCTCCGCTTAGAAGGTCCAGGTCTTGAGGGCGGCGCCTGATCGCCTGTCCACCAAGGTGATGGTGGTGAGCCGCGCTGAGAGACGGCAGATCACGTTGTCCCATTGCACCGGGTCGTCGATCGTCGCCGCGTCGGTGTCCTGGTCGCAGCTGACGACGCCCTCCGCGCTCCCCGTCAATGTGCCCTCGATCTTCAGGGCCACGGACGCGGTGAGGCTCCGCGCCTCCTCAGGCGCAGCCTTCACCACGAACCCGTCGGCGCTGTGGTAGCCGGTGTCGACGATGACCTGCAGGAGTTCGCGGTGTACGGCCGGCCACCGGGCGCCGAACGCGTTCTGCGCGGTGAAACGGCCGACCGTGGTCTCCTTGTAGAAGACGTCGAACTCGCCGGGCTTGATGGCGAAGCTCACCTCGGCGGCGTCCTTGTCGTAGGTCCAGCGGCCGTTGGTCTCTTCGTACTCGGTGTCGTTCGCCTGGCGCAGCGTCTGATAGAGCACGAAGTCGCGGCCCTGGTACTTCGCCGTCGGCGAGCTCCGGAAGGGGTCCGATGACGGCTTCATGCCGAGCGCGGCGATGGCGAGCAGTTCGTGCTGCTCCAGGACCCCCGTCTCCGAGATCCTGGGCGGCGCGGGCGCCGCCTTCCGCACCGGCTTCGCAGCCGGCTTGCTCGCGGGCTTTGGCCCCGCCGGCGGCTTGGCGGCCGGTTGAGGAGCCGTGCGCGGCGCCGTCGGCTTGGGCCCGGTCTGGCTCGCTGCGGGCCCGCAGATGACCCCGAGAACCACCACGAGGCCGCAGAGCCGCGTGAGCGGACGGAAGGCCCTCGCGCTATTGCTCATGGGCGGCCCGATCAGCCTCGGCTTCCTGCTCGGCCTGCTGGACGCTCGCGAACCTGGGCGAACCGCAGGGCCGCCATTCGGACTGATACCCGTACGCGGCGTTTTCCCCATAGCACCAGCCCGCCCGGGCGAGTTCGGCATCCGTCCGATTGCGCGCTTGGCACGCGGCCTCCGTCGCAGCCTCATCGCCGGCGCCGCCGCGGCAGGACTCGTTTTCCTGTCCCCAGCGCGCGAGAAGCGCGTCGGGTCGTGGGGCCGGCTGTGGTGCAGCAAGGCCGGCGTCCGAGGCCGCCGCGCTCGGCGCGGTCTTGGACATCAGAGTCTTCGGCAACTCGATGCGCGCCAGCTTCCATCCGAACAGGCCCTGGCGATGGAGGATGAAGCTGAAGTGCTCGTCGGGATTGGTCGGACTGACGCTGGCGATCTCGTAGGTGTCGAGGTCTCGATAGTGGTGCTGGAAAGCCGGCAGGGAGGCCGGCTTCGCCTTGGGCTGCGCCGACAGCCCGGATTGTACCGACGCATCCGGCCCCCCGACGGCCACCATGGGCTTCTGGGCGCGCATCATGGCGCCGATGCCATCGGGGGTGACGTAACCCTCGATCGCCTGGTTGACGATGGCCGGCGCCATCACCGCCGCAAGGCCCGCGAAGGGATTGTCGCGCAAATCCGGGTCGGACTGCATCGACTGTACGATCATGGCGTTCAGCTGGCCCTTGAGGCTCTCGCGAACGGCGGGAAAGTCGACAAGGCGCTGCAGCTTGTCCGCATCGCCAGCCATGGCCGCGGACCGCAGCGCACTTGCGGCCAGGAGCGGCGAACCGGCATAGGCGCCCACGAACAGCACGACCGCCCCGATGGCGGCGCCGATCCAAAGCTTCTTTGACATGGTCCCCCCCGGGCTTCACCCAACCTAAGCGGTATCCGACGGCGACCGCAATCCAGGGGTCGCGGACTCCGCCAGCTCTGGGGGGCGTTGCGGGGCCCTCCCCGCTCGAAGGGGTCGGGCGAGACCTCGGGCTCGGCCGCAGGGGAAGACCTTCCCCTCCTCAACCCGCCGTGGGACGAGTGCGCAGCGGTAAATCTGCCAGAAAGTGGACCGATGCAGGAACGGGTCGTTCGCCTTTACGAAGCCGCTCGCGAAGGCGTGGTGCTGGCCCAAAGGGCGGTTAGGTCGATCGAGGAGGCTGACCGCGAGGAGCTTCGCGAGCACTACGATGACTACCTCGAGAGTGAGGGTCACGCGCTCGCCGAGCGACTGCAACAGGCCCATCGGACGACGTGCGCCTTGCTGGAGACGATGGGGATGGTGGAGCTCCTCCGTGACTTCAAGGCGGAGTTTGCGGGGGTCGGCGCGCTGAATGAGACCAAGTCGATTGACGAAGGACTCAGATACAGCCCCGCCGCGGATATTCTGAATAGCTATCACTACATCGTACGGGCGACGTTAGAGGACAATCAGGCGACGCGAACGCGGGTGGAGGTGCTTCGTCGGATGCTACGCAACACGGCCCATATTGTGCACGCTTCGAACAATCCCCCCACGAAGGAGGCGCAGGTTACGCACCTGCTGAAGGAGGCAATTAGTTGGTCGTTTCCCGACGCGATCCTCAACCCGCCGGTTCCTCAGCACACGAAGGTCTACAAGCCGGACATTGGCGTGCCTTCGGACCGCACCGCCGTCGAGGTCAAGTTCGTGGACAGCGACGACGAGGCGAGGCGCGTGCTGGGCGAGATCTACACTGACATGATGGGCTATGCCGGCGACCCCGCATGGGCATCATTTACTGCCGTCATCTACCAAACGGCCCCGTTCCTTCGGCAGGATCAGACCGACGCTGAAGCCCACAAGGTCGGCACAAAGAAGGAGTGGATGACCTTCGTCGTGACAGGTTCGGGCAAACGGGCGGATCGCAAGGCGAGGCAGGTGAAGCAAGGCGGGGATAGCTAGGCTCGCGGCATGTGCAACCTCTACGCCATGATGCGCGGCCGCGCCGAGGTGGCCGCCCTCCTCCGCGCCCTGGACCGCAACAACAACCAACCCCCCATGTCCGGCGTCTACCCGGACTACGCCGCCCCGGTCATCGTGCAGGACCCGACCGGCGCGCGCGAGATGCGCGACATGCGCTGGGGGATGCCGACGCCGAAGAACGTCCTAATGGACGCCACCAAGAAGCGGGCGGACAAGCTCCGCGCGAAGGGCACGGCGTTTGACTTCAACGAACTGCTGCGCCTGGAACCCGACAAGGGGGTCACCAACATCCGCAATACGGCGAGCCGACACTGGCAGACCTGGCTGGAGCCGGGCCACCGTTGCCTCGTCCCCTTCACGTCCTTCAGCGAACCCGACCAGGTCGGGGGCACCTTCAAGCAGGTCTGGTACGCCTTTGCGCCCGAGCGGCCGCTGGCCTTCTTCGCCGGCGTCTGGACGGCGCATGGCTGCGTGCGGAAGATCAAGACCGGCTGGGAGGACTGCGAGGTGTTCGGCTTCCTCACCACGGAGGCCAACGCAGAGGTCGCCCGCCACCACGACAAGGCCATGCCGGTGATCCTCACCGAGCCCGCCGACTGGGACCTGTGGCTGAGTGGCGCGCCCTGGAGCGAGGTGCGGCGCCTGCAGCAGCCGCTGCCCGACGGCGCGCTGCAGATCGTCAACCACGGCGTCAAGGAAGACGAGGTGGTCCCTGCCTAGCGGCGGCCCGCGCCGGACCGTCCCACCGATCCTGGTGATCCGCGGCCTGGCCCTCACGTGCGTGCTCCTGGCGCTCATGTGCGCCGGCCTCGCGGTGGCCTGGTCGCGCAAGGCCGCCGAGGCCGCCTGCTTCCGGGAGGCCCTGGCGACCGGCGAGACACCCGCCATCGCCGAGACGGACTGCCGTTAGGGCCAGACGCCGTCGTAGAGGTGCGGGAACACCGCGATCTCCCGGCCACCGCACCCCGCCTCGCCGCTGCAGGCCAGCCGCTCGACCAGCGCGCCGATCCGCAAAGTCGTGCGATCTCCGAACCGGTGCGCCAGTTCGGGCGGCGTCCACTCCACCAGCCGCTCGCAAGCCTTGCAGCAGATCGCCAGCGACCAGCCCTTGCCCAGGTAGGTCGCCACCGTGTCATCGCCGACCTGACCGGGCCGGAACGCCCGCAGCGCCCTCGCCGGCGGCAGCTTCAGCGTCGAGGGCTCAGATCCAGACACGAACCCGCCCCTCCACACCGCAGGCCTTGCACCTGGCCCGACGGCGGATGTCCATCGGGGTGGCGTCGGCCCCGCACAGCGCAGCAGCCTCTTGGGCGGACAGGGTCGCCCGATGGTCGCAGGCTTCGCACTGTAGCTTGAGGGTCTGCCCTCGCCCCAGCGACCGATGCAGGTTCTGGAACATGGTCATGGGCTAGCGTGGCTCCCGGTACGCGCGGCAGCGCGTCCGGTAGGCGGTGAGCGCCAGCTCGCTGGGCGGCGCATCGAGCGACACCCAGGAGCCGCCGCGCAGAGCCCGGGCCGCGTAGCGGAGGACGCCACCCTGGCATTCGAGCCCCGGGCAGCGCGGGGTCTGTCCCCACCAGATGGCGTCCGGGCCATGGGTGCGGATCATCGCCGGCAGGCTGACCCTCAGCTTGGTCGAGCAGCGGTTGCAGACCGCCTTGAGCTCCCAGCGCCGCACATGCATTTCCGCCAGTGTGATCGCCACCAGCGGGTTCGGGGGCGCGGCGAGGACGTCGGGCGACTTGGTGCTCATCGCGCAGCCTCGACGAGCCGCAGCACCTTCCAGCCCCCGCGGACCCGCTCGAGTTCGAAGGTGGCGGCGCGGGCGTCGACAAACGGGACCTGCTCGGGGTCGAACCACAGCCAGCTCCGCCCTCGCGAGCCGGGTCGAAGGAACCACCGGTCCTTGCCGGGACCATGGACGTTGAGGCGTTCCAATTCGACGACGCGGCGTTCGGGCATGCATCGAACAAATACAGAACATTTGTGACTTGGCGAGTCCGAACTCCGCTCAGCCGGTCGGCCCGGCTGTCCGCCGCACGCGCCACATCCCCTCGACGCGCCGCACCGTTTCCCGATGCAGGGCGCGCAGGGCCGAGACGGCCTCGAACCGGGCGACCAGGTCGGCCCGCGCAGCGTGCAGGGCCATCAGGGCGTGGCGCTGGAAGTCGGCATTCACAGCGGCGATGAACTGGTCGATGCGGGCGTCGTCGTCCGGCAGGCCGTGGTGGCTCGCCAACCGGTAGGCCCGATCGAGATCGTGGCGAAGGTGCTCGGCGTTCCAGGCGTCGGCGAACCCGCGGCTGAGGAGGTAGGCCTTCAGGATCAGCTCAAGCGCATAGCAGCAGGCGGCCAGCTGAACCTCGCCGGAGCCGCAGTCCGCCCCGTCCAGGAAGCCGGCGGCGTTGCGTAGGAACAGCGGAGCCAGGGCCGCATCGCCCTGCAGGGGCGCCGGCGGGTCGACGACGTGCTGCTGCACCCAGTCCGCCAGGTCGTGCAGCGCCGTCGCCGGATCGGCGAACGGACCGCGTGGGCGCTCGTGGATCTCGTGCCAGTACCAGCCCCAACGACCATCGTAGGCGTCCTCGTTGTCGGGGGTCGACTGGACGATGTCCACGTCGAGTTCGTCGAGACTGATGTTCATCGCGGCCTCCGGATGGCACGGAGTACCCGCCGCGAACTTTCGTCAATACGACTTTGAATATATTTAGAATATACGCAGAAATGTTGCGCATCACCGGCAGGATTTCTGCCGATATCCCGCAAGACGGTTGCGGGCCGCAGGTTTGGGGGCGCCCGCACCACTGCGGAACGTTCACAGAACTGTTGGCTTGGCGAGTCAGGCGGGCGTCGCCATCATGGCCCTATGAGCGACCGCTACCTCGTCCGCCCCGATCGCGACGGCTTCAGCGTCTATGACGTCTGGACGGGAGAGCCGGCCGTCATCGCCATGACGCCCCAGACGAGCCTCTCGAAGGCGGACGCGGAGCATACGGCCGGCTTGCTCAACGCCCGCGCCCAGCGGGGAGAGCGCAAGGTCCTGCAATAGGCCTCAGACGAGGTCGCGGGCCTTCTCGATCTCGGACAGCACGAGTTCGACCAGATGCATGTAGTCGGTGTGCGGGATGGCGTCGAAGTCATCGAGCCGCAGGCGGGCAATGATGTCGGGCACAAGCGCCTGGAAGGCGGTGTAGTCGGAAACGATCGCCGCCGAACCGGGCAGAGGGTCCCCGCCGTCGCGGCCGGCATTGAGCCAGTCCCGCACCGCCTTGATCAGCCGCGCCGCATCGTTGCCGTGCGCCTCGATGTCCATCCCTGAGATGTCGGAAAGGGTCTGGTCGTAGCGATGCGCCTCCGCGTCGAGCACCAGGATGCGGCGCTTGCGCTGCGCCGCCGGCCCCTTGAGGCGCAGACCCAGGTCCGCGCCCAGCTCCAGAGGCATGTTGAACCGCGGCAGCCCCGAGCGCGTGTCGAGCTCCACGCGTGAGACGTCGTGGACCGAGAACTCGCAGGCGGTGATCAGGTCGAGGATCTTGTCGAAGCGCACGACGGCGCTGTCGGACTCATCCAGGGCGCAGCGGGGCGCAAAGCCGCAAGCGGCGATCGCAAAGCACATGGCGCGGAAGAGCGGCTTGTACTCGGCGTCGAACGGGCAGTTGATGAAGACGGAGCGCCGCCGCGGCGGGCTACTTGCCGCCTGCGAGGGCATCGGCGTTCTTGCCGACGGCGTAGCGCACGGCGTCCCGGAGCTTGGACAGGGAGGTCTTCGGCGGCGTCGGCGGCGCCTGCAGCTTCACACCCCGGTACCAGCCCGAGCGTTCGGCAGGCGTCTGGCGGATCGGCGATTTCGCGGGCTTGCTGGCCATGACGACAATATGCGCCGCACCGGGTTGCGGTTCAATTGCCGGCAAGGCCGCCGGGAGGGCGATCGTGCCATCGGCGGCGAATTCGCAGCCTGGCGAGCATCGTGCCGCCCCCCCAACGACGCCTCTTGATCCTCTAGTGACTAGAGGAATTAGACTCTCTCGATCAGGTAGGGGCACGGGGATCCAATGATCGGCTGGGTGAGCGCGGTACGCGACGGCGTGATCCTCTCAGCGTTGGCGTCAGCCCTGGTGGTGGGGACCCTGCGCGCGAACCCGCGCCTTCTGATGCGCCACTATCCGGTCGAACTGCGCTCGGCAGTGCCACCGCAAACCCCACGGGAGCGAAGGACCGGCCTGCTGATCGGCCTCCTCCTGCTGTCGTTCCTGATCGGCATTCCGGCGGCGTCGACCGCAGCTTGGAAAGACACGAGTCCCAATCCGGCAGCCTTCCTCGACCTTTGGGCGCATGCCTTTGTCGTCGGAACCGCCTTCAACCTCACCGACTGGCTCATCCTCGACGAACTCTGGCTCGGGGTCGTGCGACCGCGTTGGGCGATGCTGCCGGGCGCTGAGGATGTGCCGTTCCGTTTCAACCACCTGCAGCACTTTCGCGGCTTCGTTGTCGGAAGCGTCCTGCTGGGGCTCTCGGCGCTCGCGATCGCAGCGGCGCTCCTCAGCTGATCGCCGCGGCGTCTACAACAACTTCAGAAGGCCGACGGCGACGGCCAAAAGCACCAGCGACACCACCAGCAGAGCGATCGCCCACGGTGACGGCGGCGGCGAGTTCGATGGAGGCTGACCGGCCGGTCGACGTGTCAATGGCGGCAGTCCCCGTCCGATTGGCCGGGCAAGGCCTGACCCTTTGGCGGCGGGCGACGACCGCGGCCGACACCAGGCGGCAGTTCATTACGGGGTCGGGGGACCACACCGGTCAGCTTGCGCGTTCTCCTGCCACCTGCGCGGCTGCGTGTTGGCGCGAGGGATCGAAGAGAGTGGCGCGGCCCTGTGGGGGACCGACGCCCGACTGCGGAGGCCCGCTGATGACACCCGTCGCCTTCACGCTCGCGCCCGCGGCGATGGCCCTGATCGGCGCCGGGGTTACCGCTTGGCGCCGGCCTGGGCCGCTGGCCGTCAGCGGCATTCAGCATTTCGCCGCGGGCGTGGTGTTCGCGGCTGCGGCTGGGGAAATCCTGCCGGACCTGAAACACGCCGGCGCGGCGCTGCCCGTCCTGATCGGAGGGGCGGTCGGCGTACTGGCGATGATGGGGATCGAGTACCTGGAGACCCGCGCCAAGGGCAGCGTGGGCCTGATGGTGGCTGTAGGGGTCGACCTGTTCATCGACGGTCTGGTCCTGGGCCTGGCCTTCGTCGCGGGCCAGACGCAGGGATTGTTGCTGACGATCGCGCTCACCCTGGAGGTGCTGTTCCTCGGCCTCACCGTCAGTCTGGCGATCGGCGGCGGTTGGCGTCGCGCCGTCGGGACGACGGCGTTGCTGACCCTTCTGCTGCCCGCCGGCGCGCTGGCGGCTGCGCCGCTCGGCCAGCTCCCCGCCCCGATGCTGACGGCGTTCCTCGCCTTCGGGCTGGTCGCCCTCCTCTACCTTGTCACCGAGGAGTTGCTGGTGGAGGCCCATGAGGTTCCGGACCGCCCCTGGACGGCGGCTCTGTTCTTCGCCGGCTTCCTGCTCCTCCTGCTGCTCGCGGACCTGATGGAGCCGGCTGGACGCCTGGCGCCGGCCTAGACGAACTCGCACCAGCTTCACCGACGCACCGGACGCGAGAGCAGGAGCCCACCGCCGATCAACAGGCTGAGGTCCGACACGTTGAGCGGGATATCGCCGGCCGGCAGGTGAAAGCTGACCAGGTCCCAGACCCGCCCTCCCCCGGCGCCGTCGAGGAGGTTTCCAAACGCCCCGCCGTAGACGAGCCCGAAAGCGGCTGCCGTCAGGCGCGTGCGCGCCAGGGCGAGGCCCGCCAGTCCAAGGGCCAGGATGACGGCAAGGGCCGCGGCCGGCGCCCATCCCAGATGCGCCAGGTCGGTCAGGGCGACGTGGAAAGGGGCGCCCCCGCGATGCTCGGTCTCAGCCGAGAGCACGGCCTCGGCTTTGCGGTTCAGGACGACGTCGAGCACCGCCACAAACGCCCCGAGCAGCAAGCCCAAGGGCCAGGGCCGCGGCGGCGGACGGCGCGTCACGGCCGACGTCCAGGCCGCGCTCGGGCCTGAGCCCGCTCCGACTGCCGCTTCAGGTCGTCGACGAAGCGCCGTAGGGTCGGAGTCACGAGGCGGTCGAGACGGGGATAGGCCCAGACCGCGCCCAGCCCCGAAATTTCCATCTCGTGCGTGAAGTGCGTCGTGGCGCCCCGAGGCTCGAGCCGCAAATTGAACCGCCAGTGGAGAATGAAGGGCACACCTACGCGCCAGGTCAGCCTGCGCGTCGGCTCCACCGCCTCGATCGTCCCCATGAACCGAATGATGCGCGACGCCCCACGGCGGGTGGCGGTGGTGACCGCGAAGTTGAGGTCGGCGCCCGCGCTCAGGCCACCGTTGACGCGGACGGCTGCCGTCCAGTCCGGGTAGGCGGCGAACCGCGTGAGGACGCCCCAAACCACCGCTGGCGCGGCGCGGATGTCGGCTGCCGAGGCGAGAGTCTTCACGTCGGCGGCGCTCCCGCCGGCGGGTCGCCCGGCGCGGTCCGCACAGGGCACGGCGCCCCATCGAGACGTCCGGGGCACAACCGGACACCCTCAGCGGGGCCCAGCGTCCAGTCGGTCGGAATGTCGTAGACGCCGCAGTCGCTCGGGCTGGAGCTCCGGAGTTCGACGCGACCGTAGACCGCCTCCACCAGGTCGCCGTTGGCGCCGATCCGCTCAAGCCGGACGGCCCGCAGGCCGGCGCCCGCGCGCGACTGACGGCAGACCCAGCCGTGGAAGCGCTGACCCGCGGGCTCTACGATCACCGTGGGCCCGCGAACCACGAACCCGCCGCCCGAGTACGGTTCAGCCCGGACATCGGCGAGGACGGCGCCGTTGAAGGGCGTGGCGCAGCCCGCCAGCAGCCCGGCCGCGGCAGCCGACCCGATCAGCGTTCGCAAGGCGGCCGTCATGCGGTTGGCTCCTTGTAGGCTAGCAGACGGAGCGCATTGGCGACCACGAAGAGCGTCGAGCCCTCGTGGAACAGCACTGCGGCGCCGATCCGCAGCCCGAGCACGGTCGCGGGGATCAGCACTGCGACCATGCCCAGGCTGATCCAGAGGTTCTGCTTGATGATCCGGCTGGTGCGCCGGCTCAGGCCGACCGCGAACGGCAGCCGGCGGAGGTCGTCTGCCATCAACGCCACGTCCGCGGTCTCGAGCGCGACATCCGAGCCCGCCGCCCCCATCGCAATCCCGACCGTCGCACTGGCCATGGCCGGTGCGTCGTTCACGCCATCGCCGACCATGGCGACGCCGCCGTGCTGCTCACCGAGATCACGGATGGCGGCGACCTTGTCGTCGGGCATCAGGGCGCCCTTGGCCCAATCGAGCTTGAGGTCGCGGGCGATGGCGTCGGCGACGCGCTGGTTGTCGCCCGAGAGCATCACGGCGGTCCGCAGTCCGACCCCGCGCAGCGCCTGGATCACCGGGGCCGCAGCTTCACGCGGCGTGTCCATGAGGCCAAGCGCCCCCAGGAACCTGTCTCCGGACTTCACCACCATGACGGTGCGCCCAGCCTGTTCCAAGCGGGCGATCTCGTCGGCGAGGAGTTCTGGCATCGCGCCCTCAAACAGGGCGGGCTTGCCGATCAGCACCTCGGCTCCGTCCACCTCGGCTTGCACCCCCTTGCCCGTCAGGCTGCGGACGGCCCGCACCGCCGGCATGGGGCGATCTCCCAGCTGCGCTTGGCCGTCGCGCACGACCGCCGCGGCGAGCGGGTGGTCGCTCTGGGACTCAACGGCGATCGCCACCGCGAGCAATTCCTCGCGGGCGACCTGCCATCCCGGTTCGACGTCGGTCAGGCGCGGCTTGCCCTCGGTGAGGGTGCCGGTCTTGTCGAAGGCGATGGCGTTGACGGCGCCCAGCGCCTCCAGCGGCGCGCCGCCCTTGATCAGGACCCCGCCGCGTCCCGCGCGCGCCACGCCGCTCAAGACGGCGCTCGGCACGGAGATGGCCAGCGCGCAGGGGCTGGCCGCCACGAGGACCGCCATAGCGCGATAGAAGCTGGCGCTGAAGGGCTCCGGGTAGACCACCCAAGCGAACATCAGAAGGCCCACCCCCGCCAGCACGGCCGGCACGAAGATGCGCTCGAACCGGTCGGTGAACCTCTGCGTGGGCGACTTCTGCGCCTCGGCCTCCGCGACAAGCTTGACCACCCGAGCGAGGGCGCTTTCGGTCGACAAGCGAGCCACCCGCACGTCGAGTGCGCCTCCACCGTTGATGGTGCCGGCGAACACCTTGTGCTCCGCCGGGGCCCGACCGAAGTCGAGGTTGGGATCGTCGCTGGCCCGCTTGTCGACGGGGACGCTTTCGCCGGTCACCGGCGCCTGGTTCACCGCGCTGTCGCCCGCCACGACGATGCCGTCGGCCGGCAGCCGCTCGTTCGGGCGCACCAGCACGACGTCGCCCACCGCCAGGTCCTCGACCGGGACCTCTTCGACCGTGTCGCCGCGCCGGACAGTCGCCCGATCGGGCGCCAGTTCGGCCAGGGCCTCGATCGCGCGCTTGGCGCGGCCCATGGCGTAGTGCTCGAGGGCGTGACCCAGGCTGAACAGGAAGAGCAGCAGCGCGCCTTCGACCCACTCTCCAAGCGCCGCAGCCCCGGCGGCGGCCACGAGCATCAGGGTGTCGATCTCGAAGCGGCGGGCCTTGAGGTTGCCCAACGCCTCGCGAGCGGTGAACCAGCCCCCGACGCCGTAGGCCGCGACCAGCGGAACCATCGCCACCTTGTCGAGCCCTGCCCGCTCGACCAACCACCCCGCCAAGGCCAGGACACCGCAGAGCCCGGCAAAGATCAGTTCCGTGCGCGATCCGAAGATCCCGCCGTGGTCGTGATCGTGGGCCTTGTCGCCATGGCCATGGTCGGCGTGGTCCGTATGGGCGCCGGTCTTGTCATGATCATTGGCGGCAAGAGGCGCCGGGGTGTCCGGCGGCGTCATCGTCCCGCCTCCCCGTCCACCGTCGGCGGCCCGTATCGGACGACCTCGACCTTCTCGAGCGTGACCAGGCCAATATCGTGCAGGTCGTCGAGGCGCGCGAGGAAGGCGCGGAGCGCGGAGTCCTCGTCCACGAGTTCCACGACCACCGGGAGGTTCCGGCGCAATTCGAAGGGCCGCGAGGCATGCAGCCGCGACGTGGCGCCAAAGCCCATCTGGCCGCGCAGCACGGTGGCGCCGGCCAGGTGGGCTTCACGCGCCCGCGCCACGACGACTTCCGCCAGGGCGCGGTCGCCGACGAGGGCGTCCTCGTCGGTGTAGATCCGCATCAGGACCGCTTGGGTGGGAGCTTTCATCTGAGTGTTCCTTGAATTGAGCAGCTTCGTGTGGGGCGGCGTCCCGACGCCGCCGCCCCACACGCCTTCAGGCCGCGTTGGGGGCGGTCGCGCCCGAAGGGTCGGCCGCGGTTTCGCGCGCTCGGCCGAACTGCAGGATGAGCTTGGCGATGGCCGGAAGGACGAAGAGCGTCACCGCCGTCGCCGTGATCAGCCCCCCGATCACGACCATGGCGAGAGGCTTCTGGACCTCCGCCCCGGTGCCGTGCGCCAGCGCCATTGGGATGAAGCCGATGGCCGGCACAAGACCGGTCATCAGGACCGGCCGAAACCGCTCCATGGCCCCTTCGAGGATGGCGTCCTCGACGGGGCGGCCCGAGACGATGCGCTCGCGGATGCTGGTCATCACGACCAGGCCGTTCAGCACCGCCACGCCGGCCAGCACGATGAAGCCCACGGCCGCCGAGATCGAGAAGGTGATCCCGGTCGCCGCCAGGGCGAACACACCGCCGGCGAGCCCCAGCGGGATCGCGGCGAACACCGAGGCCGCCGGCGCGAAGCCGCCCAGAGCCAGGAACAGCACCAGGAAGATCAGTACGAAGCAGATCGGCACCACGATGCCGAGGCGCGCCGTCGCCGCCTTCAGGTTCTCGAACTGCCCGCCCCAGGTGAGATAGGAGCCGGTGGGGAGCGGCACAGCCTCGACCTTGGTCCGCGCCTCGTTGACGAACGAGCCGATGTCGCGGCCGCGCACATTGACCTGGATCACCACGCGACGCTTGCCGTCCTCCCGGCTGACCTGGTTCAGGCCCTCGGTGAAGCGGAACTCGACAAGCTGGCGCAGCGCGACCGACTGGCGGGCCTGTCCTTCGGCCGCCGGCAGCATGACGGGCATCGCGCCGATCGCGTCGATGTCGTCGCGCTGCATCAGCGGCGTGCGGACCGTGATGTCGAAGCGCTTGTCGCCTTCGAACACGCTGCCGGCCTCGCGGCCGCCGAGGGCGGTGGCGACGGTATCGGCCACCTCCTCGACCGTCAGGCCGAAGCGCGCGATCGCCGCGCGGTCGAGCCGCACGTCGAGAGTGGGCGCGCCGGCGGTCTGCTCGACGCGCACGCCCTGAGCGCCCGGGATCTTCTCCAGGGTGGCCCCGATATGGGCGGCGGCGGCGCTCATCTGCTCGAGGTCGTCGCCATAGAGCTTGATGGCCACGTCGCCGCGGACGCCGGCGATCAGTTCGTTGAAGCGCAGCTGGATCGGCTGAGTGACCTCGTAACCGTTGCCCAGCAGGGGCTCGAGCTTCTTGAGGATCCGTTCGGTGACCTGCGCCTTCGTCTCGACGCCCTTCGACCATTCCTTTTGAGGCTTCAGGATGACGAAGCCGTCCGACTGGTTGGGCGGCATCGGATCGGTGGCGACCTCGGCGGTGCCGGTCTTCGACACCATCATCGCCACCTCGGGGACCGACAGCACGGCCTTCTCGACCTGCTGTTGCATGGATTTGGATTGCTCGATGGAGGTGGACGGGATGCGCAGGGCGCCCACTGCCATGTTCTTCTCGTCGAGGGTGGGGATGAACTCCTGACCCAGGAAGGAGAAGACCACCGCCGACACCGCGAACACGGCCAGGCCGCCGCCGATGAACTGCCACGGGCGAGCGAGCGCGCGCCGCAGAAGCGGCTCGTAGCGGACCTTGGACCACTGGATGGCGCGGACTTCCTTCTCCGCGACCTTGCCGCGCATCAGGATCGCGACCATGGCCGGCACGAAGGTCAGCGACAGGATGAAGGCGGCGCCCAGCGCGAGCATGATCGTGATCGCCATCGGCGAGAACGTCTTGCCCTCGACGCCGGTGAACGTGAGCAGCGGCGCGAACACCAGGAAGATGACCGCCTGGCCGTAGACGGTGGGCCGGATCATCTCCTGGCTGGCATGCAGCACCGTCTCCAGCCGCTCCCGCAGGGAAAGCAACCGGCCTTCGTGGTGCTGTCGTTCGGCCAGTCTGAGCAGGCAGTTCTCGATGATGATCACCGTGCCGTCGACGATCAGGCCGAAGTCCAGGGCGCCCAGGCTCATCAGGTTGCCCGGCACCTTGGTGGCGTTCATGCCGATCGCCATCATCAGGAATGAGAACGGGATGATCAGCACCGCGATCAGGGCGGCGCGCCAGTTGCCGAGCAGGAAGAAGAGCGTCGCCGCCACGAGGATCGCACCCTCGGTGAGGTTGCGCTCGACGGTGCCGACGGTGGCGTTCACCAGCACCGAGCGGTCGAGGGCGGTCGTGACCACCACGCCCGGCGGCAGCGACTTCTTGACCTCCTCGAGCTTCACCCCGACCGCCTTGGCGACGGTGCGGCTGTTCTCGCCGATGAGCATCAGGGCGGTGCCGACCACGGTCTCCTGACCGTTCTTCGTCGCCGCCCCGGTCCGCAGATCGCCGCCGATCCGCACCGCGGCGACATCCTTCACCGCGACGGGCACGCCCCCCCGCGTGGCGATCACCGCGTTGGAGATCTCGTCGAGGGTGCGCACCCGGGCGTCGGCGCGGACCAGATAGGCCTCGCCGGCGCGCTGGATGAAGTTGGCGCCGACCGAAATGTTGGCGGCTTCCAGCGCCTTGGCGAGGTCGGCGTAGGAGATCCCGTAGGCCGACAGCTTCGCGGGCTCTGGTTCGACGATGTACTGCTTTTCGTAGCCTCCGATGGAGTCGACCCCGGCGACGCCGGCCACGGTGCGCAGCTGTGGACGGATGATCCAGTCCTGCACCGTGCGCAGGTAGCCGGCCTGCGAGACCGCGTCGGTCAGCCGTTCGCCCTCGGGCGTCAGGTAGGCGCCGTCCGATTGCCAGCCCGGGGCGCCGTCGCGGACCTTGCCGGTCTTGGGTGCGAACTCCACCGTGTAGAAGAACACCTCGCCCAGCCCGGTGGTCACCGGCCCGACCTGAGGCTGAACGCCCTCCGGGAGCGTGTCCCGCGCCTGGGTCAGTCGCTCGGCCACCTGCTGGCGGGCGAAGTACAGGTCCGAGCTGTCTTTGAAGACGGCCGTGACCTGGCTGAACCCGTTGCGTGAGATCGAGCGCGTCGTCTCCAGGCCGGGAATGCCGGCGAGCGCTGTCTCGATCGGGAAGGTAACCCGCTTCTCCATTTCGATCGGCGAAAGCGCCGGATCGATGGTGTTGATCTGCACCTGCTTGTTGGTGATGTCCGGCACGGCGTCGATCGGCAGCTTGGTCAGCTGCCAGGCGCCGAACGCGGCCACGATGAGCGTGATGAAGAGGACGTACCAACGCCCCTTCACCGCGATTGAGAGAATACGGCCGATCATTGCGGCAGGTCTCCAAACGGGATGTGCGGGGTGGCGGTCACTCTTCCTCCTCCGAGCCCTTCTGGAGCTCGGCCTTCAGGAGGAAGGCGTTCTTGGCGGCGACGACGTCGCCTGGCTTCAGGCCGGACAGGATCTCGGCGCGCCCGGCGGCCCGCTGCCCCACGCTCACGCGCTGGACGCGGAAGCCCTTGGCGGTCCGCACGAAGACGGATTCACTGCCGTTGATCGTCTGCACCGCCTCGTCGGGGACGACGATGCCGGTGGTGGCCGTCTGCCGCACGGTGATGCGGGCCCGCACGGTCTGGCCCGGCTGCAGGACTGCATTGCCGCCGCTGAGCGCCAGGACGACGGTGGCCGAGCGCGTCTCGGCGCTGAGCCCCGGCGTGACGGATCGGACGACGGCCTCACGTGTGCCGCCGCCGGTCACCTCGATCACCGCGGCGTCGCCAGGCTGCACGCGCTGGGCGTCCGCGGCCGTCACGGACGCTTCGATCTGAATGCGCGACGGATCGGCGATGCGGAAGAGTTCGGTCTCGGGCTGCACATAGGCGCCCAGGCTCACCGCCGACGCTGTAATGCGGCCGCTGATCGGGCTCACGACCATCACGTAGCGGCCATCGCGCGAGACGTCGGCGGCGCTGACGGCCGTCGCGGCGCCGCGGGCTTCCGCCTCCGCGGCGGCCAGCTCGGCCTGCGCCGCTTCGAGATCCTGGCGAGGACTGACGCGCTCCTCGAACAGACGCTTCTCGCGCGCGTAGACCTTGCGGGCCAATTCCGCCTTGGCTGCGGCCGAACTGCGGGTGGCCGCGATCTGGGCCGCCTCGCGGCTTACGACCAGCGCCAAGGTCTCGCCCGCGCGGACGGGGTCGCCGAGGCGCTTGTTGATCCGCGCCACGGCGCCAGCCGCGCGCGCCGTCAGCACCGCTTGACCCGTGGGCTCAGCGGTCACCGTCGCTTGGGCCAGCACTTCTGAGGCGAGGCCGCCGGCCGCGACCGTCTGCAGCGCGACACCAGCGGCGGTGATCCGGTCCGCCGCCATGTCGAGGCCCGTCGGGGCGGCTTCGGCCTTTTCGGGCGCCGCGGCCGCTTCCGGCGGCTTCGCCGCGGTCAGCCGGGCGACGCCATAGCCGCCTGCAGCGGCCACCAGCACGGCGGCGGCCACGGCGCCGTAGAGGCGCGTCTTGTCGGTTTTCATTCCTGGTCTCCGAACGGGATGGCGCCGCGCAGGCGGGCGATGGACGCCTCGGCTGCGACGCGCTCGATCTGGGCTTCGATGGATTGGGTGCGCGCCTCGGTGAGCGCCCGGCGCGCGGTCAGCAGTTCCAGCAGGGAGAGCTTGCCGCCCTCGTAGCCGACACCGGCCAGCCGCGAGGCCTCCGCAGCGGCGGATTCGCCCTCCTCCGAGGCCTGAACCCGGGCCTGTGCGGCGTTCAGCCGGGCGATCGCGGCGCTGGCCTCGGCCACCGCGTCGAGACGGGCGGCGTTGAGGCGGGCTTCTGCCGCAGTCAACTCCGCCCGCGCGGCCGAGATGTTGCCGCGGTTCTGGTCGAACAGCGGAAACGGGACCGAGACCCCGGCCACCATCGCCGAGGACTTATCCGCTTCGAACCGGCGCGCGCCCACCGAGACGGTGACGTCTGGAACGGCGCGGGTGCGTTCGACCTGGACGCGGCGGGCGGCGGCCTGCCGTGCAGCCTCCGCGGCCTGGTAGGCCGGGCTGCGCAGAGGGTCGATGTCGCCCGCCACTTCACGCCGAGCGGCGTGGGACAGAAGGCTGACCCGGATCGACGTGAACGCCACAGGCGAGCCGGACAGCGCCGTGAGGTCGCCGAGCGCCTTCGATCGCGTCGAGCGCGCCTCCTCCAGGGCCGCCTGGGCGGCCTGCAGGGCGGCGCGCGCCTGAACAGCGCGAACGTCAGCCTCCTTGCCCGCTCGGACGAGCGCCGAGGCGACCCGGCTGTCTTCCTGGGCGAAGGCCAGGCTCTCGGTCGCCAGTTGCAGACGCCGCTCGGAGGCCTCGGCCAGGGCGTAGGCCGCGGCGAGGTCGAAGACGAAGTCGGCCTGCGAGCGGACCGCATCCGCACGCGCGGCGCCGACCTCGGCCCGGGCGGCGCCGATCCGCGCGCTGCGCTTGCCCCCAAGCTCGATCAGTTGCCCGATCGAGGCGGTCGATTCCGCGGCATTGGTGCCCCGGAAGGGGCCGGAGCCGGAGAAGTTCTCGACCTCGACCGACACGGTCGGGTTGGGCAGCACGGCGGCTTGCCGCGCCAGGCCTTCAGCTCGGGCGACCTGCGCCTGAGCCTCGGCCGAGCGAGGCGCCCGGGATTGCGCCTGCATCAGCAAGGCGGGAAATGGCGGCGCGGGCTCGGCCCAGGCGACAGCCGCGGTCAGCGAAAGCGCGGACGCGCTCGCCAGGGCGGCCACAAGCGGCCGCACGCGTATGGGGGAAGGCATGAAGATCCTCTGCGATTGACGGAAAGGCGCGCGTTTGCGCGCGATCCGTCAGGCGCGAGGGGGCGGTTTGGCGTGGGCGAGGTCGGCGGACGCCAGCATCAGGTCCCGAGCCGGACGTGTGGCGTGATGAGACACGGTCGCCGCAACGAGGGTCTCGGTGGGGATGGCGGCGGCGATCTGGACGTGGTGGCAGTGCCCATGCAGACAGGCGCCCAGCCCCGGATCGGGAGCCCCCGACTTGCCGGAGTGGTGGGCGCTGGTGTCGGCCGTGCTCGCCTTCTCAAGCGTCGCTGTGGCGACGGACTCGTCTTCCCCGCCGCACATGACGCCATCCATGGCCGGAGCCGTGACGAAGAGCGCGATGAGGCAGGCGGTGAGCACCGCCGCCAGCGTCCTCGAGAGGTTGCGCAATCCCGTCACGAGGCCGCTCATAGCTCGACTGCCTGCTTCGGGGAATGCGTTACATAGTTTCGGTTGGCGGGAGGCGCCCCCACGGTCGCGCCGCCGCACGCCCGGACGGGTGGAGCGACATCGTCGAACGGAAAGGCCCGGCCCCGAAGCATGGCCGCACCCTAGATGCTCTAGCCACTAGAGGATCAAGCGCTTATTTTGCGAGTCATGCTGAGCATCGGAAAACTCTCGAAGGCCGCCGGGGTGAAGGTCCCGACCATCCGCTTCTACGAACAGATCGGCCTGCTCCCGGAGCCGGTTCGCACCGCCAGCGATCGGCGGACCTACGGCGAGGCTGCGATCCGCCGGCTCGCGTTCATCCGCCATGCTCGGGAGCTCGGGTTCTCGGTCGAGGCGATCCGGTCGCTCCTGGCGCTCAGCGACGCCCCTGAGCAACCGTGCGAAACCGCCGACGCACTCGCCCGCGAGCAGCTGGCTGACGTGGAAGCGAAGATCACGCGGCTCGAGGCCCTGCGGGCCGAGTTGCGTCGCATGCTCGACGGCGACCATCAGGGACCTGCAGGCCACTGCCGGGTGATCGAGGTGCTGGGCGACCACAGCCTCTGCCTGGCGGACCACCGCAGCGCCGCGCCGCCAAAATGACAATGGCGCTCGTCTCGCGCACGACCGATCCAGCCGTCCAAAGCGCGGTAGCGAACGCCGCGGCCAGGGTCGAGGCGAAGGGTGCAAGCTGGGGCGAGGCAAAGCGCCGGACGTTCGAGTTACTGGTCGCCGCCGGCCGGCCAGTTAAGGCCTACGACCTGATCGCGGCCTATGCGCCAGGCCGCCCGCCGCAGCCTCCGACGATCTATCGGGCAATACAGTTCCTGCTCGACCACGGCCTCGTCCATCGGATCGCATGCCAGAATGCATTCGTCGCCTGCACGCTTGGCGCGATCGCGCACGAGAGCGGGTTCCTTATCTGTAGTAGTTGCGGAGCGACGGAAGAAACGGTCCTGGACAGCGACGCGTTTGCCAACGCTGCCGCGCGTGTCGGCTTTCAAGTCCATCAACTGATTTCTGAAATCCGAGGCATATGTCCAGCGTGCAGCGGCGCAGGTCTACGAGGAGGCTTGCCCGAAGGGTAGGCGCGCCCGAAGCAAGGCATGGCGGACGCCCGGACCCGACCCGAAGCGGCGAGTGCACAAGCAAGCGCGCGAACCGCACCTCCACGCGAACAAGCAGGCGGATCTCCGTTGAGCTAGGTCGATGGTTGTGCCGCAGCGCCCGCGGCTCGACTTATCCTCCCCTGGGGGATAGGTTACCTCATGCCTACCTTCGTAGATTTAATCCAACAGAGCACCGCGCACGCTTGGCTGTTCATCCCCAGCGCCATCCTCCTCGGCGCACTCCACGGCCTTGAACCGGGGCACTCCAAGACGATGATGGCCGCCTTCGTCATCGCGATCCGGGGAACAGTGAGACAGGCCGTGCTGCTGGGGCTCTGCGCGACGCTGTCTCACACAGCCGTTGTTTGGGTGATCGCCCTGGGCGGCCTCTACCTCTGGCGCGGCCTGGCGCCTGAGACGATCGAACCGTACCTTCAACTCGCGTCAGGCGTGATCGTCATCTGCATGGCAGCCTGGATGCTTTGGCGAACCCGTCGCGAACAATTGCTCGCGGACGCCCACGATCATCATCACGACCAGGAACATCATGATCACCACCACGCTCATGACGACGCCCACCGGATCGACACCGGGCACGGTGTGCTATTCCTCGCGATCGTCGAAGATGGCGTGCCGCCGCGCTTCCAACTGACGGCCCAACGCGGTCTCCATTGGACCGCCGATGCGGCCTTCATCGAGACCGAGCGCCCGGACGGCGCTCGACAGACCTTTGCTTTCCGCTCGACGGCGGCAGGCGCGCTTGAGTCCGTTGAAGAGATTCCTGAACCGCACGAGTTCATGGCGCGCCTGTCGCTCCGCGATGGGGACCATTCACACAGCTACGATGTCGCTTTCATTGAGCTCGCCCATGGCGACGACCCTGTCCACGCTGAACTTCGGGGCCTCGAGGCGGCCGGCGGCTACCAGGACGCCCACGAACTCGCCCACGCCAACGACATCCGCCGACGCTTCGCCGGACGGGATGTGACGACGGCCCAGATCGCCGTCTTTGGGCTCACAGGGGGCCTGATCCCCTGCCCCGGGGCGATCACGGTGTTGCTGCTCTGCCTGCAGTTGAAGGCGTTCACGCTGGGCGCCGTGCTGGTGCTGTGCTTCAGCATCGGCCTGGCGTTGACCATGGTCAGTTCGGGTGTGATCGCCGCACTGAGTGTGCGCCAAGTCTCGAAGCGCTTCTCAGGCTTCGGCGAAATCGTGCGCAAGGCGCCCTACGCGTCGGGCGCACTGATCCTGCTGATCGGCCTCTACCTGGGCTACAGTGGCTGGGCCCATTTACCCGGCCGCTGAGTCCCCCTTGCTGGAGCCCGCGTGAGTCACACGAACAACCTCGACCTGGTCAACCGCCTGAAGCGCGCCCATGGCCACCTCGCAAAGATCGTGACGATGATTGAGCAGGATCGCGACGCCCTGGAGACTGCGCAGCAGTTGCAGGCGGTGATCGCGGCCCTGGAGAAGGCAAAGAAGGTGCTGGTAACGGACCACATCGAGCACCACCTTGAAGAGGCGGTGGGTCCGCTCTCCCGCGAGGCTCGCGAGAAGCTCGCGAGGTTGAGCGATCTCGCCAAGTACCTCTGAGCTCGCCCGTGGGCTGACCGGCGTCGTTGTGGGTGTATGCCGGCGGACGGCGCATGGCGTTGACGGAAGCACCCTCGCGACGAGCACAACATCATCCGTTTTGTGCTCTCCGCCCCTCTAGGCCACTACCCGCGCATAGACGGGCTTTCCCGGCCGCCTTGCTTGCGATTCGGTGGGGCGCCGCGGATCAGGAGAGAGGCCATGCCTCCAGACATCGCCGTCCAAATGCACAGCAGCCCGCGGGTCCGGCGCACAATCCGACGAACGGAATTGCGCCAGCTTGTGCCCCTAGCCGACACAACGATCTACGATCTCGAGCAGCGCGGAGAGTTTCCCCGACGATTCAACCTGACGGCCCGATGCGTGGTGTGGGACTTGGCGGAGGTCGAAGCGTGGCTCGACGATCGCCGCCGCGCCTCAAACGCCGCGCAGATCGGACGCGCCCCCTCCCCCGATGTTCGCCAGCGACGAACGCGACCGGTTAGACAGTAGCCGCGACCGGGCCGATCTCCATCGAGGGCGGCAGCAGGTCCGGCTTGAACTTCCGTCCCTCGGCCCACGCGTCGACCATGTCGGCCCACTGCTGCAGCATGTGACGCCGCTGGGGCTCGTACTCGGCCTTGTTGTAGACGCCCCGCGACGAGTGGCTGTCCTCGTGCGCCAACGCCTTCTCGATCCAGTCCCGATTGAAGCCGAGTTCGTTCAACAGGGTCGATCCGGTGCGGCGAAGGTCATGCACAGTGAACGGCGCGACGGGCAGGCCCTGCTTCTTCGCCAGATCCGCCACAGCGGTGGTGACACGGTTGAAGGTCGCGCGGGACATTGGGGCGTCGGCGTCGTACCGCGACGGCAGCACGTAGCGCGAATTCCCCGCGCAGGTCTTGAGCGCGACGAAGATGTCGAGCGACTGCTGCGACAGGTACACATTGTGCGGCTTCGAGCGCTTCATCCGCTCCTTCGGGATCGTCCATACGGCGTTCTCGAAATCCACCTCGTCCCAGACCGCATCCTGCAGTTCGCTCTTTCGAACCATCGTCAGGATGATGAGCTTCAGGCCCAGGCGGATCGTCGGCAGCGTCGGCACCTGGTCCAGCAGTCGCAGCGTCAAGCGCAGCTCGGTCGGCGACAGCGATCGATCGCGCGGCGTAAACGTGCTGATCGAGGCCGGCATCACCTCCTCGGCCGGGTTTCTCACCTTCTCGCCGTGCAGGATCGCGTAGGCGTAGACCAGTTTGACGATGTCACGGACGTGGATCGCGGTCGCCGGCGCGCCCCGCTCCTTCACCCTGGCGCACGCTGCGCGCAGGTCATCCGGCGAGATCTCATGGAGCAGGCGGTTGCGAAAGGTCGGCAACAGGTCGCGCTCGAAGATCGTGCGCCGCATGGCCCGCGTGCTGTCGGCCATCGGCGCCCCCTGAAGCCAGCGCTCTCCAAACTCCCCGAAGCTCTTGGCCTCTTGCAGCCGGCGCTTCTCTCGCTGCTTCTCCTGGGCGGGCGAATGTCCGTCGGCCACGGCGCGCCGCGCGTCGAGGCACATTTCCCGCGCACGCGCCAGCGAGAGACCGGACGGGCCGTACTTGCCGATGGTCAGGGTCTCTCGCCGGCCGTGCAGGCGGTAGTCGTATCGGAAGGTGATCGCCCCTGACGGCGCCACGTGCGCGTACATACCGTCACGGTCACTGAGCTTGAAGGCTTTCGCCTGGGGCTTGAGGTTACGCAGGGCCGTGTCAGTCAGCATGAGATGGAGCTCTGAAAGCGAAAATACCGTCACCCCTTTTCGGGGGGTCTCGGAGTTCGCTTTTCGCTTATTTTTCCAACTCTTGGCGTTGAAAAAATACCGTCACGCGCTCCGATTTCCCTGACGGTATGTGCGCTGACGGTATGATGCAAGCGGAGCCGCTACCGTCACCGGCGCCGTCATGCGATTTCGCTGCCCACCGATAGTTGTCGATAGACATCGAGACGATTCACGTTTTATTTCAGTGAATTAGGATCGCAAATTGGATCTCCCCGATAGCCCCCGAAGGCTATCGGATCATTCCCACTCGATGGTGCCGGGCGGCTTGGACGTGACGTCGTAGACGACGCGGTTCACGCCCCTCACCTCGTTGATGATCCGCGTGGCGCAGCGGCCGAGGACGTCCCAGGGGAATTCGAAGAAGTCGGCGGTCATGCCGTCGGTGGAGGTGACGGCGCGCAGGGCCAGGACGTGCTCGTAGGTACGCGCATCGCCCATCACGCCCACCGTCTTCACCGGCAGCAGGACCGCGAAAGCCTGCCAGATCGAGTCGTAGAGCCCGGCCTTGCGGATCTCGTCCAGGTAGATCGCGTCGGCCTGCTGCAGCACGGCCACCTTCTCGCGGGTGATCTCGCCGGGGATGCGGATGGCGAGGCCGGGGCCGGGGAACGGGTGGCGACCGACGAACGGCGGCGGAAGGCCCAGCTCGACGCCGAGGGCCCGGACCTCGTCCTTGAACAGCTCACGGAGCGGCTCGACCAGCTTCAGCTTCATGTAGTCCGGCAGGCCGCCCACGTTGTGGTGGCTCTTGATGACCGCCGAGGGCCCGCCCCGCGCCGACACGCTCTCGATGACGTCGGGATAGAGCGTGCCCTGGGCCAGGAACTCGGCCCCTTCGATCTTGGCGCTCTCCCGGTCGAAGACGTCGATGAAGAGCCGGCCGATGGTCTTGCGCTTGGTCTCCGGGTCGGTGACGCCCGCGAGCTCGCCCAGGAAAAGGTCCGACGCATCAACGTGAACGAGCGGGATGTTGTAGTGATCCCGGAACATGGTGACGACCTGGGTCGCCTCGTTCTGGCGCAGCAGACCGGTGTCCACGAACACGCAGGTGAGCTGGTCGCCGATCGCCTCGTGGATCAGCACGGCGGCCACCGAGCTGTCCACGCCGCCGGAGAGACCGCAGATGACCTTCGCCTTGCCCACCTGGGCGCGAATCTTCTCCACCTGCTCCTGGCGGTAGCTGGCCATGGTCCAGTCGCCCGAGAGCCCGGCGATGCGGTGGGTGAAGTTGCGCAGGATCAGCGCGCCGCGCGGCGTGTGCGCCACCTCCGGGTGGAACTGGATGCCGTAGAAGCGGCGGCCCTCGTCGGCGATCACGGCGAACGGCGAGCCTTCCGAGACGGCCACGGTCTCGAAGCCCTGCGGCAGGGCGGTGACCTTGTCGCCGTGGCTCATCCACACGGTTTCCCGGTGCCCGGCGCCGCCCAGGCCTTCCAGCAGCGGGCTGTCGCGGACGATCTCGATCTCGGCGCGGCCGAACTCACGCGTCGTGCCCGGCTCGACCTTTCCGCCCAGCTCGGCGCACATCGTCTGCTCGCCGTAGCAGATGCCCAGCACCGGCACGTCCGCCTCGAACAGAGCCCGGGCGGCCGCCGGGCTCTCGGCCTCGTGCACGCTGGCGGGACCGCCGGACAGGATGATCGCCTTCGGCCGCATGGCGGCGAGCGCCGCCTCGGCCTTGTCGTAGGGATGGATCTCGCAATAGACGCCGCTCTCGCGCACGCGCCGCGCGATCAGCTGGGTCACCTGGCTGCCGAAGTCGACGATCAGGACGCGTTCGTGGTGGGCTTCGGTCATGGCTTCCTGTCCGGCCAGGTTGTCGGGGCGCGTGCAGCGCACGTAACGGTCACGTCGTCTGCTCCAGGACGGCGACGTAGAAGCCGTCGGTGTCCGAGGCGCGCGGGGTCAGGCGCAGGTCGCCGAGCGGCGTCAGGAACGGCCTGAGCATCGGGTCTTCGGTGGCGGGCCGGCGGGCGAAGTCCGGACGGCGCTGCAGGAACGCCTCGACGCGGTCTTCGTCCTCCTCCGGCAGGACCGAGCAGGTGACGTACACGATGCGGCCCCCGGGCTTCACGAACCGCGCCCCGTCGTCGAGCACGCCGTCCTGGTCCTGCTGCCGCTTCGCCAGGGCTTCGGGGGTGAGGCGCCATTTCGTATCGGGATGCCGCCGCCACGACCCGGAACCGGTGCAGGGCGCATCGATGAAGACGAGGTCCATCCGGCCTTCCAGGTCCTTCAGCGCGTCCTTCGCCAGCGGCGTGCGGACCTGCAGGTTGCGGACGCCTGCGCGCTCGCCGCGGCGGACCGTGTCGGTCAGCCGGCGGGCATCGGAGTCGTAGGCGTAGATCTGCCCGGTGTTGGCCATGGCGGCCGCCAGCGCCAGGGTCTTGCCGCCCCCGCCGGCGCACAGATCCAGGACCTGCCGCCCCCGCACGTCGCCGGCGGCAAGGGCCGCGACCTGCGAGCCCAGGTCCTGCACTTCGAACCAGCCCTTCCCGAACTGAGGGATGGCCTCGACGGCCCCGGAACGGTCGGCCGCCTCCGGCGCGGGCACGCGCAGGGCGTTGGGTGACAGGCCGGGGATCTGGGGATCGAACGGCGCGAGCGCCTTCTGCGCCCGGGCCGGATCGGTCTTCAGCGTGTTGACGCGCAGGTCGACGGGCGCGCGCTCGGCCAGGGCGGCGGCTTCCTCGGCCCGCAGGTCGCCGAACGCCCGTGTCAGCGAGGCGTCCAGCCAGTCGGGATAGTCGCCGCGGACCGGCGGCGGCGCCTCGGCGAGGTCGCGGGGCCGGTCCAGCGCGGCCCGTTCGGCCTCGCTGAGCGCGCCGGGTCCGTGGGCCTCGTCGGCCGCCGCGTCGGCGATCCGGTCGACCGGCCAGTTCCAGACGACCCGCAGGGCCGCGAGCGCGGCGGCGCGGGGGCTGTCGTCGTTCATGCGCCAGCCCAGGGAACGCCGCCGCCGCAGGACGTCCAGGACCAGGCCCGAAACCCAGGCGCGGTCCTTGGCGCCGGCATACCGGGCGGCTTCACCCCAGGACTTCAGGGCCAGGCGGACGGGGCGGTGGCGGGCCTCGATCTCTTCGATGATCTCAATCGCCGCCGCCAGGCGCCCGCCGTCGCGCATCAGCTCACCGGTAGAGGCCGAACAGCACGCTGAGCATGCCGGCCGTGGCCACGAACCAGACGATGGAGCGGACCATCGGGACGCCGGTGGCGTACAGCGGCACGTACAGGGCGCGGCCCACCACATAGGCCCAGGCGCCCCAGACCGTCAGCGGCTGACCCAGCTTGCCGGCCACGCCACAGGCGACGACCGCGGCGACGAAGAAGGGGAAGGTCTCCGCGAAGTTCCAGAAGGCCCGCTCCAGGCGCGCGGCGACGCCGCTGATCGGCATGGGCGTGTCCCGCGGGCCTGCGGCCCACTTCATGTCCTGCTGCGCCCGCGCCGCGCCGGCGGCCCAGAGGAGCTGCACCAGCCCCACGACCACGGCCGCGCCGAGCAGCTTCAGTTCGATCGCGACATCCATTCGCCCCGCCCTCCCTAGTTCGGACTCGAATAGTTCGGCGCCTCGCGGGTCATCATCACGTCGTGGACGTGGCTCTCGCGCAGGCCCGCGTTGGTGATCCGAATGAACCGCGCCCGCTGCCGGAATTCGGCCAGCGTGGGCGCGCCCACATAGCCCATGGCCGCTCGCAGCCCGCCCACCATCTGGTGCAGGATCGGCGCGATCGGCCCCTTGTAGGCGACCTGGCCCTCGATCCCCTCGGGCACCAGCTTGAGGGTGTCCTTGACGTCCTTCTGGAAGTAGCGGTCGGCCGACCCCTGCCCCATGGCGCTCAGCGAGCCCATGCCGCGGTAGGCCTTGTAGCTGCGGCCCTGGTAGAGGAAGACCTCGCCCGGGGCCTCGTCCACGCCGGCGAAGACCGAGCCCATCATCGCCACCGACGCGCCCATGGCGAGCGCCTTGGCGAGATCGCCCGAGTACTTGATGCCGCCGTCGGCGACGACCGGAACGTCCGAACCCTCCGCCGCCCGCACGGCGTCCATGATCGCCGTCAGCTGGGGCACCCCGACGCCCGCGACGATCCGCGTCGTGCAGATCGAGCCCGGGCCGATCCCCACCTTCACCGCGTCGGCGCCGGCGTCGATCAGGGCGCGCGCGCCGTCGTAGGTGGCGATGTTGCCGGCGACGATCTGCACGCGGTTGGTCTCGCGCTTCACCCGCTGCACGGCGCGGGCCACGTCGGCGTTGTGGCCGTGGGCCGTGTCGATGACGACCACGTCCACTCCGGCGTCCACCAGGGCCATCGAGCGTTCGTAGCCCGCATCGCCGACGGTGGAGGCCGCCGCCACCAGCAGGCGGCCCTGGGCGTCCTTCGCCGCGTTGGGGTGCTGCTGGGACTTCTCCATGTCCTTGACGGTGATGAGCCCGACCGCGTGGTAGTCGTCGTCCACCACGATCAGCCGCTCGATCTTGTGCCGCCGCAGCAGGTCCCGCGCCTCGTCCTGCCCGACCCCTTCCTTGACGGTGACCAGACCGTCCTTGGTCATCAGGGCCTTGGCGGGGATGTCGTCGCGGCCCTCGAAGCGCATGTCGCGATTGGTGAGGATGCCTACGAGCTTCCCGGCGTCGTCGACCACCGGGAACCCGGAGATCTTCCGCCGCGCCTTGATCTGGCGGACCTCGCCCAGGGTGGTTTCCGGGCCGATGGTCATCGGATTGATGACCATGCCGCTTTCGTAGCGCTTCACCTCGCGGACGTGGTCGGCCTGCTCATCGACGGTGAGGTTGCGGTGCAGGACGCCGATGCCGCCGGACTGGGCCATGGCGATGGCCAGCCGGCTCTCGGTCACCGTGTCCATGGCCGCCGACACGAGCGGTATGTTCAGACTGATCTCGCGCGTGAACCGGGTCGAGACGTCCACCTGGGTGGGCATGACATCGGACGGGCCGGGTTCGAGCAAAACATCGTCGAAGGTGAGCCCTTCGCGAATCTCCATTGGAGTCTCCGTTTTGCGGGACGCGTATAGGGGGTCCGCCGCGGACGGGGCAAGGGGCCAGAGCGACGCGTTCATGCGATTGCGCCCTTCGGGGCGAAGACGATGAAGTCCCCGTGTGTCGGCTTCTCGGCGATCGCGCCCGCCGCGAGGTCGGCGTCGAGGCGCGCGAACCCCTCCTCGAGCTCGGCGTCCGACAGGTGCTCGAACACCGAGACGGCCCGCAGCTTCAGGCGTTCCACCGCCGCGGCCATGTCACCCTCGAACGGGAGTTCCATCTGCACGCTGGCGATGGTCGCGAAGCCGGCCGCCTCGAACAGGCTCCGCGTCTCGGCCTCGGTGGGGAACATCGCGCGTTCGACGGCCCAGCTGCCGGGGAAGTAGCCGCGCCACCAGTGGTCCGGGATGCGCTCGCGGAAGGTGCTGCGGAGAACGAGCCGGCCATCCCGGACGAGCACGCGCCGGATCTCCCGCGCGCCGGCCGGCTTGTCGGCCACGTGGTGCCAGGACAGGAACATCAGGACGAAGTCGGCGGCTGCGTCCGCCAGCGGGATCGCCTCCGCACGGCCGTCGACGTAGCGAACGTTGGGATGCGCCGACTCCGCCGCCGCGCGCAGCCGCATGCCCGCGGCGGGCTCCACGCCCAGGATCGGGCCGCCGAAACTCTCCGCCAGCGCCGGCGTGAAGCGGCCGGTTCCGGCGCCCAGGTCCACGCCGCTGAGCGGACGACGGCTCGGAAGATGTTCGGCGAAGACGTCCATCCACCGCCGGATCGCCTCGACGGGCAGCGCGCGTCCGCGGGCGTAGGCCTGATGCTGGACCTTGTCGTAGTCGACGGGCGGGAGCGGTGTGGGGGGCGCGGGGGGTTCCATGACCAGCCTGTGCCCGGATTGCCGCTGCAAGGAAATCGACTTATTCGACGGACGATGTTCCAAAAGCTCACATTCGGCGCCCTTCCGTCGCTGAACGCGCTTCGGGCCTTCGAGGCGGTGGCGCGGACGGGGCGCGTGACGCTGGCGGCGGACGAACTGTCGGTGACGCATTCGGCGGTGAGCCGGCAGGTGAAGGCGCTGGAGGCCGCCCTGGGCGTTCGCCTCTTCACCGGGCCGAAGAACCGGCTGGAGCTGACGGCGGCCGGCCGCGAGCTGGCGCCCGCGCTCACCGCGGCCTTCGACCAGATCGCCGGCGCCGTCCGCGGGGTCCGCACGGGCGGCGAGGACCTGCACGTCGCCGTCAACGCCTCCCTCTCGGTGAAGTGGCTCATCCCGCGGCTGCCGGGCTTCCAGGAGGCCCAGCCGGGGCTGCGCCTGCAGCTTTCCGAGCTGTCGCCGCACGCCACGACCCACCGCGGCGCCCAGGCGGTCGTGCGCATCGTGCCGCTCGCGCGGGCCTCCGAGCCGAA
This sequence comes from Phenylobacterium sp., assembly GCF_016793225.1. GTDB lineage: Bacteria > Pseudomonadota > Alphaproteobacteria > Caulobacterales > Caulobacteraceae > Phenylobacterium. The sequence continues at coordinate 79,252 of NZ_JAEUMN010000106.1, forward strand.
CGTCACGCCCTTCATGCGCAACGCCCTGGGCGTCGTCATGACCCCGCACATGGCGGCGCGTTACCGCGACGACCCGCTGCAGGCCCCTCGCCTCGTCGCCCAGACGCATCCCGAGGCCTGGCACGTCTGGGCCGAACACGCCGGCGTCGAGTTGAGGCCCGCGCCCGAGCGGCCGTTCGCCCACGTCCACTTCGCCCAGGACGCCGCGCTCGCGGGACTGGGGGCGGCCGTGGTGTCGTGGCCTTTCGTGGCCGAGGACGTGGCGGCGGGGCGGCTGGTCGCTCCCCTGGGCTTCCGGTGGTCGACCACGACTTTCGCGCTCATTGCCGCGCCCGGGGCGCAGGGCCGCGCGCTGCACCGCTTCCGCGACTGGCTGGCCGACGAAGGAAGGCGGATGCCGCCGCCGCCCCTGGCGACGCCAGCGACGTGAACCGCCCATTGCGCCGGCGGCGCGGACTTGGGAGCCTGGGGCCAACGCGGGAGGATGCCGAATGGACGATTGGGACGGTCGGGGCCTGGTGTCGACGGCCTGGTTGGCGGCGAACCTGGACGACCCCGGGCTGCGCATCTTCGACGCGACCGTGCACCTGAGGCCGGCCACGCCCGGCCCGTACACGATCGAGAGCGGCCGGGCCGACTACGAGGCCGCGCACATCCCGGGCGCCGCGTTCCTGGATCTCGTCGCCGACCTTTCGGACCCCGCCTCGAAGCTCAACTTCACGCACCTCCCCGCCGACCGGCTCGCCGATGCGCTGGGCGCGGCCGGCGTCGGCAGCGGCGACCGGGTGGTCGCCTACAGCAGCACCTCGCCCATGTGGGCGACGCGGCTGTGGTGGATGCTCAGGGCGGCCGGCTTCGAGACCGCCGCCGTGCTCGACGGCGGGCTGGCCGCCTGGATCGCCGAGGGGCGGCCGACGGAAACCGGAACGCGGCGCTACCCGCAGGCGTCGCTCACCCTCACGGATCGGCCCAATGCCTGGGCGGACAAGGCCGACGTCCTCGCGGCCATCGAGGATGGCGGGGTCTGCACGATCAATGCGCTGGCCCCAAGCGTCCACAGCGGCGAATCCGCCACGAACTATGGTCGGAAAGGCCACATCAAGGGCAGCGTCAACGTCCCCTATGCCGCGCTGCTCGACGAGGCCGGACGCTACCGGCCCGACGCCGAACTGCGGAGACTGTTCGAGGCGGTGGGCGCGTTCGATCGCAAGCGGGCCATCTGCTACTGCGGCGGCGGCATCTCGGCGACCATGGACGCCCTGGCCCTGACGCGGCTGGGGCATCCGTCGGTCGCGGTCTACGACGGCTCGATGTCCGAGTGGACCCGCGACCCCGCCCTGCCGATGGAGACCGGACGCTAGACGGCTTCCGACACGAACGGCCTGCGGGGCGCCGGATCGAGCCGGCCCTCGCCTGCCAGGCGGACGATGCGGCGGAAATGAGGGCATTCGGCGTGGCTGGGCGCGGGACAGTGCGCGGCGTGACGCAGGCCGTCGCGCATCAATTCCAGGCGACGGATCGTCAGGTCGAGCTCGTCGGCCTTGGCCGTGAGACGCGCACGGTCGATCCGCGGACGGCCGTCGCCGGCGAACATCTCGCCGATCTCGTCCAATGTGAACCCAGCCGCCCGGCCCAGCGCGATGAGCGCGAGCCGCTCCAGCACCTGAGGGTCGAACAGGCGTCGCAGGCCCCGGCGGCCGATCGACGCGATCAGTCCCTTCTCCTCGTAGAAGCGCAGCGTCGAGGCCGGCACGCCGGACCGGCGCGCCACCTGGGCGATGTCGAGATCGCGCGTCGTCATCCGGGAGCTTGACCTCAAGTTCACTTGAACTTGCAGGATGCGCCGTCCCCTCCCCGGACGCAAGCCGAAGGACCTCCCGAGATGACCAAGACCGACACCCCCAATCGCAGCCAGGCGGACGCCTGGAACGACGCCAGCGGCCGCGCCTGGGCCGAGATGCAGGACATGCTCGACCGAATGCTGGCGCCCTTTGAAGCGACGCTGACGCAGGCCGCGTTCCCCGGCGCGGGACGTCGCGTCGTCGACATCGGCTGCGGCGCGGGCGCGACGACGCTCGCCATGGCGCGGCGGCTGGGTCCGGACGGCCTGATCACGGGGGTCGACATTTCGGGGCCGCTGGTGGCGGTGGCGCGGGCCAGGGCCGATGCCGAGGGCCTCCGCGCCGGTTTCATCCAGGCCGACGCCCAGACGCACGCATTCGAGGCGGGAACGTTCGACGCGGCGATCTCGCGCTTCGGCGTGATGTTCTTCGACGATCCGGTGGCCGCCTTCGCCAATATCCGCCGCGCCCTGAGGCCAGGCGGGACCCTCACCTTCGAGGCTTGGCGGAGCCCGATGGAAAACGGCTTCATGGTCTCGGCGGCGATGGCCGCTGCGCCGTTCCTCCCCGCGATGAAGCCGCCGGCGCCGGACGCGCCGGGTCAGTTCGGTTTTGCGGACGGCGCACGGGTGCGGCGCATTCTCGACGCGGCGGGCTGGCGCGACGTCGAGGTGGCGCCGCTGGACATGCCCTGCGAAGTCCCCGAGGCAGACCTGATGGCGTACGCGACCCGGCTGGGCCCGGCCGGCGCGGCGCTCAAGGACGCGGACGCTGCGACCCGCGCCAAGGTGACCGAGGCGCTCATGGCCGCGTTCCGGCCGTTCGTCCGCGACGGCGCGGCCCGCTACACGGCGGCCTGTTGGCTGGTGACGGCACGAGCCTGAGCGAACTGCTTCCGAGGTCGGCGTCAGCGGCCCCGGAAGCCCGTGGCGACGAGGAAGACCTCGGAGCTGTCCTGGCGGCTGGCCTTGGGCTTGACGTTGCGCACCTCGCGGAAGTGTCGGCGCAGCTGCGCGATGAGCCGATCCGTGCCGCCGCCCTGGAATGCCTTGGCGACGAACGCCCCGCCGGGCTTCAGCACCTCGACGGCGAAGTCCATGGCCGCCTCGATCAGGCCGACGATCCGCAGGTGATCGGTCTCTCGATGGCCGATGGTGTTGGGCGCCATGTCGGACACGACCACGTCGGGCGCGCCGCCCAGCAGCGCGATCAGGCGGGGTCCGCACTCGGGGTCGGTGAAATCCATCTGCAGGATGTGGGCGGGCGGCAGCGGATCGACCGGCAGCAGGTCCACGCCGACGATGTCGGTGACGCCCCGCTCGATCGCCACCTGCGTCCAGCCGCCCGGCGCGAGGCCGAGGTCGACGACCCTGACGCCCTTGCGGAACAGGTGGAAGCGATCGTCGATCTCGGTGATCTTGAACGCGGCGCGGCTGCGATAGCCCAGCGCCCGGGCCTTGGCGGCGAAGGGATCGTTGATCTGCCGCTCGAGCCAGGCCTGCTGGCTGGGCGTGCGTTCCTTCGCGGTCTTGAGCCGCGCGGGTTTCCCGCGGCCGCCCTCGAGCCCGCCGGTCGGGGGCTTCACCATCCTCTTGCGCGGAGGTTCGGTCATGGCGCGCGCCTCCCGCCGCGGCGTCGGCGACGCCGGCGCGGGCGGCCCCGCTCCGACATCAGGGACAGCAGGATGCCCTCGCGCAGGCCGCGGTCCGCGACACGGACGCGGTTGCAGGGCCAGAGTTCCTGCACCGCTTGCAGGATGGCGGCGCCGGCCAGCACCAGATCGGACCGCTCGGGTCCGATGCACGGCTGCGCGGCGCGCTCTGCCGCGCTCAGGGCCAGCAGGTCCGCAGCCGCCGCATCGCAGTCCGCCCGGCTCATCCAGATCCCGTCGACGCGGTTGCGATCGTAGCGCGGCAGCCGCAGGTGCATGCCCGCGAGACTGGTGATGGCGCCCGACGTGCCCACGAGGTGCGCCCGGTCCGCCTCGAACACCGGCTTCAACGGGTCGGCGCGGCGGAAGGCGGCGATCTCGGCCTTCACATGCTCGACCATCTGGCGGAACCACGCCTCCGTGGCGGCCTCTCCTTCAGGAAACCGCTCCGCCAGCGTGACGACGCCGATCGGCACCGACAGCCACGCGCGGATCGGGGGCGCCTGCCCGGGCGGTCCGCCCTTCAGGTCCACCCACGAGAGCTCGGTCGAGCCGCCGCCCACGTCGACCACCAGGGCCGCCTCGTGGCGCGCATCGAGCAGGTTCAGGCACCCGGTGACCGAGAGGCGCGCCTCCTCCTGCGGGCTGATGATCTGCAGCTTCACGCCCGTCTCATTGGCCACGCGGTTCACGAACGCCTGGCCGTTGACCGCGATGCGGCAGGCCTGGGTGGCGATGGCGCGGAAGCGCGCGACCTTGCGCCGCCGGACCTTTTCCCCCGAGACCTTCAGCGCCTGGAGCGCCCGCTCCATGGCGGCGTCCGAAAGGCGGCCCGTCTGCGACAGACCTTCGCCGAGCCGCACGATCCGGGAGTAGGCCTCGACCACGCGGAAGCCGCCTCGCGGCGTCGGGGTCGCGATGAGAAGACGGCAGTTGTTCGTGCCGAGGTCGAGCGCCGCATAGCACGGCGTCTCGGCCACAGCCCCTTCCCGGCCTCGACTCGCGGGCCCGGGCGCCCGCGGCGCCTCGTTCATGGACTTCACCCGTCCTGCGCAGGCGCGTTCCCCGTGGTCCGCGCCTCATTTCGCGGCGACCTTAGCAAGCGGGGCGGCGAGCCGAAAGACGACGGTTGAATGACGCGCTACCGTGACTACGTTCACCTTCCGGTCAGCATAGGGGATGTAGATTCGCGGTCATGAGCACGCGACTCGCCAAGTTCACCATCGGCCAGGTCGTCCGCCACCGCGTGTATCCCTTCCGCGGCGTGATCTTCGACGTCGACCCGGTCTTCTCCAACACCGAGGAGTACTGGCTGTCGATCCCGGAGCACATCCGGCCCCACAAGGACCAGCCGTTCTACCACCTGCTGGCCGAGAACGATGACAGCGCCTACGTCGCCTACGTCTCCGAGCAGAACCTGCTGCCGGACGACAGCGGCCAGCCGGTCGGCCACCCGCAGGCCTCGCTGATCTTCGACGCCTTCAAGGAAGGCCACTACACCTTGCGGCCCGGCATCGGCCACTAGGCGTCTTCGAGGCGAATTTTCTCCCCGCGCCCGCTTCGGCGCACGAACGTCTCGCCCAAGGGCTGTAGACAGGGACATTCCGAACGGAACTTCCGCTGCGGAGGGATCATTCTGCGCGCATGAGCGCGAAGGATCCCGTCCTGCAACCTCCGCCCGGCGCCCGCCCGGACTGGACCATCGACCAGGACTGGGAGGGCTACACCGCCGACGAGCACCAGGTCTGGATCAGGCTCTACGAGCGGCAGACGGCGCTCCTGCCCGGCCGGGCCTGCGACGCTTTCCTTCACGGCCTGGAGGCGCTCGACCTGCATCGGGCGGGCATCCCGGACTTCTCGCGCATCAACGCCGAACTGGAGCGCCTCACCGGCTGGAGCGTCGTCGCCGTGCCGGGCCTCGTTCCGGACGAGGTGTTCTTCGACCACCTCGCGCATCGGCGCTTCCCGGCCGGCCAGTTCATCAGACGCCCGGAACAGCTTGATTACCTGCAGGAACCGGACATCTTCCACGACGTCTTCGGGCATGTCCCGATGCTCACCGACCCGACGTTCGCCGACTACATGCAGGCCTATGGCGAAGGCGGGCTGAGGGCGCTGGACCTGGGCCGGCTGCACAATCTCGCCCGGCTCTACTGGTACACGGTGGAGTTCGGCCTGCTGCAGACGCCTGCGGGCCTTCGGATCTATGGCGCCGGCATCGTCTCCAGCCACGCCGAGTCGATCTTCGCTCTCGACGACCCTTCCCCCAACCGCCTGGCTTTCGACCTCGAGCGCGTGATGCGGACGCCCTACCGCATCGACGACTTCCAGCAGGTCTACTTCGTCATCCCCTCGCTGCAGGCGCTGCTGGATGCGACGCTGCAGGACTTCGCGGCGCTCTACGCGTCGATCGCGCGGCGGCAGGACCTCGCGATCGACGAGGTGACGCCCAGCGACCGTGTCTTCACGCGTGGCTACCAGTCGTACGCAGCCCGGGGCGGCCGCACCGCCGCCTGACCTCCGCTGGCGTCAGTAGTCCTTGCGCCACCGGATCGCGATCCGGTTGCCGGACCCGGCGCGCGTGGTCTGCTGGGCCAGGCGCGAGAGGATCGAGAGGCTCCGGCTGATGCGCCACTCCACCTGGGCCGAAGGGCCGCTGCGCCCGCCCCCGGTGAGCTCCAGATAGACGTCGTCCGTCAGGTACTTGCCGCCGGAAACGGTCACGCCGGTCTGCTCGTCGCCGCCGAACGCGAGCCGGTCCAGCCCGGCGAAGGTGCGCAGGTTCCCGATTACATCGAAGCCCCCGCCCCCCGAGAGCGCGGACAGCGCCGAGGCCAGTTGCGCCGCCTCGACGCCCGAGAGCTGGCTGGCCGAGCGCTCGAACAGCACCTTCGCCAGCACCTCGTCGTCCGGCAGGCTCGGCGAGGACACCAGGGTGATCTCCGGTCGGGCCGCCGTCCCGCGGATACGCACCGTGACGGTCAGCGACGGGTCCTCCCGCGTCGCGTCGAGCTGGAGGCGGATGTCCTGCGGGCGCGACGACAGGTAGACGAGGCTGCGGTCGTCGAACTCGAAGCGCTTGCCGGCGAAGTCGTAGTCCCCGCGGACCACCCGCGCCACGCCGGTCAGGTCGGCCCTGGCGGTCGTGCCGCCCACGTGGGCGTCCAGGGAGAGCTCGACGTCGAGGCCACGGCCGCGCAGGAATACCCGTCGCGGGGCCCGCAGCTTGACGTCCAAGGCCCAGCCGTCGCCCCGGCGCACACGCGGCGGCAGCGATGCGGCGAGGTCGGCCGGCCTGTTGATCTCCTTCACGTCCATGGCCACCACGCCGGAGGGCGTGGGCGGTTCGGCGGCGATTTCGGCCTCGTCGATCACGAGGTCGCCGGCCAGCTTCACCTGGCCGTCCGCGCCGCGGTTGATCGTGGCCTGCCCTGAGGCCCGTGCGGTCCCGATGTCGTTGTCGATCAGGCGGAAGCCGCGCAGATCGAGCCGGAAGCTCGAGACGCCCTCCCGCGCCAGGCTCACCCGCCCCTGCCCGCTCACCTGGCCGCCACGCCCGTCGACGCCCCGCGCCTCCGTGACGTTGACCGAGTCCTCGGTGAAGTCGGCGCGCACCACCACGTCACGCAGCGTAAGGCCGGTGCCTCCGTCGTCGAAGCGCCCGCGCTCCACGCTGACCTGCCCGGTCGCGCGGGGGTTGGCCAGCGTGCCGGCCAGCGTGCCCTCCGTCCGAACGAAACCGGCCAGGGCCCGGTCCCCGCCCACGAGGATGTCGAACAGGGGCCGCACTTCGCCCTCGGCAGAGAAGCGGCCGCGCATGGGCCGCTGCCGCGCGATGGCCACGCGGAAAGGCGCCGCAGCGGCCTCGGCCGGCAGGACGAGGTTGGCGCTGGCGCGCAGCCCCTGCTCGTTCGCCGTGGCCACGTCCATGGTGATGGTGTCGCCCGTCAGGCGGGCCTGGAGCGTGCCGTCCATGCCCTGGACGGCCGGCGTGCCCTTGCCGCGCGCGTCCGTGAGCCTCGCTTCGAGCGCGCCATCGAGCCGTTCACCCTGGCCCTGCAGGCCGAGGGTCGCGTCCACGCGACCGTCGAAGTCGGCGTTGAAGACGTCCAGGCCCATCGCGGCGACGCGGGCGGTGACGTTGGCCCGCTCCCCCCGCCACACGCCGTCGAGATCCAGGCGGCCTCCATCGGGACCCGCCAGCCGCACCCGTGCGGTCCGTTCGGGCCCGCCGAAGCGGAACGCAGCCGTCTCGACGGTGCGAAGGGTCCGAGCGCCGATCGCGCCCTGGCCGTCGAACGCCAGGGTGTAGCCGGGCGACGCCTCTCCCAGCACGCCACGGCCGGCGACGCTCCACGCCCCCTGTCCGGAAGCGCCTCGGGCGTCGAGGCCAAAGGGCAGCCGGGCCAGGGGCCCATCGGCCGCGATGCGGGCGCTGCGCACCGTGATGTCCGAGCCCCGCCACCGGAGGTTCTCGCCCTGCAGGTCGAGGTCGGCGCGCGCGGCGCCCGCCGCCCCGGTGATGCGGGCCGTTCCGGCGATCCGCCCGGCTTCGATCAGCGCCCCCCGGGTGATCGTCAGCGTGAGGTCCGCGGCCGACGGGCTGGACTGGCGAAGGCTGAGCGAGCCGGCCGCCTTGACGCCGCCCGCGTCCACCTCCAGGCCCGTCAGGTCGACGCCGCCGCGCGGGAAGCGGAAGTCCGAGCGGGCGCTGGCCGGTCCATAGGCCGTGGAGGCATTGAGGGCCACCGCGCCACTCGATCCGTCCGGCCGCCGCTCGAACGTCAGCAGCAACCGGGCGTCCGTCATCGGCAGCCGCGGAACGTCCAGCTGCGGCACGCTGGCGGCCAGTTCGAGACGCGGCTGCGCCACCGTTCCCGTCACGTCGCCGGTCCCGCGGACCCGTCCCGTGATCTCGACCGGCCCCGCCCGGAGGGGGCCCGTCGCCGTCCAGTCCGCCTTGAAGGCCAGGCTGCGATCCCCGCCCATGACGCCCGCGACGTTCGCCTCGAGCGCGGCGCCGCTCAAGGACGCCCTGGCCACGTTTAGCCGGCCGGCCTGCCAGCCTGCTTCCAGCTGCACCCGCGGCGTTCGCCCGACCAGGCGATCGAGTTCGGCCAGGCCCACGGCGAACCCCTGGCCTCTCGCGTCCAGCCTGAAGGTCCAGGGCGCCTCGGCGCGCGCCTGGGCCGCCCGCCACGAGAGCTTCGCCCCGCCGGACGCGCCCAGCCGCGCCTCGCTCAGGTTCGACACGTCCGCCTCGCCCTCCAGGGTGAGCGCGCCCAGGAGGCTGCGTCCGCCGCTGGCGCGCACCTTCAGGCCGCGTCCCGATAGGTCGAACCGGCGCAACATCTGCTGGCCGTTGGCGAGCCGCGCCGCCTCCAGACGGACCGACGGCGTCGCGCCCAGGAAGGTGGCGACGAAGCCCTGTCCGCGGCCGCCGGCGCCGGTCAGCCCAGCCTCCAGGTCGTAGGCCCCCCGGCGGCGGCTCAACGCCACCGGCCCCGACACCCGCGCAAGGCCGTAGCCCCCCAAGGCGACGTCGTCGGCCGCCGCTGAGCCCTCGAACGCCCAGTCAGCGCCGCTCATGTCGAGAACGCCCGCGATACGCGCGGGTCCGGCCTCTGGTCCTGGGACGAGGCGCGAGAGCGACGGCGCATCGGCCTCCAGCCGGACGCGGCTGAGACGCCGCTTGCCCAGGTCGCCCGGCCCCCAGGCGTGCACCTGCAGGCCCTCGGACCTCAGCTTGAGATCGAGGGCGAAGACCCCGGGCGCCGTGCGACTTCCGGCCAGGCCGAAGCGAACCTCCTCGCCCAGCCGCTGAGCCAGGCCGCGGGTCAGCTCCGAAGCGCCGAGCTGCAGCCGTCCGCCGGCCTGCCCTCCGGCCGGAGTCCATGCGCCGCGCGCCACGAGCGGGGCTCGCGCGCCAGACGTGGCCGTCGCCGTGAACTCGCCCTTCGACAAAGTGCCCCCTGCGCGGACGTCGAGGCGGAACGGGACGTCGGGAGGGAGCCCCAGCGCGCCTGCGATGGCGCCGCCCCTCGCCTCCCTCGCCTGCGCCACGACCCGGAGCGGCCCCGTCCCGCCGAGGGCCAGGTCCAGATCGAGATGGTCCCCGGGGTGCAGGACGCTTTCGGCCGCAAGCGTCGCCCGCCGTCCGCCGAGCCTTTCGATGTCGAGGCCGAGCACAACGTCGTAGACGCCGCGCTCGTAGCTGAAGCCCGGCTCCAGGATGAGCCGCGTCGTGGCCTTGTCGATGTCGAAGGAGACGGGGAGACCGCGGTCCTTGCCCTTGGGCGTGAGCGTCGGCCTGCGGATCACCCGGACGGAGGCCGCCTCGATCAGGTCCGCATCGAAGCGCCGCCGGAAGAGTTCGAGATAGCGCCACGTGACGTGGACGTCCCTGGCCTCGAGCCAGACCCCCTTCTCGTCCCGGATCGTGACGCGCCGGGCGCGGACATCACGCCATATGTCGCCGGAGAGTCCTTCGACCTTCAGCCGGCCCAGGCGTCCGATCTTGAGGCCATCGGTCCTCGCCTCGATGAGGTGGCGGACCTGGGGCAGCAGGACCCCGTACCGTGTCGACGCCACGACCGCCGCCAGGACCGCCAGCAGCGCGAGCGCCGCCAGCAGCACCGTCCTGCGGAGCGGAAGGCGCCGCCGGGGCGCGGGGGCCGTCGCAGGCGTGTCGTCTGCGCCGCTCAAAAGCTCTGTCCGATCGAGAGGTAGATCTGGAACGGCGCCTCGCCGCGACGGCGGGCCACCGGCGTGGCCAGGTCCACCCGGATCGGCGCGAAGCCGAGGTTGTAGCGGACGCCGATGCCGGCGCCGACGGCGGCGTCGCCGAGGTCGACGACGTTGGACGAGCCGACCGCGCCGGCGTCGACGAAGAGCGCCACGCCCCAGCGCTCGGTCAGGTCGCGGCGCACTTCCAGGGAGGACTCGAAGAGGAAGACGCCGCCGCGGGGCGTGTTGTCGGCGAGCCGCGGTCCGACCGCCTGGTACGGGAAGCCGCGCACGGACCCGCCGCCGCCGGCATAGAAGCGCTGAGAGGCCGGGATCTGGTCCACCGTTCCGTTGACGATGCGGCCAAGGCGCAGGCGCGCGGCCACGACGGTGTCCGCCTCCTTGTCGAGCGGCAGGTAGTAGGCTCCCTGCGCCACCGCGCGCAGGTAAGGCAGGTTGGTGTCGCCCACGATGAGCGTCGGCTCGAGGCGCGCCGACAGCCGCCAGCCGGAGGTCGGATCCAGGGGGTCGTTGGAACGGTCCAGCAGGACGTCGCCGAGCAGCGCCGCCGTCACCAGCCGGCGACCCACGTTGCTGAGGGTTCCGGCGGTCTTCTCGTCCGACTTCGTGGCGTCGAGGGAGACCCCTGCCGTGACATACGACGTCCGGCCGTAGCGCCGCGTGACATCGGCGCGGAGACCCAGGCCGTCCTCGTTGTAGGCGTCGGTCTCGAGGCGATAGACCGACGCGCCCATCCGCAGCGTCTGCTGCGGCCTGCGCCAGTGCGGGAGGGCGAGATCCGCCTCGACCCTGGAATCCCGATCGGAGACCTGGCCGAACAGCGACAGCGTGTCCGCCCGGCGGAGGCGGTTGTAATGCGTCCAGCGCGCGTTCACGCCGATCCCGTCCGAGGTGGCGTAGCTGGCGCCCGCCTCGATCGTCCGCGGCTTCCGCTCGGCCAGGCTCACGACCACCGGCCGCAGGCCTGCCGCCGACGTCTTGTCCGGGGGCGCCAGCGCGACGGTCACCGAGTCGTAGACGCCGGCGTCCAGCAACCGTCGCTCCAGTTCGGCGACGTCGTCGGGATCGTAGGGTTCGCCGGCGTTCCAGGGCGCAAGCCGCCGCAGCCAGTCGGGGTTGGTGCGTCCCGCCTGGGCGATGTCGAGCCCGTCGAGGCGAACGAGCGGGCCGGAGGCGATCCGGTACGTGGGCCGCATGGTGTGGTCGGCATGGTCGACGATCACTTCGCGCGGCTCGGCCTGGGCGTCGGCGTACCCGCGCTGCTGCACCGCGGCCAGGATCCGGCCCTCGGCGGCGATCACGTCGATCGCTCGCGCCGGGATGCCGGGATGCTCGAAGCCGATCACCGCGCGCGCCTCCGCCTGGACCTCGGCCTCGGGCGGAGTCCCCTGCCAGGCGATGTCCGCGGACCCGATGGCGAAGCGCGGGCCGGGGTCGATCCTCACCACCGGGTGCGGCGGCTCGGCTTCGGTCACGTCGGGCTCGACGCTGTAGGCGTAGTAGCCTTCCGACCGCAGCACGGCGATGGCGTCCTCGGCCGCCGTCCGCGCGCGGCGGCGCGCCTCGAAACGGTTCTCGATGGGGCGGTCGGCATCCCCGATCGCCTGCCGGACGGCCGCGCGGAGGTTGGGCTCAAGGTCGCCTTCGACCTGCGCGCGAGGCTCGGCATGGGCAGGCGCGGAGGGTGCGCAGATCACCGCCGTGGCGGCGACGGCGGTGAGCAGTCGACCCAAAACCAGTCCTCGTGTCTCGCCCCGTCCGCGGGTGTAGCGGCGCGGTTCGGGCCTGTCACCCGCCTCCTGGAGCGGGCGCCCAAATCCTGGGCAGTCGCACGCCCGGGCGGCGCGTCCTGACGATTTTGCCCTCGCGGCTTCCGAGCGGGCCGTAAGCGTCCTACAGATCAGGAACGGAAGGTCGGCGGCGGGGTGGAATCGATCGTGAGCGTCAGGCGCGACGAGGCGGAAGCGGCCACAGAGCTACCGGCGAGCCCCTATGACGAGATGCTGACCCCGCGCGGCGAGGTGCGGCCGCACTACGCGGCGCTGTCGGCGCGCCTGTCGACGCTCTCGCCCGACGAACTCGCCGAACGCCAGAAGACCCAGGAGCGGTTCTTCCTGCTCCAGGGCATCACCTTCACCGTCTACGGCGCCGAGAGCTCCACGGAACGGATCATCCCCACCGACATCCTGCCCCGGATCATTCCGGCCGCCGAATGGGCGAAGATCGAGAAGGGCCTCACCCAGCGCCTGCAGGCGCTGAACATGTTCCTGGCCGACATCTATTCCGAGCAGCAGATCCTCATGGACGGGGTCGTGCCGCGAGAACTCGTCCTGCAGGCGCCCAGCTACCGGCGCGAGATGCAGAACCTGTACGTCCCCCACAAGGCGTACGCGAACGTCTGCGGTTCGGACCTCATCCGCCAGCCGTCGGGCGAGTTCGCGGTGCTGGAGGACAACCTGCGGGTTCCGTCCGGCGTCTCGTACATGCTCGCGAACCGCGAGGCGTCGAAGCGGGTGTTTCCCGGCACGTTCCGCGGCGCCGGCGTCCGCTCGATCGACCGCTATCCCGACCTGCTGCTGGCGACCCTCAAGAGCATGGCGTCCGACTGGCGGCCGGACCCCCAGGTCGTGGTGCTGACGCCCGGCGTCTACAACTCGGCCTACTACGAGCACGCCTACCTCGCCCGGCTGATGGGGGCGCCGCTGGTCGAGGGCCGCGACCTCGTGGTCCATGACAACATGGTCTACATGCGGACCACCACCGGGCTGCGCCGGATCGACGTGATCTACCGCCGCGTGGACGACGACTTCATCGACCCCCTCACCTTCCGGCGCGACTCCAGCCTCGGCGCGGCGGGGCTGTTCAACGCCTATCGTGCGGGGAACGTGGTGATCTGCAACGCGCCCGGCACCGGCGTGGCCGACGACAAGGCGGTGTACGCCTACGTCCCGGAGATCATCAAATACTACCTCGGCGAGGACGCGATCCTGCCGAACATCGAGACCTTCCTCTGCCGCGAGCCGTCGCAGCTCAGCCACGTGCTCGCGAACCTCGACAAGTTCGTCGTCAAGGCGGTGGGCGCGTCGGGCGGATACGGCATGCTGGTCGGGCCGCACTCCACCAAGGCGCAGCAGGACGCCTTCGCCGAGGCTCTGCGGGCGGACCCGAACAACTACATCGCCCAGCCCACGATCCAGCTCTCCACCGCCCCCTGCCTGGTCGACCACGCCGTGGAGCCGCGGCACGTGGACCTGCGCCCGTTCATCCTGTCCGGCGAGAAGATCGTGGTGACGCCGGGGGCTCTCACCCGCGTGGCGCTCAAGAAGGGCTCGCTTGTGGTCAACTCCAGCCAGGGCGGCGGCTCGAAGGACACCTGGGTCCTGTCCGAGCCCCGCGGGGAGCGCTAAGCCCATGATGCTCGCGCGGGTGGCGGACAGCCTCTACTGGATCGGCCGGTACGTGGAGCGCGCCGAGCACATGTGCCGGCTCTCCGACGTGATGCTCAACGCGACGCTCGACCGCTCCGAGGCGGCGACCCAGGTGGCGCGCATCGCCCTCGCCGCCGTGGGCGACCCCGACGCGGCGAAGGCGAAGAACCCCTATGACGCGGCGCTGGCCCTGGCGCTGGATCGCGAGGACACCGGATCGATCTACTCATCCGTCGCGCGGGCCCGGGAGAACGCCCGCCAGGTGCGGGACCAGATCACCACCGAGACGTGGGAGCGGCTCAACCTCATCTACCTGCGCATGAACGACGCCGAGGCCGCCCACTCGTTCGCCGAGGGCTCGCAGCAGTTCCTGCACGACACCATCGCGGACCTGCACCTGTTCAAGGGCGCCGGCGACGCCACCATGAGCCACGGCGAGGGCTGGAGCTTCCTGCTGCTGGGCGTCTACCTGGAGCGCGCCCAGCTGATCGGCGCCCTGCTCGAGGTGGTGTTCGGCGAGGATCGCCGGCGCCGCCCGATCTCGGACCATTTCGCGCTCACCAACGTCCTGCGCATGGGCTGCGCCCTGGAGCCCTACCTGCGGGTCTACACGGCCGAGATCCAGCCCCGCTTCATCCTGCAGTTCCTCACGCTCGACGAGGATTTCCCGCGGTCGATCCGCTTCTGCACGGACCAGATCGAGCAGCACCTGTCGGCCATCATCCGCCACGCGGGGCTCGCCGGCCGCGTCGGCCCCGACCGCCTGGCGGGCCGCCTGCGGGCACGGCTGCAGTACGCGGACATGAGCGACCTGGAGAACGAGGGCGCCAGCGCCTTCCTGAAGACCGTCCTGGACGAGTGCTCGGCCATCCACCGCAGCCTCTACGACGCCTTCGTCGCCTACCCGCTCGAAGACCGGCTTCCGGCGTAAGGAGAAGTCCCCTGCTCCTCGAGACCCGCCACATCACCCAGTACCGCTACGCCTCGCCCGTCCGCGAGAGCGTCATGGAAGTCTGGATGCAGCCCCAGCAGTCGGCGCGCCAGCGTCTGGTCCGGTTCGATCTGGAGATCGATCCGCCGACCCAGGTGTTCAGCTACGCCGACAGCTTCGGCAACGCCGTCTACCATTTCGACGTCCCGCAACCCCACGACCTGCTGACGATCACCGCTCGCTCCGCCGTGGAGACGCAGCCGCCGGCGCCCCTGCCCGACAGCCTGGACATGGGCGAGTGGGATCGTCTGCGCTCCGAGTTCCTGCGCGGCGAGAACTTCGACTTCCTGAACCCGCACGGCTTCGCCCGGGAGACCGACGCCCTGCGGGTCTACGAGAACGACCACGACATCGCGGCGCTCCGCCGGAAGGATCCGCTGACGGCGCTTCGGGCGCTCAACAGCACGATCTACGAAAGCTTCGCCTACGAGGCCGGCGTCACGCGGGCCGACAGCCCCATCGACGACGTGCTGAAGGCGCGCAAAGGGGTCTGCCAGGACTTCGTGCACGTGATGCTCGCCATCCTGCGCTCCTGGGGCGTCCCGGCGCGCTACGTGTCCGGCTACCTCTTCACGGACCGCAAGCACGGCGACCGTTCGGACCCCGATGCCACGCATGCCTGGGTCGAGGCGTTCCTGCCCAGCCTGCGCTGGGTCGGCTTCGATCCCACCAACAACTCCGAGGTCACCGAACGGCACATCGCCTGCGCCATCGGCCGGGACTATTCGGACGTGCCGCCCTCGCGCGGGGTCTACAAGGGCCAGTCCGAGAGTTCGCTGGCGGTCGGCGTCCGCGTCAGCAAGGCGCGCGCGGCCCTCGCCGAACCCGAATTCCTGCGTGTGACCCGCCCGATGCGCGGCGGCGCCGCTCACCGCCAGGCGATCAGCGGCGCCGCGCGCGAGCACCAGCAACGGCTGCACCAGATGCAGCAGCAGCAGCAGTAGCCGAGGGGCGCTGCGGCGGGAGAGCGCTCTTGCGACGACGCTCTGACCCGCCGTCCTGAACGGGGCCCGGGATGGGCGCGCCGGTGGGCCGTCGTAGCCCGCCGCAGCCGTACGAAGATAGCGACCGCCGCCGGCCCGCGCGAGAGGCGCTCAGAGCTTGGGACGGTCTTCCAGTTCGCGGCCCGTGATCTGGTAGTGCACCAGCTCGGCGATGTTGGTGGCGTGGTCGCCGATGCGCTCGAGGTTCTTGGCGATGAACAGGAGGTGCGCCCAGTCGCCCGCGCTCTGACCTCCGGCGCTCATGCCCTGAATCAGGTCCGCGAGCACCCGCTCGTGCCGCTCGTCGATGTCGGTGTCCTTGAGCCAGACGGAGTAGGCGCCCTGGGCGTCGCCGGCCCGGAAAGCGTCCACCACGGCGGCCAGGCGCTCCGCCGAGAGCTCGCCCAGTCCGACGATGGAGGCCACGAGACCCGGAGGCGGCGAGGCTTCCATCCGCAGCACGCGCTTGGCGATGTTCTTCCCGAGGTCCCCGACGCGTTCGAGCTGCATGGCGATCTTCATCGCCGCGATCGGCCGGCGCAGGTCGTCGGCCATGGGCTGGCGCAACGCGATGAAGCGGATCGCCCGCTTCTCGATCTCGGCGTCCTGGATGTCCAGCGCGTCGTCGCCCCGGACGACCTTCCCCGCGAGGTCGAGATCCCGGCGCACGAAGACGTCGAGCGCGGCCCGCACCTGGCTGACCGCGAGGTCGCCCATGGCGGCGATGCCGTGGGTCATGGCGCCCAGGTCGGAGTCGACGGCTCTGAGGGTGTGCTCCATCGGGGGCCTCCTAGCCGAACCGGCCGGTGATGTAGTCGCGGCAGCGGGCCGTGACCGGGTTGGTGAAGACCTGCTCCGTCTCGCCGAACTCGACCAGCTTGCCCAGGTACATGAAGCCGGTGTGGTCCGAGAGGCGGGCGGCCTGGCCCATGTTGTGGGTGACGATCACGATCGTGTAGTCGCGCTTCAGCTCGGCGATGGTCTCCTCGAGCTTGGCCGTGGAGATCGGGTCGAGCGCCGAGGCGGGCTCGTCGAGAAGCAGCACCTCGGGGCGGACGGCGATGCCGCGGGCCACGCACAGCCGCTGCTGCTGGCCGCCAGAGAGCGACAGGCCGCTCTCTTTCAGCTTGTCCTTCACCTCCTCCCAGAGGGCCGCACGGCGAAGGCTGTCCTCGACGCGCGCGTCCATGTCCGCCCGGGAGAGCCTCTCGTAGAGGCGCACGCCGTAGGCCACGTTCTCGTAGATCGACATCGGGAACGGCGTCGGCTTCTGGAACACCATGCCCACCCGGGCGCGGAGGGTCGCCACGTCGACGCGCGACGACAGGACATCCTCGCCGTCCAGGAGCACCTGGCCAGCAGCCTTCTGGCCTGGATAGAGGCTGTACATGCGGTTCAGCACGCGCAGCAGGGTGGACTTGCCGCAGCCCGAGGGTCCGATGAGCGCGGTGACGGCCTTCTCGGCGAACGAGACCGTGACGTCGAACAGGGCCTGCTTCGAGCCGTAGTAGAAGTCGAGGTTCTGCACCGTCAGCTTCACCGTCTCGGGCGGAAGCTGCAGGACCGCGGTCTCGGGCGGGGCTTCGATCTGCGTGTTCATGAGCGGGTCTTTTCCCGGGCGAGGATACGCGCGATCACGGTCACCGACAGCACCGTCGCAGCGATGAGCAGCGCCCCGGCCCAGGCCAGGCGGCGCCAGTCGTCATAGGCCGAGAGCGCGAAGTTGAAGATCACGACCGGGAGGTTGGCCGTGGGCTTGGTGAGGTCCAGGCTGAGGAACTGGTTGTTGAGCGCGGTGAAGAGCAGCGGCGCGGTCTCGCCCGAGATCCGGGCGAAGGCCAGCAGCGCCCCCGTCAGCATCCCGGCGCGCGCCGACTTCCAGATCACCGCGAAGATCGTGCGCCACACGGGCGCGCCGAGCGCCACGCTCGCTTCCCGCAGCGCCTTCGGCTGCAGGCGAAGCACGTCCTCGGTCGTGCGCGTGATGACCGGGGCCGCGATCAGCCCGAGGGCGGCCGCGCCGGCGAGGCCGGAGAAGCCTTTGAACGGGAAGACCAGGATCTCGTAGATGAAGAGGCCGACCAGGATCGACGGCGCGGACAGCAGCACGTCATTCAGGAAGCGGATCACCTTCCCGTAGAGGCTGTCGCGGGCGTACTCGGACAGCCACGTTCCCGCGAGGAAGCCGATGACGACGGCGCCGACCATGGCGACGGCGCACATCATGAGCGAGCCCAGGATGGCGTTCAGCAGTCCGCCCTCCGAACCCGGCGCCGGTGTGGACTTGGTGAACAGGTCGAGGTCCAGGCCGCCGCTGTCGGGATCGATGAAGCCGCTCAGGCCCTGGCTCAGCAGGGACCACAGGATCGCCGCCAGCGCGACGAGCGCGACGACCGTCGCGACCCAACAGAAGACCAGGAACGCGCCCTGGGCCAGGCGGCGCGACAGACGGGGCGTAGCGGTCGTGCTCACAGGTTCGCCTGCCGGCCGATGAGGATCCGGGCCAGGGCCAGGACCGCGAAGGTGATGACGAAGAGGACGAAGCCCAGCGCGATCAGCGAGGCCGAATGCAGGCCTGGAGGCGCTTCGGCGAACTCGTTCGCGATGGTCGAGGCGATCGTCGAGCCCGATGCGAAGATCGACGTCGGGAAGCCGTGCGCGTTCCCGATGATGAAGGTCACGGCCATGGTCTCGCCGAGCGCGCGGCCCAGGCCCAGCATCACCGCGCCGATGGCGCCGGTGCGGATGTAGGGCAGGCTCACCTTCCGGATCACCTCGAACGTCGTCGAGCCCAGGCCGTAGGCGCTTTCGCGCACCTGCGCCGGGATCGTGAGCATGAGTTCGCGCAAGGTGGCGGCGATGAACGGCAGGATCATGATCGCCAGGATGATCGACGCGGTCAGGATGCCCGCGCCGTTGGGCACGCCCGTGGTCAGCTTCTCCCAGAAGCTGCCCGGCTCGGCCGACATCATGATCGGCATCTGGACGTGCTTGGCGAACCAGGGGGCGAACACGAAGAGACCCCACATGCCGTAGACGATCGAGGGGATCCCGGCGAGCAGCTCGACCGCCGTGCCGATCGGCCGCCGCAGGACCGGCGGGCAGAGCTCCACCAGGAAGATGGCGATCCCCAGGGCGAGCGGCAGCGCGATCAGCAGTGCGATGGCGGACGTCACGAGGGTGCCGGTCACCGCACCGGCGGCGCCGTAGACGTCGCGCACCGGGTCCCAGGTGGCGGTCGTGAAGAACCGCAGGCCGAAGGCCTCGAACGCCGGCCAGCCGCCGATGGCCAGCGACACCACGAGGCCGCCGAGCGCGGTCAGCAGGAAGGTCGCCGCGGTGAAGCAGAGGATCTCGAAGGCGCGATCGAAGCCGGCGCCCTTGGCCGATCGCCGCCGCGGCGTGGCCGCGGCGGAGGTCTCCGCGGCGAGAGTCATTGGGCGGCGGGCGTGAAGACCGGCTTGCCGTCGGGGCCGAGGATCTCGGCCCAGCTCTGCCGCACGCGCTGCTTCAGCTCGGCCGGAAGGGGCACATAGGCCAGTTCGTTCGCCGATGCGTCACCCTTGCTGTAGGCCCAGTCGACGAAGCTGAGGACCGACTTGCCCGTCGCCGCGTCGGCCTGCGCCTTGTGCATCAGGACGAAGGTGGCGCCCGTGATCGGCCAGGTGCCCTGCCCCGGCTGGTTGATCAGCAGGAGGTAGAAGCCCGGGGCCTTGCTCCAGTCCGCGCCGGCAGCGGCCGCCGCGAAGCTCTCGGCGGTCGGCGCCACGAACTGGCCGGCGGCGTTCTGCAGGCTGGCCGTGGGCATGCCGTTCTGCTTGGCGAAGGCGTATTCGACGTAGCCGATCGCGCCCGGGGTCTGCTTCACGTATCCGGCGACCCCGTCATTGCCCTTGCCGCCCTGCCCCGTCGGCCAGGCGATGGCGTCGTTGGCCCCGACCGTCGCCCACTGGGGCGCGGCCGCGGTGAGGTAGCTGGTGAAGAGGAAGCTGGTGCCCGAGCCGTCGGACCGGTGCACGACGGTGATCGGCAGGTTCGGCAGCTTGAGGCCCGGGTTCACGGCGGCGATCGCCGGATCCGTCCATCTGGCGACCTTGCCGAGGTAGATGTCCGCCAGCAGCGGGCCGGTGAGCTTCAGCTGCCCGTTCTGCACGCCCGGCAGATTCACGATCGGCACGACGCCGCCGATCACCGTGGGGAACTGCACCAGGCCCGCCTCGGCCAGTTCCTCGGGCTTCAGCGGCTTGTCGCTCGCCCCGAAGGCCACGGTCTTGGCCTTGATCTGCTTGATGCCGCCGCCGGAACCGATGGCCTGGTAGTTCAGCGTCAGGCCGGTCTCCGCGCGCTGCTGCTCGGCCCACTTCGCATAGAGCGGCGCCGGGAAGGTGGCGCCCGCGCCGGCGATCTGCGCGCCGGCGGCCGGCGCGCCGGCCTTGTCGGACTGCCCACACGCGGCCAGGGCCAGGCAGGCGGCCAGGCCCAGAACGATCTTGCGGATCACGTGGATTCTCCCACCGAGGGTGTTGTGGGGACCGCTCTACGCGGCGCACATGACACTTCGGCGAAGCTTTTGCGACAGTTCAATGACGGCCCCGGCGGATCAGGTTATGGAGCCGCCGTTCGTCCCCGCACAGCGATAGAGGTCCTCCGTGAACTGGTTCCAGGCGCTCATGCCCAAGGAGGGCCGGTTCTTCGACCTGTTCGAGAGCCACGCCGCCAAGCTGACGGCCGGCGCGAGCTCGCTTCGCAAGCTCCTCGAGGGCGGCCCGGAGACCCCGACCCATTGCGCGGCCGTGGCCGCCCACGAGGACGCCGCCGACGACGTCGCGCGCGAGGTGATGCTGATGGTCCGGCGGACCTTCATCACGCCGTTCGACCGGGCCGACATCATCGACCTGATCTCCTCGATGGACGACGCCATCGACCAGATGCACAAGACGGCCAAGGCCACCAGCCTGTTCGAGCAGACCACGTTCCAGCCGCACATGCTGCAGCTCGGCGAGCTGATCGAGAGGACGGCGCTCCTGACCGCCGAGGCGGTGCCGCTGCTGCGCACCATGCGTGCGAACGCCGGGCGGCTGAACGAGATCACCGAGCAGGTCCGGCGGCTCGAGGAGGAGAGCGACCACCTCTACGACGCAGGTGTCGCCGCGCTCTACAAGACGATCGGCCGGACCGACCCGATGGCCTACATCGTCGGCGCGGAAATTTACGACCACCTCGAGAAGGTGGTGGACCGGTTCGAGGACGTGGCCAATCGGATCAGCGGCGTGCTGATCGAACATCTCTGAGCCTCGCCATGGACCTCGGCGGAGCCAGCCTGCTCGTCATCTTCCTGATCGGCGTGGCCCTGGCGTTCGATTTCCTGAACGGCCTGCACGACGCCGCCAACTCGATCGCGACGGTCGTGTCGACCCGCGTGCTCTCGCCGCGCGTGGCGGTGGCCTGGGCGGCGTTCTTCAACTTCATCGCCTTCCTGTTCTTCGGCCTCCACGTGGCCAACACGGTCGGCAAAGGCATCATCTCGGCCGACATCGTCTCGGACGCCGTGATCTTCGGGGCCCTCGGCGGCGCGATCAGCTGGAACGTGATCACCTGGCTGGCGGGGATCCCGTCGTCATCGTCCCATGCGCTGATCGGCGGACTGCTCGGCGCGGGGGTCACCAAGGCGGGCCTGGACGGCGTGGTGTGGTCCGGCGTGCTGAAGACGATGGCCGGTATCGTCGTCTCGCCTTCACTGGGCTTCGGGCTGGCCCTCGTGCTCGTCTTCATCGTCACCTGGCTCTTCGTGAAGGCGACGCCGTCGTTCGCGGACGCGACCTTCCGCAAGCTCCAGCTCGTTTCGGCCGCGATGTTCTCGCTGGGCCACGGGGGCAACGACGCCCAGAAGACGATGGGCATCATCGCGGTCCTGCTGTTCAGCCACGGCCATCTCGGGGCGGAGTTCCACGTGCCGTTCTGGGTGGTGATCAGCTGCCAGGCGGCGCTGGGACTCGGCACGCTCTTCGGTGGCTGGCGGATCGTGCACACCATGGGTTCAAAGATCACCCGCCTGTCGCCGCAGCAGGGGTTCTGCGCCGAGACCGGCGGCGCGATCACCATCTTCCTGGCCACGCACATCGGCGTGCCGATCTCGACCACCCACACGATCACCGGCGCCATCGTCGGCGTCGGGGCGTCGCGCCGGATGTCGGCGGTGCGCTGGGGCGTCGCGAGCCGGATCGTCTGGGCCTGGGTCATCACCCTGCCCGCCTCGGGCGTGATCGCCGCGGGCTTCTACCTGCTCGCGCGCCTCGCCGACCGGGCGCTCTAGCGGAGGACCGGGCGGCCGTCCGGCCCGACGATCCGGGACCACGACCTGCGGACCATGTCCTTCACCGCGGCGGGCATCGGCAGGTAGTCGAGCTGCACGGCCGCGGCGTCGCCGTTGCGGTACGCCCAGTCGAAGAAGGCCAGCACCTCGCGCCCCTTGGCCGCGTCCTCCTGCCGGGTCTTCACCAGGATGAACGTCGCGCCGGTGATCGGCCAGGCGCCGGCGCCGGGCTGGTCGAGCAGCAGGAGGTAGAAGCCCGGAGCCGCCTTCCAGTTGGCGTTGGCCGCCGCGGCGCTGAAGTTCGCGGCCGCCGGGGGCACGTACTCGCCCGCCTTGTTCTGCAGGAGCGTCGTGGTGAGACCGTTCTGCTTGGCGAAGGCGTATTCGACGTAGCCGATCGAGCCCGGCGTCTGCTTCACGTAGGCGGCGACGCCGTCATTGCCCTTCCCGCCCAGGCCCGTGGGCCACTTCACGGCGTCGTTGGCGCCGACCTCGCTCGCCCAGCGCGGGGCCTTCATCGCCAGGTACGAGGTGAACAGGAAGGTCGTGCCCGACCCGTCGGACCGGTGGACCACGGTGATGGGGAGGTTCGGGAGCGTGAGGCCGGGATTGTACCTGGCGATCAGCGGATCGTTCCAGCGCTTCACCACGCCCCTGAAGATGTCGGCGGTCAGGGCGCCGGTGAGCTTCAGCTGTCCGGAGCGGACGCCGGGGATGTTGACCACCGGGACCACGCCGCCGATCACCGTGGGGAACATCGAGAAGCCCGCGCTGGCCAGGTCGTCCGGCTTGAGCGGCTTGTCGGTGGCGCCGAAGTCGACCGTTCCGGCCGTGATCTGGCGTATGCCGCCGCCCGAGCCGATGGCCTGGTAGTTGAGTCGCGAGCCGGTCTGGGCGCGGTAGGTCTCCGCCCATTTGGCGTAGATGGGCGCCGGGAAGGTCGCCCCCGCGCCAGAGATGTCGGCGGCCTGGGCGGCCCCCGCCAGGACAAGCGCGGCCGCCGCAACGATCGCTCCGAGATGGCGGTTGAACATGGTGTCACCCCTGCTGCTCCGGGCGGCCCTCGCGCCCGTCCAGCGGGGTGTAGGAGTTCAATGCGAAGACAGCGCGACAGTTGGACGTCAGGTCGGTGACACTGGGAGCGTCACGAATCTGTCGTCATTCCTTTGCCGTTCCGTCGCACACGGGGACTACAGACCGCCTGCTTTCCGCGTCGGCGTACGGCGCGACTCGAGAAGGACCCCGCTCATGACGCCGCTCTCGACCCGCGGGGCCGCCGCTGCGGCGTGCGCTGGACTTCTTCTCTGCGCAGCCTCCGGCCCGGCCATCGCCGCGCCGGCTTCGGCGACCGAGGCGAAGCTCCAGGCCATGCAGCGGCAGCTCGACGACATGCGGGCCCAGCTCGACCAGCTGCGAGCGGGCGGAACGACCGACCCGCGGCTCACGGCGATCCAGCAGCAGCTCGATGCGATGGCGACCCAGCTCGCCGAGATGAAGACCGGGCAGGAGACCGCCGCGACCGACATCGCGACGCTGAAGCTGCCGCCCGCGGCCAATGCGGTCACGGCGTCGCTGTCCAACGGCAAGCCCGCGCTCGCCACCACCGACGGCCGGTTCACCGCCAACATCCGCGCGATCCTGATGATGGACGGCGGCAAGTACTTCCAGGACGACAACCTGCCGGCGACGGTGACCAGCCGGGACCTCAACGAGGGCGTGAACTTCCGCCGCGCGCGCATCGGCTTCGACGGTCGGCTGTTCGGCGACTTCGACTACGCGTTCGTCTACGAGTTCGGCGGCTCCGGCGTCGAGGAGGCCGGTCGGCTCTACGAGGCGTCGGTGACCTACACGGCGCTGAAGCCCTTCCGCCTGAAGGTGGGGGCCTTCGAGCCCAACGTGAACCTGGCGGCCGCCACCTCCACCAGCCAGATGCCGCTGCTGGAGCGGCCGGCGCCCGCCGAGGCCGCGCGCAACGTCGCCGCCGGCGACTCGCGGGTGGCGATCCAGCTCAGCGCCAACGACGCCTTCGGCAGCGAGACCGGCGTGGCGTGGCGGTGGTTCGCGGCGACGGCGTTCACGGGCAACACCCTGGGCGGCGCCCAGCAGTTCGACGAGCAGACCGGCTGGCTGGCCCGGGCCGCCCTCGCGCCGTACAGCGGCGTGGACTGGCAGGCGCACATCGGCGCGAACGTGCAGTACGTGCTGCAGCCGAACGACGCGACGGGTCCCAACGGCGCCGGCCCGCGGTATCCGGTCCAGATCCGCGACCGGCCCGAGCTGCGCCTGGACGGAACGCGGCTGGTGGACACCGGCGCGATCGACGCCGAGGGCGCCCGGGTCTTCGGCGGCGAGGCGGCGCTCCAGATCAAGGGCCTGCTCGTCGAGGCCGAGGCCTTCCGCTACCGGATCGAGCGCCGCGCCAGCGCGCTGCCGGATCCCAGGTTCAAGGGCTGGTACGTCCAGGGCTCGTGGGTGCTGACGGGCGAGACGCGGCCCTACAACGCCACGGAGGCGCGGTTCGACGCCCCGAAGCAGACCTACACCTTCAATCCGGCGGCCGGGACCTGGGGCGCGTTCGAGCTGGCGGCGCGCTACTCGGTGCTGGACCTGAACTTCCGCGAGGGCGTGGCCGGCGCCGTCGGGCCGCTGGGCGCCGTCCGGGGCGGCGAGCAGAAGATCCTCAGCTTCGGGGCGAACTGGTACCTCAATCCGGCGATCCGGCTGATGCTGGACTACCAGCGCGTGGACATCGAGCGGCTGACCGCGGCGGGCGCGCAGGCCGGTCAGGCGTACGACGCCGTCGCCGCGCGGGCGCAGGTGACCTTCTAGGGAACGTGCTAAGGCGGGGCCATGAGAGTCTATTTCGCCTCGGACCATGCCGGCTTCGACACCAAGAACAGTCTGGTAGCCTTCGTCCGCGACGAGCTCGGGCATGAGGTCGAGGACTGTGGCGCGTTCGTGAACGACCCGCAGGACGACTACCCGGAGATCGTCGCCGCGGCGGCCCGGAAACTGGCGGACGACGTGGCGGCGGGACGCGACAGCCGCGCCATCGTGGCCGGCGGCTCGGGCCAGGGCGAGGCCATCGTGGCCAACCGCTTCAAGGGCGTGCGCTGCGCGCTCTACTACGGCGATCCGGGCGCCGAGCAGGTGGACGCCTCGGGGCGGCAGCTCGACATCCTGAGCTCGACGCGGGAGCACAACGACGCCAATGCGCTGTCGCTGGGCCTGCGGTTCCTGACCCTCGAGCAGGCCAAGGCGGCGGTGGCGCGGTGGCTGGCCGCGCCGTTCCCGGGCGAGGCCCGGCATGCCCGCCGAATCGCCCAGATCGACGAGGTTTCCTGAGGCGGCCTCAGCCGGTCGCGGCGGCCCGCGGCGCCCGGCGGACCTCGACCACCCGCACCCGGGCCCCGTCGAGCACCAGCGCCAGCTCGCCGCGCTTCAGCTTCAGGGCGTCGGCGCCGAAGGCCTCCAGGCGCCACCCCTTCAGCGCCGCTACGTCGGCGCCGTCGTCGTTGGCGATCTGCTCCAGGTCGGAGACGGTGGCGATCAGCTTGGAGGCCACGCCGGCCTCCTCGGCCCGGGCCTTCAGCAGCACCTTCAGCAGCTCGACGACCGCGCCGGCCGCCGGCGACGCCTGTTGCCGGGGCTTCTCGACGACCGGGGCGTAGCCCTCGGGGTCGCGCAGGGCCTCGCGGATCGCCGCCACCAGGTCGGGGCCGAAGCGCGAGCCGGAGAAGCCCTTGGGCACCGAGCGCAGGCGGTCCAAGCCGTCGGCGTCGGTCGGGGCCTGGGTGGCGATCTCGTCGATGGCCTCGTCCTTGAGGATCCGGCCGCGCGGCTGGTCGCGCAGCTGCGCCGTGCGCTCGCGCCAGGCGGCGACGGCGCGGTAGATGGCGAGGTACTTGGCGGTGTGCCGGCGCGGGCGCAGGCGCTTCCAGGCGTTCTCGGGCTCCACGTCGTAGTTGGCGGGCGCGGTCAGGTCGGCCATCTCGTCCGTGACCCAGGCGAGGCGCCCTTCCCGCTCCAGCCGCTCGCGCAGCATCGGGTAGAGCCGCGCCAGGTGCGTCACGTCGGCCAGCGCATAGGTGAGCTGGTTGTCGCTGAGCGGCCGCCGGGCCCAGTCGGTGAACCGCGAGCTCTTGTCGAGCTCGATCTTCAGCATCTGGCGGACCAGCGCGTCATAGGCGATCTGCTCGCCGAAGCCGGCCGCCATGCCCGCCACCTGGGTGTCGAACAGCGGCTTCGGCATGGCCTGGAGGTTGTTGAAGATTTCCACGTCCTGCCGCGCGGCGTGGAACACCTTCAGGATCTTCGGGTCGCGCAGGACGTCGAGGAATGGGCCGAGGTCGATCCCCTCGGCGAGCGGGTCGATCACCGCCTCGGCCGAGGGCGCCGCCGCCTGGATCAGGCACAGCTTCGGCCAGTAGGTGGTCTCCCGCATGAACTCGGTGTCCACGGCGACGAACGGCTGGCCCTTGAGCTTGTCGCAAAAGGCCTGGAGTTCCGCAGTGGTGGTGATCGGCGTCATAAATCAGCTATAGCCCCGCGCGCGGCCGACTCCATACCTGGCCGCAACGGGCGCCTCTCTCGCACTTTCAAACCGGGTTCGTAAATGTCCGAACGGCCAAACGGTCTCACGTACGCGCAGGCGGGGGTGTCGATCGACGCCGGCAACGAGCTGGTCGAGCGGATCAAGCCGCTGGCCAAGTCCACGCGGCGGGCCGGATCCGAGCCCTCGCTGGGCGGCTTCGGCGCCCTCTTCGACCTCAGGGCCGCCGGCTACGCCGACCCGCTGCTGGTGACGACCACGGACGGCGTGGGCACCAAGCTGAAGGTCGCCATCGAGACGGGCCTGCACGGCACGGTGGGCGTGGACCTCGTCGGCATGTGCGTCAACGACCTGCTGGCCCAGGGCGCCGAGCCGCTGATGTTCCTGGACTACTACGCCACCGGGAAGCTCGACGTGGACGCGGCCGCGTCCGTGGTGGCGGGCATCGCCGAGGGCTGCCGGCAGGCGGGCTGCGCCCTGGTGGGCGGCGAGACGGCCGAGATGCCGGGGATGTACGCCGAGGGCGACTACGACATGGCCGGCTTCTGCGTGGGCGCCGTCGACCGCGACAAGGTGCTGCCCAGGCTGGGCGACCAGCGTCCGGGCGACGTGCTGGTGGCGCTGGGCTCGTCGGGTCCGCATTCCAACGGCTACTCGCTGATCCGGCGCATCGTCGAGCGCTCGGGACTGGCGTGGGACGCGCCCGCGCCGTTCGCCCATGGCCGCACGATGGCCGAGGCGCTGCTGGAGCCGACGCGCATCTACATCCGCTCGGTGCTGCCGCAGCTCAAGGCCGGCCGGGTGAAGGGCGTCGCCCACATCACAGGCGGCGGGCTGATCGAGAATCCGCCGCGCGCCATCGCCGAGGGCCTCGTCCCCCGCTTCGACTGGAACGCCTGGGCCCTGCCCCCGGTCTTCAACTGGCTACAGCAAGCGGGCGGGGTCGCCGAGCACGAGATGCGCCGCACCTTCAACTGCGGCGTGGGCCTGGTGCTGATCGTGGCGCCGGAAGACCTGCCCGCCGTGCTGGAGGGCCTGATCGCCGCCGGCGAAGAAGCCTTCGTCGCCGGCGAACTGGCTCCCGCCACCTGAGGCGCCGCAGGCGCGGGTCGTCGGAACCGCGGGTTCTCGAGGGTTCGTGGTCCACGAATGAACACGAAGAACACGAATGGCTGCGGAGAGGTCCGGCCGGGGCTTCGGCGTGTCGGCTCGTAGGCCAGAGCCTGAGGTCCGCTGCCGACCCGTTGTAGACCTCGACCCTTGCGCCCCAAGTTCCGTCATCCCGGGCGCAGCGCTCGCCAGAGCGCTGCGACCCGGGACCCAGCCTCTGCGCCCGGAAAGCTGCGCCATGACCGGCGAGACGGTCCGTTGTCGCGAGGCCGTCGTCCTCGAACCGCGCTGAAAGCCGTGCGGCTGGGTCCCGGGTCTCCGCGCTCTTTCGAGCGCTGCGCCCGGGATGACGGGAGTGGGGCGCCTTACCTCCCCCGCGAAGCGGCGGGAGGGGGACCGGTCGCCGAGGCGCAGCCGAAGAGCGACGGGTGGAGGGGGCGAGCGGCCGGCACTGCGGAACGACCAGCCGTGGTTGGCTCAGCGGCGGAGGCTCGCCCCCTCCACCACCCGCTCTCCGGCCCGCTCGCGCCGGCCTCGGCGGGCGGTCCCCCTCCCGCCGTCGCTGCCGCGACGGGGGAGGCAAGAACGCGTTTTGCTCTCCGAGGCCCGCTTGAAATGCGGGGACGTGGGACCACATCGGGGGCCTGGGCGTTGGGGAGCGGCAACCCACGGCGGCCTTGGGCCTCCGGCAGACGCGAGCGCTCATGAAGGTCGTCCTTGCCCTCCCCCTGCTCCTCGTCCTGGCGGCGTGCGCCAGCACGCCCCGGCCGGCCGGACAGCTGTCGTCGTACGACGGCTTGAAGACCCGCGAGGGCGGCCTGCGCACAGGGGTCGCCGAGCGCCGGATCGAAGCGCCGCTGGCGCGCGTGCGGATCGAGCCCACCGTCGTCGCCGAGACCAAGGGCACCGCCTGGCTCTCCGAGGCCGAGCGCGAGCTGCTGATCCGCGAGGCCGACGCCCAGCTCTGCTTCGAGTTCTCGGAGCGGTACGAGATCGTCGAGCCGCCGGCCCCGGCGGACGCCCGGGTGCGGGCCGTGATCACCCGCGTGGCGCCCACCGGTCGCGTGGGCTCGGCGCTCTCGGCCGCCTCGGGCTTCTTCATCCCGGGACCGCTCGGCCTGCGTGTGCCGGGCGCGCTCGGCGGACTGGCGGCCGAGGCCGAGGTGGTCGACGCGCAGGGCCGGCAGCTCGCGGCGCTGGTCTGGACCCGCAACGCCCAGCCCGTCGGCACCGACAACCCCTCGCTGAGCCGCCTGGGCGACGCGCTGCAGTTCATCGAGCCGTTCGCGGACGCCGCGGCGGCCACGGCCACGCCCAAGGGCCACAAGAGCCGCCGGATCGGCGACGACGATCCCTGCAAGGCCTACGGCCCCCGGATCCGCCCCGAAGGCTGGCTGGCGAAGTTCGCCACCGGGCTGTACGTTCCGGCCCTGAGCGGCGCGAAGGCCGACGCCGCGGCGGTGGCGCCGGACAACCCCGAACCCCGATAGGCGTCATGGATCGAGCCTGCCCCGGACGCGTTCCCCGCCCATGAAGCTTCGCCGGATCCTCGTTCCCGCCGCCCTGGCGCTGGCGCTCGCCGCGCCGGCCCTCCAGGCCACCCTCGACCTGGGCCTCTCGGCGTCGGAGTTCGCCGGCGACGGCGAGGCGACCCTGCGGGCGGCGTCCTACGCCTTCGGCATCTGGAGCCTGATCTATGCGGCGCTGGCGGCCTATGCGGTCTGGCAGGCCCTGCCGCGCCAGCGCGACGACCGATGGCTGGACCGCATCGCCGGGCCGGCGGCGATCGCGATCGCGGGCTGCGGGGTCTGGATCATCGTCTCGTCCGCCGACTGGAAATGGACCAGCGTGGCGGTGATCCTCGGCTCCGCGGCGGCCGCGATCACCGCGGTGGCGCGCGGCAGCCGGGACGCGCCGCCTTCTCGGCTGCACCGCTGGCTGGCGCTGTGGCCGCTGGCCCTGCTGGCGGGCTGGCTCACCACCGCCTCGGCGCTCAACCTGCTGACGGTCGCGACGGCGCGCGGCCTGATCGACGCGTCGATCGCGGCGGGCGCCGCGCTGGCCGGCATCCTGGCCGTGGTCGTCACCGCCGCCGCCGTGCTGTGGCGCACCCGCGTGGCGATCTACGGCCTGCCGATCGCCTGGGGCTTGGTCGCCGTGGGCGTCGCGGAGCAGGCCGGCAAGCCGGCGATCTCGATGGCCGCCTTCGGCGCCGCCGGCGTCGTGGCCGTCATGGCCCTGCTGGCGCTGCGGGGACGCGGAGCCTCCAGCCTGCCCCAGGGCTGGAGGCCCACGGCGCCCGCTGAGGCCGCCCCGCCCGCATAGCCGTCGCGCATACGCCCATGCCCCCGGCGCGACGGAGCGCGCTTCGGGCTGCGCGCCGGCACTGGCAGAGTGGATCGGGTGGAGCGGAGGGGAGCCGATGGACAGCCTCGAACGGTTGCTGATCGAACGCGAATGCGAGCGGCTGGTGACGCTGTACTGCCACCTGATCGACCATGGCGAGGCCGCCAAGGTGGGCGACCTGTTCGCCGAAGACGGGGTCTGGGCCTCGGCCGAGCAGACGATGACGGGCCGCGACGGCGTCACCCGGGGCTTCACCAACCGGCAGAACAATACCGGCCGCATGTCGCGCCACATCTGCAACAACCTGCTGATCGACGTGATCGACGAGCACCATGCCCAGGGCGTGGTTTACCTCACCCTGCACCGCCACGACGGCGAGCCGGGACGGCGCACCTCGCCGATCGGCGCGCCGACCCTGGTGGGCGAGTACCGCGACACCTTCGTGAAGACGGCCGACGGGTGGCGCTTCCAGCGCCGCGACGTCACCGCCAACTTCGTCTGAGCGTGCCGGCATGACGGAGGCGCGCATCTTCCGCGAGCGGCACCTGGGCGAGGTGTTCATCGTCACCGGCGCCGGCAGCGGCATCGGGGCGGCTGCGGCCCGGCGGCTGGCGCTGGAGGGCGCGGCCGTGACCGTGGCCGACGTTCGGGGCGCGACCGCACAGGCCGTGGCGGACGAGATCGCGGCGGCGGGAGGCCAGGCCCTGGCGGTCACCTGCGACGTGTCGCGCGAGGCGGACGTGGCCGAGATGGTCCAGGCCAGCCAGGCGCGGTTCGGCAAGCTGTCGGGCCTGTTCGCCAACGCCGGGACGGCCGGGCGCGGCTGGATCCACGAGACGGCCCTGGAGGACTGGCAGCGCGTGCTGTCGGTCAACCTGAACGGGCCGTTCCTGTGCGCCAAGCATGTGCTGCCCCACCTGCTGGCCGCCGGCAAGGGCGTGATCGTGACCACCGGCTCCATCGCCTCGGTGGTGATCGGCGGCGCGGGCTCGGCCGCCAGCTACGCCGCCAGCAAGGGCGGGGTGCTGCAGCTCACCCGGCAGATCGCGGTGGACTATGGCCCGCAGGGGATCCGGGCCGCCTGCGTGTGCCCCGGCGCGGTGCGCAGCAACATGGGCGCGAACGCCAGCGAGGATCGCCAGCGCGACGCCACCCCCGCCAGCACGCCCCTGCCCCGCGCGCCGCACTGGACGCCGATGCAGCGCGCCTCGTCCCCGGACGAGATCGCGGCGGTGGTGTCGTTCCTGCTGTCGGACGAGGCGTCGTTCATCACCGGCAGCGCCGTGTTCGCCGACGGCGGACTGCTGGCGATCTAGGATCCCTGCTCACCATCCGCTCATCCCGGCGAATGCCGGGATCCAGACGGAACGGCTCAGAAGCGGGCTCCAGCGCCTCGGAGCCTCTCCAAGCGTGAGCCGGCGTGTGGGTCCGGGTCCCGGCTTTCGCCGGGACGATCGGAAGCTCTTGGAGCCCCGAGGCGTCGTGCGCGAGCCCTGATCCGCGCGGACGCCGAAGGCGGCCGTCCGTGTTTTCCGTGGTCCCGAGCCGGGCTCTCCGGCCCAGGCTACCTCAGCGACGCGTTGATCCGCTCGAGCGCGGCCTGTCCGGGGACCAGCTCGGCCTCGCCCAGCTGGTTGAGCGGGGTGGCCACGGTTCCCACCGCGTCGTGCAGGTCGCCCGCGGCCGGGTCGACGAACAGCAGGCCGGTGACGATCTGCCCCCTCGCCTGCCGGGCCTGGAGGTAGCCCAGGGCCTGGGCGCGGCTGTTGGGGTTGTAGAGGTCGTTCAGCTTGTGCAGCGACAGGATGGAGCCGTCGTGCTGCTGGACCCGCACCGTCTCGCCCGGGCGGTAGTCGACGTGGATCGGATCGCGCGGGGTGATGACGTCGAGCTTGTTCACCGCCTCGTTGTGCTCGCGCACATAGTCGAAGCTCTTGGTCGAGCCCTGGTGGTTGTTGAACTGCACGCAGGGGCTGATGCAGTCGATGAAGGCGGCGCCCTTGTGGGCGAGGCCGGCCTTGATCAGCGGGACCAGCTGCTCCTTGTCGCCCGAGAACGAGCGGGCCACGAAGGTGGCGCCCATCTGCAGCGCCAGGCTCACCATGTCGATGCCGGCGTCGGTGTTGACGACCCCCCGCTTGGACTTCGAGCCGCGGTCGGAGGTGGCCGAGAACTGGCCCTTGGTGAGGCCGTACACGCCGTTGTTCTCGACGATGTAGAGCATGTTCACGCCGCGCCGGATGGCGTGGGCGAACTGGCCGAGGCCGATGGAGGCGGAGTCGCCGTCGCCCGAGACGCCCAGGTAGATGAGGTCGCGGTTGGCCAGGTTGGCGCCGGTCAGCACCGAGGGCATGCGGCCGTGGACGGTGTTGAAGCCGTGGGAGTTGCCCAGGAAGTAGTCCGGCGTCTTCGACGAGCAGCCGATGCCCGAGAGCTTGGCCACGCGGTGCGGCGGCAGCTCGAGCTCGAAGCAGGCCTGGATGATGGACGCCGAGATGGAGTCGTGGCCGCAGCCGGCGCAGAGAGTCGAGACCGAGCCCTCGTAGTCGCGGCGCGTGTAGCCCAGGCCGTTGGTGGGCAGCTTGGGGTGATGCAGCTGGGGCTTGAGGATGTAGGTCATTCGGCGGCCTCGATCTGGCCCACGGCCATGCGGCTGGCGATGGCGCCGGCGATGAACCGCGCCGTGATCGGCGTGCCGTCGTAGTGCAGCACGGAGACCAGCTTGGCCGGGTCGACGTCGCCCTCGGTCATCAGCAGGGTGCGCAGCTGGGCGTCGCGGTTCTGCTCCACGAGGAACACGCGGTCGTGGCTCTCGATGAAGCTCATGACCTCGTCGGCGAAGGGGAAGGCGCGGATGCGCAGGGCGTCGAGGCGGCGGCCCTGGGCCTCCAGCATCTCCAGCGCCTCGTCCATGGCCGGGGTGGTGGAGCCGAAGTAGATGACGCCGTCGCGGGTCTGGCCCTTGGCGCGCCGCAGGATGGGCGCCGGCGCGAGCGACTTCGCCGTCTCGAACTTGCGGAGCAGGCGCTCCATGTTATCGACGTAGACCGCGCCCTCCTCGGAGTAGCGCGCGTACGGGTTCCGCGACGTGCCGCGGGTGAAGTAGCCGCCCTTGGTGGGGTGGGTTCCGGGGTAGGTCCGGTACGGGATGCCGTCGCCGTCCACCTCCTTGTAGCGGCCGAAATCGGCGCCCGCGTCCAGCATCTCGGCGGTCATGACCTTGCCGCGGTCGAGCTTGCGGCTGTCGTCCCACTGGAAGGGTTTCGTCAGCCACTCGTTCATGCCGATGTCGAGGTCGAGCATCACGAAGACGGTGGTCTGCAGGCGGTCGGCCAGGTCGAACGCGAGGGCGCCCATCTCGAAGCACTCGCCCGGGTCGGCGGGGAGCAGCATCGGGTGCTTGCTGTCGCCGTGGCCGGCGTAGGCCGCGGCCAGGAGGTCGGCCTGCTGGGTGCGGGTAGGCATGCCCGTGGAGGGCCCGCCGCGCTGGACGTCGAAGATCACCGCCGGGATCTCCGCGAAGTAGCTGAGGCCGATGAACTCGGTCATCAGGCTGACGCCCGGGCCCGAGGTGGCGGTGAAGGCGCGGCAGCCGTTCCAGCCGGCGCCGACGACGATGCCGATCGAGGCGATCTCGTCCTCGGCCTGGACGATGGCGTAGCGCGACTTGCCGGTGTCGGGGTCGACCCGCAGCTCCTGGCAGTAGGCGGTGAACGCCTCGGCCAGCGAGGTCGACGGCGTGATCGGGTACCAGGCGCAGACGGTGGCCCCGCCGTAGACCGCGCCCAGGGCGGCGGCCTGGTTGCCTTCGACGTAGATGCGGTCGCCGACGCCGTCGGCGCGGCGGACCTGCAGGGGCAGCGGCGCCAGCTGCTTCTGCACGTACGAGAGGCCCATGTGCAGGGCCTCGATGTTGGCCTTGATCAGCCGGTCCTTGCCGGCGAAGTCGTCGCGGATGAGGCTCTCGACCGCCTCGGCTTCGATGCCAAGAAGTCCCGCCAACGCCCCGACATATATGATGTTCTTGAATAGCTGACGCTCGCGCGGCAGCTCATAGGCCTCGTTGCACATAGCCGTTAGCGGCACGCCGACGACGGTGATGTCGTCGCGGAAGCGGCTGGGCGGAATCGGCTTGGTGGAGTCGTAGAACAGGAAGCCGCCGGGCTCGATCTCGGCCACGTCGCGGTCCCAGGTCTGCGGGTTCATGGCGACCATCAGGTCGACGCCGCCGCGGCGGCCCAGGTGGCCGGCCTCGGTGATCCGCACCTCGTACCAGGTGGGCAGGCCCTGGATGTTCGACGGGAAGATGTTGCGCGCCGCCACCGGCACGCCCATGCGCATCACCGAGCGGGCGAACATGCCGTTGGCGCTGGCCGAGCCCGATCCGTTGACGTTGGCGAACTTCACGACGAAGTCGTTGATCCGCGCCCCCTTCTGGGCGGCAAGGGCCTGCTGCGAGGCTACCGGCTCAGGCATTGCGGCCCCGCGTGCGTCATCTCGAGATAGAACTTCTGCATGTCCCAGGCGCCGGTCGGGCACCGCTCGGCGCAGAGGCCGCAGTGCAGGCAGACGTCCTCGTCCTTGGCCATCACGCGCCCGGTGCCGGGCAGCTTGCCCGAGACGTAGAGGTCCTGCGTCAGGTTGAGCGCGGGCGCCTTCAGCCGTCCGCGCAGGTCGGCCTCGCCCTCGGCGCTTTCGGCGGCGTCCTCGGTGAAGGTGATGCAGTCCATGGGACAGATGTCGACGCAGGCGTCGCACTCAATGCACAGCTTGTCGGCGAAGACGGTCTGCACGTCGCAGTTCAGGCAGCGCTGGGCTTCCTTCAGGCCCAGTTCGCGGTCGAAGCCCAGCTCGACCTCGAGGCGCACGTCCGACAGCGCCTCCTTCTTGTCGCGCATCGGCACGCGGTAGCGGTTGTCGTTGGAGACGTCGTTGTCGTAGCTCCACTCGTGAATGCCCATCTTCTGGCTCACGAGCGTGGCGCCGGGCGGCGGGCGGACGGCGACGTCCTCGCCGTGGCAGAACTTGTGGATCGAGACGGCGGCCTCGTGGCCGTGCGCCACGGCCCAGATGATGTTCTTGGGCCCGAAGGCCGCGTCGCCGCCGAAGAAGACATTGGGCAGGGTGGACTGGAAGGTGGCGGGGTCGACCTTGGGCATATGCCACTCGTCGAACTCCAGGCCGATGTCGTCCTCGATCCAGGGGAAGGCGTTCTCCTGGCCCACGGCCACCAGCACGTCGTCGCAGGGGTAGTGCTCGTCGGGCTCGCCCGTGGGCATGAGCTTGCGGCGGCCCTTCTCGTCGAACACGGCCTCGACCACCTCGAAGACCACGCCGGTGAGCCGGCCGTCCTCGTGGGTGAAGGCCTTGGGCACCCGCATGTTGATGATCGGGATGTCCTCGTGCATCGCGTCCTCCTTCTCCCAGGGGGACGCCTTCATCTCCTCGAAGCCCGAGCGCACGATCACCTTCACGTCCTCGCCGCCGAGGCGGCGGGAGGTGCGGCAGCAGTCCATGGCGGTGTTGCCGCCGCCCAGCACGATGACGCGCCGGCCGATGCGGTCGATGTGGCCGAACGAGACGTTCGACAGCCAGTCGATGCCGATATGGATGTTGGCCGCCGCCTCCTGGCGGCCGGGGATGTCGAGGTCGCGGCCGCGCGGCGCGCCCGAGCCCACGAACACGGCGTCGTAGCCGTCGGCCAGCAGGGCCTTCAGGCTGTCGACCCGCTGCCCCAGGCGCATGTCGATGCCGCCGAGGCCGGTGATGTAGCCCACCTCCTCGTCGATCACCTCCTCGGGCAGGCGGAAGCGGGGGATCTGGCTTCGGATCATGCCCGCCGACTTGGACTCGCCGTCGAAGACCGTGATCTCGTAACCCAGCGGGGCCAGGTCGCGGGCCACGGTGAGGGACGCGGGGCCTGCGCCGACCAGGGCGATGCGCTTGCCGTTGGGCGCGGCGGCCGGCGGCGGCAGGCGCGCGGTGATGTCGGGCTTGTTGTCGGCGGCCACCCGCTTGAGCCGGCAGATGGCCACCGGCTCGTCCTCGACCCGGCCGCGGCGGCAGGCCGGCTCGCAGGGGCGATCGCACGTGCGTCCCAGGACGCCCGGGAAGACGTTGGACTTCCAGTTGATCATGTAGGCGTCGCCGTAGCGGCCTTCGGCGATCAGGCGGATGTATTCGGGGACCGGCGTATGGGCCGGACAGGCCCACTGGCAATCGACGACCTTGTGGAAATAGTCGGCGCCAGGCTCACGCGTGCGCTGCAAAACTCGCTTCCTTCCTGGAGCGCTCTACTCCCGGAGACGCGAAGTCATCCCCTGCCCCCGCAGGGTTGGCCCCGCCGCCCCGACGCGGCGCTGAGGGTTCCAAGGTAGGCCCTGCACGCTGGGTAAGCCAACCGATTCCCTTGCGGGCTATCGCTTTTCTGCGTCTTGCCGCACCGGACGGCGCCGACGGCCGCGGCGGCGTGGGCAGGATCTTCCAACGGAACTGTGATCGGCGCGGCCGAGGTGGAAGGCCATGGACCTCCTGGCGCTCAGCATAGGTAAATGATACCTTAAGAGCGGGAGAGGCCCCGCCGCGGCGGGATGAGGGAGGTGTCCCATGGACATGCCGGTCGAACGCGTGCCCGAAGCGCCGATGAACCCCGACCTGGACGACGTGATGGCGGCCCTGTCGCCGCTGGACCCGCAGGAGTCGCTCGACCTGCACCGCGCCATCAACGAACGGCGGGCGTCGATCGAGAACGCCGAGCTGCTGCGGCGCCTGCGGTCGCTGTAGGACGTCGGGGCCCGCCCCGCCAGACCAGGACCCATAGACTCCGCGTCACAAGCCGGCCGCCGCCATCGCCGCTGCGTCGTCACAGGGCTTCGGCGCGTATGGATCCCGGTCTTCGCCTGGCGGCGAGACCGGGATGACGGCGCGGAGGACAGGCGTGGAGGAGGTTAGCCCTCGTAGCCTTCCGGCAGGTCGTCTTCCTTCAGGAGCTCGTCCTTCGAGACGGCCTTGTCGTCGACCTTGGCCTTCGAGACGATCAGGTCGACCACCTTGTCCTCGAAGATCGGCGCACGCAGCTGGGCCTGGGCGTTCTGGTTCTCGCGCAGCAGGTTGAACACCTGCTGGGCCTGGGCGCCGTACTTCATGGCCTCGCGGCGGATGGCCTCGGCCAGTTCCTGCTCGGTGACGGTGACGTTGTTGGCGCGGCCGATCTCGGCCAGGACGAGGCCCAGGCGCACGCGGCGCTCGGCGATGCGGCGGTATTCCTTCTCGAGCTGCTCTTCAGTCTTCTTGGCGTCGTCCTCGGGAAGCTCGCCGGCCTCCTTGTCCTGCTGCACCTGCTGCCAGATCGCGGCGAACTCGGCCTCGACCATCTTGGGCGGAAGCGGGAAGTCGTGCTTCTCGTCGAGCTGGTCCAGGAGCGCCCGCTTCAGCTTGAAGCGCGAGGCGCCGGCGTACTGCTGCTCGAGATTGCCCTTCACCAGCTCCTTCAGCTTCTCGAGGTTCTCGACGCCCAGGCGCTCGGCCAGCGCGTCGTCGGCGGCGGAGTCCACCGGCGCGCGGACCTCCTTCACCTTGGTCTCGAACTCGGCGTCCTTGCCCGCCAGATTGGCGGCCTGGTACTCGGCGGGGAACGTCACCTTCACGGTCAGCTCGCTGTCCGGCTTGGCGCCGATCAGCTGGTCCTCGAAGCCGGGAATGAACTGGCCCGAACCCAGCACGAGCGGGACGTCCTCGGCCGTGCCGCCCTCGAAGGCCTCGCCGTCGATACGGCCTATGAAGTCGATGACGACCTGGTCGCCCTCCTTGGCCTTCACCGACTTGCCGGTGCGAGGCTCATAGGTGCGGTTCTGCTTGGCGAGGTCGGCGATCGCCTCGTCCACCTCGGCGTCGGTGGGCGTGTAGACGGGCTTCGACAGGCTGAGCGTCGCCGCGTCCACCGGCTGGAAGTCCGGCATGATGTCGATGGCGAGCTCGTAGGCGAGGTCCGCCTTGCCGTCCATGACCGCCTCGATGTCGCCCTCGGGCTTGAGGTCGGGGTCGCTCGCGGGGCGCAGGTTGTTGTCGTCCAGCACCTTCTGGGTGGTTTCCGTCAGCGCCTGCTGGACGACCTCGCTCATCAGCGCCTTGCCGTAGAGCCGCCGCACATGGGCCGGCGGCACCTTGCCGGGCCGGAAGCCCTTGATGTTGAGCGTCGGGGTGATCTCGGCGATGCGCGTCTCGAGGCGCTCGGCCAGATCCTTCTGCGGCACCGTGACGCCGTAGACGCGGCTCAGGCCTTCACCAGACTTCTCAACGATCTGCATCGACATCTTCAGCTTCCCGGACCGCGCGCGGCGTCGCGCCGTGTCCGCCCTTTCACGTCAAACGGGAGTAGCCGCCGAAGAGGCCCCGGCGGCGCGAAGGCGCCCTTATGTCACGGCGTGCGGGCGGGTGAAAGCCCCCTGCCCCTTGACGCCGACCGCCCGGCCCGCAATGGCAGGCGCGGCCTCCACGCGGATGTGGCGGAATTGGTAGACGCACTGGATTTAGGTTCCAGCGCCGAAAGGCGTGGAGGTTCGACTCCTCTCATCCGCACCACGCCCAGGCGTGCGGGGTGACAGCCGCGGCGGCGGCGCGGTAAAGCCGCGCCATGCCGTCGGGCGTCCTCTTCGTGCACAACAACTTCCCGGGCCAGTTCCGGGACCTGGCCGAGACCCTGGCGGCGCGCGGCGTTCGGACGCTGGCGATCGGCCAGGATCACGCCCGCGGCCTGCCGCCGACGCGGATCGCCCGCTATTCGCTGCCACGCGGCACCACGCCGGGCATCTTCCCGCTGGCGGTTCGCGCTGAGGCTGACCTCCTGCGGGGACGAATGGCCTACGACGCGGCGAAGGCGCTGCGCGCCGAAGGGTGGGACCCGCAGGTGATCGTGGGGCACCCCGGCTGGGGCGAGATGACGTTCCTGTCCGAGGTCTTCCCGGCGGCCCGCCAGATCGGCTTCGCCGAGTTCTGGTATCACGGCCGCGGCTACGACGTGGGCTTCGACACCGAGTGGTTCCCGGTCGAGGAGGAGCAGGCGCTGCGGGTGCGGGCGAAGAACCCGGTCATGGCGCTGAGCTACGCCGGCTGCGACGCCATCGTGGCGCCCACCCCGTTCCAGGCGAACGCCCTGCCGCCCGTGTTCCGCGAGCGCGCCCGCGTGATCCACGAGGGCGTCGACGTGGAGCAGATCCGCCCGGGGCCGGCGGAGCCCTTCGCCCTGGACGACGGGCGCGTGATCGCGCCGGGCACGCCGGTGATCACCCACGTGAACAACCACATGGAGCCGCTGCGGGGCCTGCACATCCTCGCCCGGGCCCTGCCCCGGCTGCTGGCGGAGGTTCCCGACGCGCAGGTGATCATCATCGGAGAGACCGCGGACCGCCCCTATGGCGGCTCCCCGCCGGACGGCCGCACCTGGAAGGAGGTCTGCTTCGACGGCGTCCCCTACGATCCCGCGCGGGTCCACTTCCTGGGCCGCGTGCCGCACGCCCGGATGCTGGCGGCGCTGCGGCTGGGGGCGGCGCACGTCTACTACACATACCCCTTCGTCCTCTCCTGGTCGCTGGCCGAGGCGATGGCGAGCGGCTGCTACGTGATCGGGTCGGACACCGCGCCGTTGCACGACGCCGTGGAGGACGGGGTGAACGGAACCCTGCTGCCGTTCTTCGACGTGGCGGCGCTGTCAGAGGCGATGATCGCGGCGTGCCGCCAGCCGCAGGCGTTCGCGGGGCTGCGCGCGGCCGCCCGGGCGACGGCGGTCGAGAAGTTCGACCGGACGAAGGGGCGCGAGGCCTGGCTGGCGCTGCTGCGGGCGTTCGGGGTGGAAATCCCGGGGTAGCGGGGGCCGTGGGGCGCCACGCGCCCCAGACAACCAACCGTCATCCCCCGGCTTGTCCGGGGGAGCCACAGGGCTGGGCGCCGGACCGTCGCGCGCCGAGGGCCGCCACAAAGTCACAGCCCAGTGGGTGGCCCGGACGAGCCGGGCCATGACGGGTTTGTTCGCGGGCTCCGGGAAGACAATCCACCGTCACATGACGGGGGGCTCCGGAAAGGCCCTCGGGGCCTAGCCGCAGCGGACTTCCTTGATGAGGCCCGTGCCGGCGTCGAAGAAGAAGTTCAGGCGCTCGGCGTTGTAGTCCATCGTGACCGGGCAGGTGGTGCAGGCGACACGCTGGCGGTTCGGGTCCAGCGGCACGGGGACCTCGCTGCGCGGCCGGCCGACCAGGTGCTGGTGCTGGCGGGCGCCGCAGGTGTCGGGCGGCGGGGGCGGCGCCGGCGCGGAACTCGCCGGCGGTGGCGGAGCGGGCGGCGGCGGCGACGCCGGCGGCGGGGACGTCGAGCATCCCGCGAGCCCCAGAACGACCGTCGCCAGC
Source organism: Phenylobacterium sp. (assembly GCF_016793225.1). GTDB lineage: Bacteria > Pseudomonadota > Alphaproteobacteria > Caulobacterales > Caulobacteraceae > Phenylobacterium. The sequence goes on from NZ_JAEUMN010000106.1 coordinate 119,611, forward strand.
GCCAACCGCTTCATGCCTGCTTCTCCCAGCCCCGGGCCTGCTGCTTCCAGTAGGACACCGGATGCCCCTTCGCCTTCGCGGACCGGAACTGCGCCCTCGCCGCCTCGAGCTGGGCCTGGTCGGCTCCGTCGAAGATGACGATGCAGCGCTGGTAGCCCGCGAGGTCGCCGGGTTCGGCGCCGTCGACGAGGAACAACGCATCGGCGGCGTTGGGGTTGTCGGCGCGCGTGGTGAGCAGGATCGGCTGGCGCGCGGCGTTGGGCTCGTCGGCCGGCGCGTGGGGCAGGAAGCTCTCGTCCCGGTAGCTCCAGAGCCAACCGTCCAGGTGGTCGATGCGCTCGGAGGCGGACGAGCGGACGATGGCCTTCCAGCCGCGCTGCAGCGTCTTCTCCAGCAGCTCGGGCAGGGCCTGGTCGAGGCCCGTGCGCTCGAGATGGTAGAACCAGACCTCGCAGGGCGCGTCAGCCATCACGGCCCTCCAGGCGCGCGGCAAGGCTCTCGATGGCGCCGGCGACGGCCTCGGCGTGGGTCAGCATGGCCAGATGATGCAGCGGAAGCCGCACCACGGGCCAGCCCCTGCGCATCGAGATCTGCGCTTCCTCGACGTAGGCCCCCGAGAGCTGCAGGTAGGCGGCCGGAACGGCCAGCTCCAGCTCGGGCGCGAGTTCCTCGAAGTAGCCGACCGGGATGGGCTCCAGTTCCCCGATCAGCGCCTCGCGGAGATCGGTGTCAGGGACCAGCTTCGCCAGCGCGCCCGGCGGCCACCACTGGTCCCACGCCGGAAGCCGGCCCTCGACGGCGCCCGCCAGCAGCTGGGCCGCCAGGGCCGGCGGCGCGGTGTCGAACCACGAGAGCCCCGGGTGCGGCAGGATGGCGTCGCAGTAGATGACGCCCCTCACCTGCCCGCGGGCCAGGGCCGCCACCGAGGGCATGAGCGCGCCGGCGCCCGAATGCGCCACGACGATCGCCGGTGGACCCGCGCCCAGGCTGGCGGCCATGCTGTTGGCCAGCGCCGCGTAGCCGTCGGCGCCCAGAGTCGAGAGCCGCGGCCAGGCCGGCGCCTCCGCCGCCGCTCCGCGCCCGGCAAGGATGGCCGCGACCCGCCGCCACGACAGCGGCCCCAGCAGCGGGCTGTGCAGAAGGACGAGGCGGGTGGTCATCTAGCGAGCGCCGCGCTCCGACGTGCTCGCACCGTCACGTCATCCCGCGGCTTGTCCGCGGGACCCATTGTTCCGCTTGCACGACGCCCGTCGTCGTATCGAAGCACGCGAACAATCCCCTTAAGCACCGGGGGACCACCGGCATGGATCCCCCGGACGAGCCGGGGGATGACGTGGGCGGGGGTGCGACGCCCCATCACCCCTCGTACTTGTCGCGCACCATGCGGTTGAGGAGCCGCACGCCGAAGCCCACGGCGCCGTCCGGCACGGTGGGGACCGACGAGGGCTTCTTCCAGGCGGTCGAGGCGATGTCCAGGTGCGCCCAGGGGACGTTGTTCACATACCGCTGGAGGAAGAGCGCCGCGGTGATCGAGCCGCCCGGCCGGCCGCCGGTGTTCTTCATGTCGGCGATCATGGAGTCGATCTGCTTGTTGTAGGCGTCGGGCAGCGGCATGCGCCACAGGCCCTCGTCCTCGGCCTTGCCGGCCTCGAGCAGGTTGGACGCGAGCTCCTCGTTGTTGGCGTAGCAGCCGGCGAGGTCGTTCCCCAGCGCGATGATGATGGCGCCCGTCAGCGTGGCCAGGTCGACCATGAACTTCGGCTTGAAGCGGTCCTGGCAGTACCAGAGCGCATCGGCCAGCACGAGGCGGCCCTCGGCGTCGGTGTTCACCACCTCGATCGTCTGCCCGGACATGGAGGTCAGCACGTCGCCCGGGCGGTAGCTGTTGCCGTCGGGCATGTTCTCGACGAGGCCCAGGATGCCGATGGCGTTGACCTTGGCCTTCCGGCCCGCGAGGACGTGCATGACGCCGGCGACCGTGCCCGCGCCCCCCATGTCCCACTTCATGTCCTCCATGTTCTCGGCCGGCTTGATCGAGATGCCGCCGGTGTCGAAGCAGACGCCCTTGCCCACGAAGGCGATCGGCTGGGCCGACTTGTCGGCGGCGCCCATCCACTTCATCACCACGAGCTGGCTTTCGCGGATGCTGCCCTGCCCCACGGCCAGCAGCGAGCCCATGCCGAGCTTCATCATCTCGGCCTCGCCCAGGATCTCGACCTCGAGGCCGAGGGTCTCCAGCGCCTTGGCGCGCCGGGCGAACTCGGCGGGGTAGAGAACGTTCGGCGGCTCGGAGACGAGGTCGCGGGTGAAGCTGATGGCGTCGGCCAGGGCGGCGAAGTCGGCGAAGGCGGTCAGCGTCCCGTCGGGATCGTCCGCGGCGACCTCGGTGCGCAGGATCGACGGCTTCTTCTCGGCCGGCTCCTTGGTCCGGTAGCGGTCGAAGCGGTAGCTGGCGAGCCGCACGCCGAACGCGGCGTTGGCCGCGAGCGCGCCGGCGCCTTCCACCCGCAGCACCTCCAGGCCCGACGCCTTGAGGGCGTTGTAGGCGGTGGCGGCGGCGTTCTCGGCCCCGACCGCGTCGAACGCCTCCCGCTTGCCGGCGCCCACGAGGACGAGCCGGGCGGCGTCGGTTCCCTGCGGCGCCAGGATGTCGAGCGTCTGGCCCTTGCCCCCCGTGAAGCGGCTCGCGGCGACCGCCTGGGCGACCGCGCCGGTGTGGGCCTCGCCCTCGAAGACGATGCGGGCCACGGCGCATTTCGCAGGAACAGCGGCGCCCGCCGCGACGAATTGGATATCCATGATCTCTTCTCTCGAGGTCTCGGCTTAGGTCTCTGGGCCGCCGACGTAGGGTTGTTGTCTGGCGAAGCGACGCATGGTTTAGAACAGGTCCGCCGCCGGGGCGCGACTAAATCTCCGGGCCATTCGATTTTCGCAAGTGCGCCTCATTGATCGATATCTCCTGCGCCAGTTGCTGGGGCCGGTGGTCCTGGCCACCCTGGCCCTGACGTCGGTCGCGCTGCTCTCTCAGAGCCTGGCGGGGCTCGACCTGATCGTGAACCAGCGCCAGAGCGCGCTCGTGTTCCTGAAGGTGACGCTGCTGTACATGCCGCAGCTCATCAACCTGATCCTGCCGATCGCGGTGTTCGTGGCGGCTCTGGTGGCGCTGAACCGGCTGCACACCGAGCAGGAGATCGTGGTCTGCTTCGCCGGCGGCATGAGCCGCTGGCGCGTGATCAGCCCGGCCATGCGGCTGGCGGCCACGATCGCCTTCCTGGCGCTGCTGATGAACCTGTTCGTGCAGCCCGCCTCGTTCCGGACCCTGCGCCAGGAGCTGTTCGAGGTGCGGACCGACCTGGCCGCCACCCTGGTGCGCGAGGGCGAGTTCACCGAGCCGACGCCCGGCCTGACCGTCTACGCGCAGAGCGTCGACGGGCAAGGAAACCTCCGCAACCTCTTCATCCACCAGGTGAAGCCGGACGGCTCGACGAGCACCTACACGGCCGAGCAGGGCCGCGTCGGGCGCGCCCAAGGTCGGCCGGTGCTGTTCATGCGGAACGGCTCGAACCAAGAGCTGTCGAGCCGCAGCGTCCTGAACTACCTCACGTTCGACGAGTACATCTTCGACCTCGCGCCGCTCTCGCGATCCGACGAACTGATCCACTACAAGCCGTCGGACCGGTGGCTGCACGAGCTGTTCTTCCCCGACCTGCAGCAGGACTGGGAACGGCGCAACCGGCTGGAGCTGCTGGCGGAGGGCAACGCCCGCATCGCCTCGCCCCTCTACAACATCGCCTTCATGGCGCTGGCGCTGAACGCCATCATCGGCGGGGGCTTCTCGCGGCTGGGCTACGGCCGGCGCATCGTGGTGATGGGCGCGATCGCCGCGGCGGTCCGGCTGGTCGGCTTCCAGATCCAGTCCGCCTGCGAGGACGAGGCCTGGCTGAACGTCGCCCAGTACCTGACGCCGATCCTGGCGACCTGGCTCGCCCTGGCGCAGATCTTCCGCCAGAAGGTGAGCCGCCACATCGACATCACCAAGCAGCCCCTGCACCTGACGGGCGCCCGCGCATGATGGGGCGGATCGAGCGCTACATCCTGGGCTACACGCTGCTGGGCGTGACCGCGGCGCTCGCCATCATCTCGTCGGTGGTGCTGCTGATCCAGTTCGTCGAGCTGACCAGCCAGGTGGGAACCCGGGCCGACGTCGGCGCTGACTCGATCTTCCAGCTGACGCTGCTGAAGATCCCCTCGATCATCCAGATCCTCCTGCCGTTCTGCTTCCTGTTCGGCGGCATCGGGGCGTTCGTGGGCCTGAACCGGCGCAGCGAGCTGGTGGCCATGCGCGCGGCGGGGGTTTCGGCGTGGCGGTTCATCTGGCCGTCGGCGGCGGGCGCATTCGCGCTGGGCCTGGTCGCTGTGGGCGCGCTCAACCCCCTCGCCGCCGCGCTCAGCGCCCGGTTCGAACTCGAGCGCGCGCGTCTGATGGAGAACTACCTGGGCGACGCGCCGCAGGACATCTGGCTGCGCCAGGGCGACGAGAAGAGCCAGATCGTCATCCACGCCAAGGACCGCGACGTGCGGCGGGGCGTCGTGACCCTGCGCGGCGTCTCGCTGTTCATCTACGAGAAGAGCCCGCGCGGGCAGCCGGAGTTCCGGCGGCGGCTGGAGGCCGAGGAGGCGACCCTGCTGCCCGGCCACTGGCGCCTGCGCAACGTGCGGGAGGCGACGGCGGGCGCCTCGTCGATCCGGTCGGATTCGCTGTCCATCCGCTCCACCCTGGACGAGGAGGCCGCCCTGGAGCGGCTGGCCTCGCCCGAGGCGATCGGGTTCTGGCGGCTGCCGCGGGCCATCCAGCTCACCGAGCAGGCCGGGTTCTCGGCCAACAGCTACCGGCTGCGCCTGCAGCAGCTCCTGGCGACCCCCCTCCTCTTCGCGGCCATGTCCGTCCTGGCCGCCGCCTTCTCGCTCCGGCTGACGCGCCTGGGCGGGCTGGCGGGGCTGGCCGGGACAGGCGTGGCGCTGGGCTTCGTCATGTTCTTCTTCAACCAGTTCGCCGGCGCGCTGGCCAAGGCCGACATCATCCCGCTGTTCGCTGCCGCCTGGGCTCCGGCGGTGGTCGCGCTGCTCGCCGGGGTGAGCCTGCTTTGCTACACCGAAGACGGTTGAATCGTTCGCCTGCGGAGCTATGCATCGCAGGCCTGCAACAAGAGACGCCGCCGCGGCGCGTCACTGGGGATCGAGAGGGTTGATGGTTCCGCGTCGGCGTTCGCCGCGAAGCGCAGGCAAGCGCGCCCTTCTGGCGAGCGCGGCGGTCGCCCTCCTGTGGTCCTCGGCCGTCCAGGCCCAGACTCCGCCCGCGGCCCCGGCCCGGGCCGACGGGCTGAAGCCGGACGAGATGTACATGGAGGCCGACGAGGTCGTCCGCGACGACCAGAACGGCGTGACCACCGCGCAGGGCAACATCGAGGTGCGCTACAACGGCCGCACCCTGCGCGCCGACCGTCTGGTCTACGACGACAAGACCGGGGTGATCCGGGGGTTCGGCAACATCGTCATCGTCGAGGCCGACGGCTCGACCGAGTTCGCCAACGAGATCGTGCTGGACGACGAGATGAAGGCCGGCGTCGCGCTGGGCTTCTCGGCGCGTCTGCAGGAGAACGTGAAGATCGCCGCCGCCAGCGCGGCCAAGCGCAGCGACACGATCCAGGAGCTCAACAAGGCGATCTACACGCCGTGCGAGATCTGCGCCGCGGACGGGACGCCGAAGACGCCCACCTGGTCGATCGCCGCCGAGCGGGTGGTCCGGGACAAGAAGCGGCGGATCGTGACGTACCGCAGCGCGCGCTTCCGGCTGTTCGGGGTCTCGGTGGCCTACCTGCCGGTGTTCTGGCACGCCGACCCGGACGCCCCGCGCTCGTCCGGCTTCCTGGTGCCCAAGGCCTCGGTTTCGGACCGCCGCGGCCTCTCGTACGAGCAGCCCTACTACCTGGTGGTCTCGCCCTCCACCGACCTGACGATCAGCCCGCAGATCAACTCCAAGATCGCGCCGTTCCTCAACGGCCAGGTGCGCAAGCGCTTCTACTCGGGCGACGTGGACATCCGCTTCGGCTACACCCACGCCCGCGACTTCGACGGCAAGGGCAACGAGCTTCCGGGCACGTCCACCCACAGGAGCTACGTCCTGGGCCGGGGCGCCTTCCAGATCGACGAGAAGTGGCTGTGGGGCTTCACGGCCGAACGCGCCTCGGACGACCTGATCTTCGACAAGTACGAGGTGGGCAAGGTCTACGACACGCGCGGGCCGTACATCGCCGACGACCGCCGCCTGATCAGCCAGATCTACTCGATCCGGCAGGACCAGCGCTCGTACTTCTCGGTCGCCGCGATGACCATCCAGGGCCTGCGGCCGGGCAACTTCGATCCGGCCACGGGCTTCGCCTCGGGCGAGAACGACCGGATCTTCCCGGTCATCGGTCCCCTGGTGGAGGGTCACTACGAGCCTGCCGGCACGGTGGCGGGCGGCCGGCTGCGGGTGCACACCAGCGGCGTCGTGCTCAGCCGCGAGCAGTCCCAGTTCTTCCCGGCCGCGCGCCTGCCCGGCCTGGACAGCGCCCGGCTGACCGGCGAGGTCGACTGGCGCCGCTCGTTCACCTCGGCCGCCGGCCTGCGCTTCTCGCCGTTCCTCAACGCGCGCGCCGACGCCTATCGGATCCAGGACATCCTCACCGGCGTCGGCTCGACCACGCGGAAGGACGAGATGACCCGGGGCCTGGCGACCGTCGGCCTCGACATCAACTACCCGTTCTTCAAGCGGCTCAGCGACGCCACGGTGATCGTCGAACCGATCGCGCAGATCGCCGCCTCGCCCAACGCCAAGCAGGTGATCATCGGCCGCACCGCGGCGGGCGATCCGATCTACCTGAACGAGGACTCCGTCGCCTTCGAGTTCGACGAGACGACGCTGTTCCGCTCGAACAAGTTCCCCGGCTACGACCTCTACGAGGACGGCGTGCGCCTGAACGTCGCCGGCCGCGCCACCGTGATGTGGGACGACGGGCGGCGGGCCAACGTGCTGGTCGGCCGCAGCTTCCGCACCGAGGAGAACGCCGTCTTCACGAACCGGTCCGGCCTGCGGACCAAGGCGTCGGACTGGGTGGTGGCGGCCGACGCCCAGCCCATCCGCGGCCTGTCGGTCTTCGCGCGGGCCCGCCTCGACAACGACACCCTGGACGTCCATCGCCTGGAAGCCGGCCTGAACACCTCGAACAAGTACGGCTCGGGCTTCGTCCGCTACCTGACCGACGACTTCGA